>JAGRPB010000109.1 GCA_020439945.1 Verrucomicrobiia bacterium
CGCCGAAAATCCGAGTCAACGCCATCGCCCCGTCCCTCACCGATTCGCCCTTGGCGGCGGCATTGCTGAACTCGGAAGAGAAGGTGGAAGCATCGAAGAAACGCCACCCACTGCATCAGGTCGGCGATCCGGCCGACATGGCCAAAGCCGCGGCCTTTCTCCTCGGCGATGATTCCAGATTCATGACCGGCCAGGTGATTCCCATCGATGGCGGACTTTCCTCGATCCGATTGCTCTAAATTCCCCGATTCAACAGGGTCAAGTCGACGACCCTACCCTCTCAGGTCACCATGTCCGAAGCCACCCTGGTTTTTCCCCATCAGCTTTTCGAAAGACATCCGGCGATCGATCGCGACCGGCCCGTGGTGTTGATCGAGGACGGGCTCATCTACGGCGACGATCCTGTCTGGGGGCCAAAGATGCATCGCCAGAAAATCGTCCTGCACCGGGCCTCCATGAAGGCCTTCGCCGAATCGCTCGAAGGCGACGGATGCCGCATCATCTATCGCGAACACGATCGCGACGCCAGGATCGGCGATCACATGGGCCATCTCAAAAGAACGGAAGGTTTTGACAGGTTTCATCTGGCCGATCCGGTCGATGACGTCCTGATGCGACGTCTGCGACGCTATGCGGACGAGAATGACGCGACGTTGCGAATCTGCGATTCCCCCCAGTTCCTCACGCCACCCGATTTCATTGAGGAACACTTCGAATCGGTCAAAAAACCATTCATGGCCAAATTCTACGAAGCTCAGCGGAAACGGATGAATCTGCTGCTCGAAGACGACGGCAGTCCCATCGGAGGCCGTTGGAGTTTTGATGACGAGAACCGCAAGAAACTGCCGAGAAAAATCGAAGTGCCCGACGAGCCCCGGGCCTATTCCAACGACTACGTCGAAGAAGCGCTGAGCCACGTCGAGAAGAACTACCGTGACTACTTCGGATCCACCGATTCTTTCTGCTATGCGGTCACTCATGGCGCCGCCGCCGGATGGCTGGATCGCTTTCTCGAGCGGCGCTTCGAGAAATTCGGCGACTACGAGGACGCGATCAGCTCGGAGCACCGCGTGATGTGGCACAGCGTCCTGACGCCGATGCTGAACATTGGTCTTCTGACACCACAACAGGTCGTCGATCGGACCCTGGAATTCGCCAGCGAGCACGAGGTACCGATCAATTCGCTGGAAGGCTTCCTCCGCCAAGTCGTCGGTTGGCGCGAATTCATGGGAGCTATGTACCTGCGCCACGGTGTGGAGATGCGGAACGGGAATTTCTGGAACTTTGACGATGAACCGATTCCCCAAGCCTTCTACAACGCCGAGACCGGGATTCCGCCTGTCGACGACGCCATCCGCCACGCCCTCGATCACGGCTGGTGCCATCACATCGAGCGGCTCATGCTGATCGGGAATTTCATGCTGCTTTGCCGCTTTCACCCAAGCCGCGTCTACCGCTGGTTCATGGAACTCTTCGTCGACGCCTACGACTGGGTGATGGTGCCGAATGTCTACGGCATGAGCCAGTTCGCCGACGGCGGGATGTTCACGACCAAGCCCTACCTGTCGGGTTCCAACTACGTGAGGAAGATGTCCGACTACGGAAAAGGCGAGTGGTGCGACACCTGGGATGGACTTTTCTGGACGTTCATCGCCGATCATGAAGCCTTCTTTCGCGGTCAGTATCGTCTCTCCATGATGGCCAAAAACCTCGATCGCATGGGAAGGGAAAAGATCGAAACGCATCGCGAGAACGCCCGAAAATTTCTCGAATCGATGGGAGCCGGTTAACGAATCCAAATCTCGCGCCCGCTCTGAAAGTTCTTGCGTGGAAACGCCCTTGGCGCTTTAAGGAACCTTTCGACCGAATCCCTTCAGCTTTGCTTCGTGGAAAAAGTTTGGATCGTTGGCGCACTCTCGAATGAGGCTTTGCCCGCCTCATTCGAGGAAATCGCAGAAGGTTTTGGCGAGTTAAAGCGGCGCGTCAGCGGCCAACTGGTCCTGGCCATGGTCCCCCGCTCCGCGGCCGATCTCGACCTGATCAATTTGGCGAAAAACACCGGGCTCGGGGTTCAGTTGATTCTCCCCCAGGAAGAGGCGGCCACGCTGTCCGCCCTGCCGAAAGAAACCCGCTCTCTCTGGGAAACCACCATCTCCAGTCCGGAAATTGGGATCAACATTCTTCCCGGGCGCGGCACTTCACCGGCCGATTGGGACGACGCGGAGGTCTGGCTCGATGAACTGGCGGAAATTGTTTTTTGCCCGAGAAAAACTTCCGACCTTTCCGCTTCGATAGGATCTCGCCCCACCGTATTTCGCGATCCGGTGGCGGGTTCCTGGATTTTCGACCACTTCCCGGTTTCGGGTCTTCTCGAGGACCCGGGCCTCGAATCGGTTTTGCGAAAAACATTTCGCACCCAATCTCAGCCCCAGACGCTCGCCGAGCACAAAATCCTCGCCAGCAAGATTGCGAATCGATGGGCTCCGGCCTACCGAATGCTCGAGACATTGACTCTGATCTTGAATCTGGGCCCCTCCCTCGTTCTCGCCTTTGGTACACTTCTGATCTGGGAAGGAAAAACGATCTCGGTCTGGAAATTCGGATTCGCCCTCGCCGCATCGTTGTTTGCCCTCGGCGTGAAGTGGCTGGCTCTCCAAAAACGCTGGATCCACGCCCGGGCCGTGGCGGAGATCTGTCGCTCTCTTGCCGCCAGCACTCCAATTCTCGGCCCCCTCTACCCGGTGACCGCCCGATTCCTGCCGGACTATTCCACCCTCGCCCAATCGCTCGCCCTGTCGGCTTTCAGCAACGGAGAACAATCAATGGCCCCCGACGCGGTTCAATTTCGCGACTGGTATCTGGAAAACCGACTCGACAAGCAGATCGCCTACTACGAACCGCGGTCCCATCGGGCCATTCAGTTTCACCGGAGAATGAAGCGTCTGTTCGGCGTTGCCCTCACCCTGTCACTCGTCTCTACCACCTACACCCTCTTGGAGAAACTCGGCTGGTCGGTGCCGTTTCCGGATGAAGTCAGCCAGCGATACATTTCCGGTTTCGCCACCTTCGCCTTTCCCGCGCTCGCCGCCGCCGCGCTCGGGATCATCGCTCTCCACGAATCCTCCCGTCGCGCGGAGTTCTACGGCCAGATCTGCCAGCGCCTGCGCAGGCACCGGGCCTTTCTCGCCAGGCTTCAGAGCCCGTCCTCGATCCGGGAAGCCATCCGGGAAATCGAGGAGATTCTCACCGAAGAAGTCGCCGGCTGGCTGCGGCGGCGGGTGTTTTGATCTCCGAATCGAAATCGTGACTATTTTCTTTGAACGAGAAGACAGTATTGCGATTAGTCTGGATCAAGCGACTGACCATCGTCATTCCGACCACCCTGAATTTCCTGACCGATGTCTTCCAATTTGAACACAAACTATCCGGCTTTCGTCATCGGAATCACGGGAAACATGGATCTGGATTTTTCCGAACCGAAAAGCGAGGAAACGCTGCGGGAACGACTCCGCGTGCTGCTACTCTTTCTCCGTTACGGATATGATCACCGGGATCCGAGGTTGGATCACAAAGAAAGTCCGCGGTTGGGAGATCTGATCGCCACTTTGACTCCCTGTTCCGATTCCATGCTGAAAGGTCTGGAAGATTGGGCGGGCGTCGGCGAGAAGACCGAACTGGTTCTCCTGAGTTCCCTGGCTCCTGGCGCCGACACACTCGCCGTGGAGGTGTTTCAGGAACTCTGCGATGATCCTACGCTGAAAAATTTCCATGGTCGGGTCTGTGCTCCTCTGCCGTTTCCGCCCTCCATCTATCGCGAGGCGACCACCTTTGTCCGTGATGGAGAATCCGACGCTGAAAATCAGGCACGGCAGGAGGATTTCGATCGACTCCTCGGCCAATTGGACGGCGACAAGATCTTCGAAGTCCTTATCAGCGACGATGTGGTAGCGAAGACCGGGCAGGAAGAGCCTGAGTCATCGCATCAGCGTTGGGAACAAGAGCGCTCGAACAAGGTGCAACGACGCCGTCGATACCAGGCGGCCGGTGAATATGTGGCTACCTACAGTGATCTGCTGATCGCTATCTACGACGACCGGCATATCTCCGGCAGTTCGGCCGGCTCCAATGCGATCGTCGAGGCCAAGCGACAGGGAGCGACGCCGGACCTGTTGCCGATGACCCAGGCGTTCACCTGGGCGGACAACGGCCCGGTTTTTCATCTCTTTCACCCCCGGATCAAGCAGATCCAATCGAAAACCGACGACAACGAAGCCACGGCAACCGAGACGAATCAACCCAGATCGGATAAGCCGCTACGAATCCTGCACCCCTACGAACTCGGCCCCGAAGACGATGAAACCCGCAGTGCCCTGAGCTATCGCTGGACCGCTCCGGATATCTACGAAAAGACCAAATCGGAAAAGGTGGCAACGCCCTATCGACTGCTTAGGGCATTCGAAAAATGGCAGGAAAGGGGCAATCAGCTCATCAGCCGGATTGCCTACAATCTCGGAAAGTTCAACGAGGATTTGCCCGTCGATCGAGAATCGACCGCGCTCTACGAAATGTTGGGATTTTCCACCAAAGGCCGGAGCGGTCCGGCGTTGGAAGCCGCGCTGAAGGCAAGACTCTCGGCAGGTCTTTGCGGCGAGGACGTACGGGCGATCAACGAGGGAATGAATTTTCTGAACCGACTCTGGCCGATCAGCCAGGTGAGGCGACGGGCGTCGGATATCTCCGGGAAATTACACGCCACCAGCGAATCCATTTTGAAAGGCCTGTTTCTTCTCTCTTTTCTTAGCGCGGTCCTTCTGCATTTCTTTTCCCATTGGCATCCTTTGATACACGATCCTGACTATCAGGGATGGGTGGCCGAATCGCAGGGGAAAGAGCAAGGGGCAGCCCACGCGGACCCGAGCGATCAAAAAGAAATGTCCCATGAATGTGAACCTTCGAACGCCCACGGGGCGAACGGGGAGTCGTCGGATTGTCTCGAAGTCCTCCGCCCTCTTTGGGGATTATTCGGGCTATCCATCGTGTGCCTGGGACTGACAATCTTTTTCGGTCATCTCGTTTCGGGACGGGAGGAAAAGGATCACGATCGCAGGGCCTTGGCCGAAGGACTTCGCGTTCAGTTCTACTGGTGCCTGGCCGGGCTTCGGCGTTCCGTAGCCGGCAACTACATGCAGCGGACCCGCACGGAAATGGATTGGGTTCGCAACGCCATTTCCTCCCTCTCGTTTCCTCTCGAACACTGGCAGAGGGATTTTCTCAACCTTCACCAGAAGATTCAATGCCACCTGTTACGTTTGGCGACTGAGAACTGGGTAGGGCCTCCCATCCCAAACGCAAACGCCGAACCTCCCGGCAAGGGCCATCCGAGCCAGTTCCACTACTACCGTCGCAATCACCACGACAAGAGTCGTGAACTGCATATCAAACACGCATTGGGAAGGGCGATTGCCATGGCGGGATTCCTGCACCTGCCGTTTCTGATCGGATTCGCCACCGAAAAAGAATCAACATTCGAATGGCGTAGTGAGCCATGGATCTGGTTTTTCCTGCTGGCAGGTTCAGGTCTATTGCTACATTGCCACACCGCCATCCAATATTTCTCCAATCGCGAGTTACCCACTCGGTTCGGCTTACCTCTTCAGTTCAAGAATTTCGACGAATTCTTCGGATGCGTCTTTCCCCATCATTCTCATGCCCGAACCGAGATTGACCCTTGCAAACGGAAATTGGCCGCCGTCCGGAATTTCGGGCAATTGATCCCCCCGGCGCTGAGTGTGACGCTGGTCTCGGTATCCGTTTGTTTGATGGTATCGCGCATCTCGGAGAATCTCCCCGGTCCCTTCGATTTCATGATTGTGGGAATGGGCGCCTGTCTTGTCGGCGGAGCTCTGTTGATCGCCTATGCCGAAAAGCGATTGCTCTCCGAACACGCCTATCAGTATGGTGCCGCCGCCTCGCTCTTCGCGAGCGCGCGACTGCGCCTGGAACGGAATCTTTCGGCCATGGAAAAAGCAGTCGAAAAAGGAGATCAGGACGCCTTTCACGAAGCTCGCGAAAAGATACAGGATCTCCTGCTGGCATTGGGAAAAGAAGCCTTGGACGAAAATTCCGAATGGCTCATTCTTCACCGCGCTCGACCCATGGAACCCGTGATCGGCGGCTAGAATCCAACCTTTCTAACGCGATAGCGGACTTGTGACTCGCTACAGCGAATGGTGCAATGCGCGGCCATGAATCGATTTGCCCTCGCTGTTGCCTTTGCGTCTCTCGCCCTTGGCGGGAACCACGCCTTTTCCCAGAACCAGAAACCCGATCCGAACGTCGAAGCCGCCAAACGGCCACTGGCCATTCTGGAATCGGCGGACTGGTCCAGCCTATTCAACGGCAAGGACCTGTCGGGGTGGCAGGAAGTCGAGGGCTACCGCATCGAGGACGGCACCCTGATCTGCGAGAAAGGCGCCAAGAACCTGTTCTCGGAGAAGGAATACCGGGATTTTGCCTTCACCTTCGAATTCAAGCTGGAGGAAAGCGCCAACAACGGCATCGGGATTCGCGTTCCCCAGGATGGCCACGCCGCCTACGACGGGATGGAAATTCAGGTGCTCGATCACAACGGGGCGCGCTACCAGACCGAAGCGGAGATCGACGGAAAGAGTTACCATCTTTCCTGGCTGAAACCTTGGCAGTATCACGGCTCGGTCTACGGGATCTATCCGGCGAAAACCGGTTACCTGAAGCCGGCCGGCGAATGGAACACCGAGACGATCGTCGCCATCGAGGACCACATCATGGTGATCCTGAACGGCGCGGTCATCGTGGACGTTTTCCTCGAAGATCTCACGCCGGTCGATGGCAAGGATCATCCGGGCATGAAGAACAAGAGCGGTCACCTGGTGCTCGCGGGACACAACGATCACGCCGAGTTCCGCAACATCAAGGTGGCCGATTTCTCCCCCAGCCCTACATCGATCAAGGCTCCCAAGGACAACACGCCACCGGCGGGTTTCAGCGCCCTGTTCAACGGCAAGGATCTCTCGGGTTGGAAGGGCCTGGCCCACAAGAACGCGAACGAACGGCACGCTCTCGCGGGTGACGCCCTGAAGGAAGCCCAGGCGGCGGCCGATGAAATCATGAACGCCCACTGGAGCGTCAAGGATGGCGCCCTCACCTACGACGGCCAGGGACAGAGCCTCTGCACGGCCAAGGACTACGGCGATTTCGAAATGTATGTGGACTGGAAAATCCCGCCGGGCGCCGACAGCGGCATCTACCTGCGCGGCACGCCCCAGGTACAGATCTGGGATCCGTGGGACCCGCGCAAGAAGGATGGCAGCATGCCGACTTCGCCGGAAGAATGGGTCGAGCAATACAAGAATGGGCGAAACCTCGGTTCCGGAAGCCTGTGGAACAACAAGCGCACGAAGAACACGCCGCTCGTGCTGGCCGACAAAAAACCGGGCGAGTGGAACACCTTCCTGATCCGCATGGTCGGCAACAAGGTGACGATCTGGCTGAACGACAAGCTGATCGTCGATCGCGTGGAATTAGAGAACTACTGGGATCCGGAGCGCCTCCAGCCGCTGGCACGCGCGGACCAGATCGAATTGCAGCACCACGGCAGCGAACTCTATTTCAAGAATCTCTACCTTCGCGAGCTGCCCTACTGAGCGTTTCTCCGGCATTTGATTGCCAACTTTTTTGAATTTTCGAAGTCCACTCCCTGTCTCAGGGGGTGGACTTTTTTTGGTCCAGCTTCCGAAATTGGAGGCCTCATGCGACGCGGGGGTGTCACATTTCTCATTCTTGATGTAAATTATGGGGAAAATCTTGTTCCTCTCCTCCTCCAGCCTCCAAACTCGCCCGCCGCTTTTGCCCGCTCTGGTCGGCTTCCTGATTCTTGCGTCAGGCGTCTACGGCTCAGCGGCGACGCGTTACGTGAGCGTGCAGACGGGCTCCGACTCGAACTCGGGAACGCTGGCGAGCCCCTGGAAGACGCTTCAGAAAGCGGCCAATGTCGCCAATGCGGGTGACACGATCCTGGTGCGCGGCGGCGTTTATCCGGAAAATGTGATTTTTTCCCGCAGCGGCACGAGCGGCAATCCGATCGTTTTTCAGGCCTATCCGAACGAGACACCGATCGTCGACGGCTCATCGCTGGATTTCGGGGATTTGCCGGAGGATTCCCTGTTCGAAGTCATCGATGTGAACTGGCTCACCATCGACGGCTTCGAGTTTCGGAATCTCACCACCACGAACAAGAACCACACGCCCAAGGGCATCTTCATTGCCGGAGCCTGCAACGGGATCACGATCGTGAACTGCACGATCCATGACATCGAAAATCGCAGCACCACCTCGAACGGAAACGCCCACGGCATCGCCGCCTACGGCTGGAGCAGTCAGCCGATCCAGAATCTCCGCATCGAAAACTGCGAACTCTACGATCTCATCCTCGGGGCGAGCGAAGCGCTGGTTCTCAACGGCAACGTCAACGGCTTCGAGGTCATCGGAAACCATGTCCACGATTGCAACAACATCGGGATCGACCTGATCGGCTATGAAGACACCGCTCCCTCTGCGTCGCTCGACCGGGCCCGCAACGGCGTTTGCCGGGACAATGTGGTTCACCACATCAACACCGAATACAATCCGGCCTACGGCGGCAATCTGACCACCGGCGGCGGCTCCCAGAGTGCGGGCGGTATCTACGTGGACGGTGGCGTGGATATCCTGATCGAGCGGAACACGATACACCACTGCAACATCGGGATCGAACTCGCCAGCGAGCACAACGGACGTTGGACGGAGCGCATCGAGCTGCGCAGCAATGTCATTTACCTGAACGATATCGGCGGCATTTTTCTGGGCGGCTACAATGGCTCGGTCGGGGGAACGCGAGATTGCGTGATCCGGCACAATTCGCTCTATCAGAATGACGTGAACGAAGACTGGAACGGAGAAATCTTTTTCCAGCACCACACCGAAGACAATGTCGTCACCCACAACATTCTCTTCGCCAACAGCAACGGTCTTTTCATCGGCAATCCGGCCACGACGAACACGGGCAACGTGGTGAACTGGAATCTCTTCCACGCACCGAGCGGCGCCGACATCAAGTGGCAGTGGAAGAACACGTATTACTACGACCTCACCAGCTATCGATCGGGAACCGGCAACGACGCCAATTCGCCGCAGACCAATCCACTTTTCGTGGCCGCCGGTTCCGCCAATTTCCACCTGCAGAGCGGATCTCCGGCGATTGATTCGGGCGATCCGGGCTTCACTCCCGATACCGACGAACGTGATCGCGACGGCAACCTGCGGGTCCACAACGGCAGCGTCGACCGGGGCGCCTACGAATACGGAAGCCAGCCTGAGAGCGCGTCGATCGAGCTGAATTTCAGCGGCAATGCGCAACCACTCTCCAACGGCGACACCATGCCGGGCAGCGCCGACGGCACCGATTTCGGCTATGTCGCGGTGGCCGGCGGCTCGGTCGTCCGAACGTTGGTGATTCAGAACAACGGCGGCCTGGCGCTCGATGTTTCGGCGCTCAATATTGCCGGCAGTGGCCAGTCCGACTATCACTTCGGGGCGCTGCCGCCATCGATTCCTCCGGGGAATTCCGCGACGGTGGACCTGACCTTCGATCCCTCCGCCGTCACCGTGAGTGAGGCGACGGTGGAAGTGGTCAGCAATGCCTCCATTTCCAGTTTCACCTTCGCGATTCGCGGGATCGGCGTCGAGACGGTGAATGGCAGCGCCGGAATCGCCGAGATCCCGGTGGTCCCGGATGACACGCCTCCGACCATCAATGTCGCCTTCGATCCCGGAATGGCGGGAACCTACGCCGGCCCGATTCTCGATCGTGGCGACGAATCCCTCCGGGGACGATTTGCGAATCTCCGACTCAACAGCGGCGGCGCTTTCACGGCGGTGCTTTTCCATGAGGCCTCTCGGTCGGTGCTGCGGGGATCCTTCGATGGCCTGACTCCGTTCACCGGCGAAGTTTCCGATGCCAACGGAAATCCGGTCACGGTGACGCTGACTCTCCAGCAATCGCAATCGGATCCGGGCGGATGGAAAATCGCCGCCACCCTCGACGGAACAGGTGTCGCCGCCGACGCCACGCTCGTTCGGGCCACCTTTCACCCCCGGCTGAACCCGTGCCCCTGGGCCGGCCGATACACACTGCTTCTCCCGCCGCCCGACACACCCGTGGCCAACGAACCGGAGGGAACGGGTTGGGCGACGGTTCTCACCGCCACGAATGGACTTCTCAGAGCGAACGGCCAGTTGGGCGATGGCACTTCATTTACCACAAGCGCCTTTGTGTCAGCGGATGGAGAATGGTTTTTCTACCAAACGCTTTATCGGACGAATCCACGCGGCCAGATCGGTGGTTGGATGAAATTCCGCGAAATTCCGGGTGTCAGCGACCTGAACGGCGAACTCCAGTGGACGAAAACAGCCGATCCGCGGGAAAGCCGTTACCCTGACGGTTTCGAGCGGCTTCAGCCAGTGATCGGGTCTCTCTTTGAGGCGCCGGGACGCGGAGAGCGAAGTCTGGATGAATTGGCGGACCAACTTTACAACGCCCAAGTGAGCCTGATCGAATCGAGCCTGCCCGGTGGCGGATTCGACCGCGTCGTCAACTGGCTGGCAAACGATCGCGTCACCTATTTCGGACCCGAGCGACTTTTCGCGACCGTCAACCGGCGCACCGGAATGCTTCGGGGTCTGTTCTGGGATCGCGACCAAAACCAGCGACTGCCTTTCCGTGGTGCGATCTTTCAGCGTCAGGGCATCGCGGGTGGCTGTTTCCTCGCCCCGGATCGTGCCGGCTATCTCCTGATCGAACCCGGCACCGATTTCGACTATCCCGGCAGTGAAACCCGTGGCAGTGCCCCCGGTGATGAGGAGACGCCCAGCAGTCCACCCACGGGACCGACGCGGACCGACGCCTCTCCGAGTGCGGACAGCGCCGGCGTGTTTTCGGGCCTGATGACCGATGGCGCGGAAGTTCTTGGTAGCATTGGACGTTTTCGACTCACCGCCTCGGGCACTTTCAGCGCCGTGTTCTGGTTTCAGGGACAACGACTCATCCTGCGCGGGACTTTCGATGAAAATGGCGCCTTCGACGGGGAAATTCCGCGGCGAAATGACACGCCCATTGCCGTGACGCTTCAGCTGGAAATTGCCACCTCGGGTCAGCCGAGCCATTTTGTCTCGGGACAGATCAGCGATGGCAGCGTCACGGGCACGATCGATCTCCACCAATCCTTTTTCTCCCGCAGAAATCCGATCGCCCCCGAAGATCAAGGCCGCTACACCGCTCTTCTTCCCGCCGGTGACGCCCGCGGAGCCGGCGAACCGGGAGGAGACGGCATCGCCCTGGTCAATCTGGCACCGACCGGCCGAGTCGCGATGCTTTTCCGGCTCGGCGACGGGACGCCCGTCTCCCGCGCCACCAACGTCTTCGCCAACGGCGAACTTCCTCTCTACATCCCGCTCTATCGCGGCTCCGGCTACCTCGGCGGCGAACTGCGACTTCGCGACCTTGCCGATGTGAGCCAATTCGACGGCACGCTTCGCTGGGAAAAGGGCGCCAATGCCCGCGACCGTCGCTATCCGGACGGGTTTGCTCTCGATCAGCCGACGATTGGTTCCCGGTTCACCTTCCGGAGCCGCGACCAACGCTCGCTCGATGGCTACGCCGACAGCTATCACAACGCCTGGATCCGTTTCGAAGGCGGCTCTCTTGCCAGTCCCGGCCCCATCGATCAGGTCCTTTCCTGGCTCCCGTCGGATCGGGTGTATTTCTATGGCCCTGAACGCCTTGTCATCCGAATCAACCCCCGGACCGGTTTCATTTCGGGACTTTTTGACGATCGCGAGGGTTTCCGAATCCCATTCCGCGGCGTTCTGTATCAGGAGCAGGACCTGGCGCAGGGGCACTTCCTGGAAACGGACGCCACCGGGCGATTCCAGATTGATCCGCGTTGAGTTTCCGGCCTCCTCCAGCTGGCGCGGCCACGTGTAAACCCGGCGCTTGCAATTTCCAGCCTTTACGGCTTACCTGATGCCCCTTGAAAACTCCCATGACGCGACGAATTCAATCCACTCTGCCAGTCATCGCGGCCGTCACGGTTTTGCCGGTCGTTTCCGCCCTTTCTCAGGACCTTCCGAAGGTCATTGATGTCGATTTCAAAACCGACGTCGCTCCCCTCATCGAAGGCGCCTGCATCCATTGCCACGGCCCCAAAGAGGCCAAGGGCGAATATCGGATGGACACCAAGGATGCCACCTTCATGGGCGGCGAATCCTACGGCGAAGATGTCATCAAAGCCGGTGACGCCAACGACAGCCCGGTCTACTGGATGACCACCGTCTATCTCGACGATCCCGAGGATCCCGAGGCGATGCCGCCCGAGCATCCGCTCAACGAGAAGCAGCAGCAGGTCCTCTACTCCTGGATCCAGAGCGGTGCCGAGTGGCCGGACGGCTATGAACTGAACGAGAAACCCCGCGTCACCTACGACAACGTCAAGGCGATCCTCAAGAAGGGCGGCCCTTTCAAATCGAGCGAGTTGAAGACCCTCCGCTACTGGGTGGAACAGGGCGCCGACTGGCCCGCCGGAGTCGCGGCCATGGAAGAAGGTCCCTCCGGCCCCGCCGACGATCTCGAACTGGTGAAGCGGATCCGTGAGAAGATCGTCGCCGAGACCAAGGAAAAGGGCGAAGGCGACATGGCTGACTACGCCAACCAGATCCCCAAGACCGGCGTGAAATACGAGATGGTGGCCATCAAGGGTGGCGAATTCACCATCGGGAGCCCCGATTCCGAAAGCGGTCGCCTCGACGACGAAGGCCCGCAGCGGAAAGTCAAGATCTCGCCCTTCTGGATGGGCAAGTTCGAGGTGACCTGGGACATGTATGAACCCTTCATGATCACCGATGTGGCCCGCAACAAGGACGGCTCGCCGCAGAAGATCGATGCCGACGCCGATCCCATCGACGTCGTTTCCAGCCCGACCACGCCCTACCAGGAGATGAGCTTCGGCATGGGCACCAACGGATTCCCGGCCATCTGCATGACCCAGCATGCGGCGCTGAAATTCTGCGAATGGCTCAGCGCCCAGACCGGTCACTACTATCGCCTGCCCACCGAAGCCGAGTGGGAATACGCCTGCCGCGCCGGCACCACCACCGCCTATTCCTTCGGCGATGATCCGGGCCAACTCGAGGAATTCGCCGTTTTCGATCCGACCGCGACCCGCACCGGATACGAGAAAGTCGGCACCAAGAAGCCCAATCCCTGGGGTCTCTACGACATGCACGGCAACGTCCTGGAATGGTGCCTCGATCAGTACAAGGAGGATGCCTATGAAGGCATCAAGGACGGTGCCGAGAATCCTTTCGTGCGCCCGACCACGCTCTATCCGCGCGTGGCCCGCGGCGGTTCCTGGTATGACACCCCCGACCTCTGCCGCAGCGCGGCGCGGACCGGGTCCAGCGAAGATTGGAAAGTCCAGGACCCGCAGTTGCCGAAGTCCATCTGGTACCACACCGACGCCACCTGGCTCGGGTTCCGCCTCGTTCGTCCGCTCGAAGTGCCGGACGCCGAGACCATGCAGGACATCTGGAGCCAGGGCACCCGCGACGAAGAATAGGCTGGCGGGTTGCAGCAACGTTTCCCCCTGATGTTGCTTTCCATCAGGTTTCCTGGGAGGCGGGTTCCGAGAGGAGCCCGCCTCTTTCATTTTTCCGCCGGCCAGCTATTCTGACGGGCGATGAAACCCCTCAAACGCCTTCTTCCATCGATTCAACAGGGTTGGGTCCGCCATTTAACCCTCTTCAGTCTGGCATTCTCGCTGGGCTGGAGTCTGAACGCCACCGCCCAGGTGAAGGACGATCTGGAACTGGTGAAACGGATCCGTGAGAAGATCCTCGCCACCGCTCAGGTCGACACCGAGGAAGCCATGGCGGACTACGAAAACAAGATTCCCGACTCGGGCGTGCCCTACCAGATGGTCGCCATCAAAGGGGGCGAATTCCTGATGGGCAGCCCGCCGGACGAACCGGGGCGGAATCCCGACGAAGGACCGCAGCGCAAGGTCTCGGTGAAACCTTTCTGGATGGGAAAATACGAGGTCACCTGGGATCAGTTCGAACCGTTCATGATCACCGATTTCTCGCGTAATCCCGACGGATCGCTCAAGCAGATGTCGCCGGACTACCCTCTACACTATGCGGTTTCCATGCCGACCACGCCCTACATGGACATGAGCTTCGGCATGGGGCGATGGGATCACCCCGCCATCTGCATGACACAGCACGCGGCCAGCAAGTATTGCGAATGGCTCAGCGCCCAGACCGGCCACTACTATCGCCTTCCCACCGAAGCGGAGTGGGAATACGCCTGCCGCGCTGGAACGACGACCGCCTACTCCTTTGGAAACGATCTGTCCAAGTTGGGCGAGTATGCGGTATACGATCCCGACCTGGTTCGGACTGAATACGCGAAGGTCGGAACGAAGAAGCCGAACCCCTGGGGCCTCTACGACATGCACGGAAACGTGATGGAATGGTGCCTCGACCAGTATTTCGTCGATGCCTACCGTGGAAAACGGAAAACCGTTCCCGCCACCACCCTCTATCCGCGCGTCGCGCGCGGCGGGAGTTGGTATGACACCGCTGAACTCCTCCGCTCGGCCGCTCGAACGCGTTCCACCCTAGATTGGAAAATGCAGGATCCCCAACTTCCGAAATCGATCTGGTATCACACCGACGCCTCCTGGCTCGGTTTCCGCATCGTGCGGCCACTGGAGAATCCTTCCGCAGAAGAAATGGATCGCCTGTGGAACAGCGCGGCCGGCTTGACCGATCCGAGACCATGAGCCCCGGCTCCCCATTATCGCGAAAACGCTTCGCTCCCATTCGCATGGTCCTCTCAAACTCGAACGAGAACGGAGGGGCGACAATCCTGTCGCCCTTCGCCCGAGTCATCTATTGCTTCATCAGGGCGACAGGATTGTCGCCCCTCCTTTGGGCCCCTTCCTCCATCGTCCTCGCGGCGATCGTCAGCCTCGCTTCTTGCAACCGGTCCGAACCGGAAACTGAAACGGCCCCGCCCACCGAAACGGACTCCCCCGCCCTGCTCACCTTTCAGCAGGCTCACATGGGCACGCAGTTCACCATTCGGATCTGGGCGGATGCCGGAGCACATGAATCAGCCAAAGGAGCGGCGGATGAAGCCTTCGCCCGAATCGCAAACCTGGAGATGGTTTTTTCGGACTACGAAGTCGATTCGGAAGCCGTCAGGTTGACCACGAAAAATCCACCGGGCGAGCCCATTCCCCTTTCGTCCGACCTGTTCCACGTGCTGGTGAAAACGGAAACGCTTTCCCGGGAAACCGGTGGCGCCTTCGACATCACCATCGGTCCCATGGTTCGACTCTGGCGCCAGGCGCGAAAAAATCACCGGCTCCCCACCCCCGAGGCCATCGCCCAGGCTCGCGAGCGAACCGGCTGGCAGAAGCTCGAAATCGATCGCGAAACGCCGTCCGTCACCCTCGGCGCCGATTACATGCAGCTGGATTTCGGCGGAATCGCGAAAGGCTATTCGGCGGACGAGGCGCTCACAATCCTGAAGCAGCGCGGCTTTTCCCGATCGCTCGTCGCCGCCAGCGGGGACATCGTGGTCGGGGATCCGCCGCCCGGCGAACACGCCTGGCGAATCGGGATTCGTTCGCTGGACGCGGTTCTCGCCAACGATCCGGATCACCCGCTCACCGGTGCGGTGAACCTGGCCAACGGAGCGATTTCCACCAGCGGCGACACCCAGCAGGCGGTGAACATCGACGGCGTCCGCTACTCGCACATCGTCGATCCGAAAACGGCTCTCGGCCTGACCCATCGTATCGCCGTGAGCGTGATCGGTCCCGACGCGACGACGACCGACAGCTACGCGACGACCGTCAGCGTGTTGGGCCGGGAAAAGGGACTCGCTTTCATCGAGTCGAAGCCCGGGATCGAGTGTCTCGTTTTCGAGGCCGACGAAGACGGGAATGTCACCACGACAAAATCGAGTGGCTTTCCCGAAGTGTCGGAAGCGCCCGATTGAACGATTCTCTTACGGTGGTGAAGATTCGAATTCCCTCGTTTTCTTCGAGACGAATTTTCACGCGTGAAACGACTGGGCATGAATTCGTTTCTGAATTTTGCGCTCGATTCTCGAAACCTCCGGGACGAAGCGGGTTTCTCGTGAATCTGCGCGGTCAGCGACCGCGCCTACAACGATGTGGCCATCTATTCGGTTAGCGGAACGCAATCTGTAGGCGCGATCGCTGACCGCGCCCCGACTCTCGCCAAAACTTCCACAACTGCCCACATCCCCGGCCGCCCGAGACTCCATTCCGGAATATCCGCCGGTAGCACCACCCGAGTAGCAACCCACGGATTTTCCCCGAAAAAAGGCTGCAAAATCGGGCGATTCCGGCTAAGTAATGCCTCTCGTTTCCCCGAATTATTTTCAACAAAACCACCAGAAACAAAGCAATGGCAACCAAGGTAGGCATCATCGGAGCGGGCTGGATGGCCCTCTATCACGTGGAAGGATTCAAGCGCGCCGGTGCGACCGTCGTGGCAGTCTGTGACACGATCGAAGAGGCGGCGAAAGCGGCGGCGGCAAAATACGGAATCCCCCAGGTTTTCACCGATGTGGCCGAAATGCTGGCCAATGGCGACATCGATGCGGTCTCGATCATCGTGCCGAACAAGTTTCACGCGCCGCTTTCGATCCAGTGCCTCGAAGCCGGTAAACACGTCTTCTGCGAAAAGCCGCCGGCCCTCAACGCGGCCCAGGTCGAGGAAATGATCGCCGCCGCCGACAAGGCCGGGAAGCGACTCATGTTCAACTTCAACAACCGGGCCCGTCCCGAATCGATGGCCATGAAGGGCTATGTCGACGACGGCACCATCGGCACCATCAATTCTGCGCAAGCCAAGTGGGTTCGCCGCACCGGCATCCCCGGTTTTGGCGGTTGGTTCACCACCAAGGCGCTCGCCGGAGGCGGCCCCATCATCGACCTGCTTCACATGCTGGACCTGGCGATGTATTTCATGGGTTACCCGAAACCGACCCACGTGCTCGGCAAGGCTTTCGACACGTTCATGGGCAACAAGGATTTCAAGGGCCCGTGGGGCATTCCCGACGTCGAAGGCGGCATCACCGACGTGGAAGCCGCAGCGCATGCCTTCGTGACCTTCGACACCGGCCAGGTGCTGAACGTCCAGATTTCCTGGGCGGAAATGGTGAAGCGCGAGGAAGTCTCGGTCGTTTTCCAGGGCACCGGCGCCGGTGGAAAAGTCGAGCGCCTTTTCGGCGTGGATGGCGATGACGCCACCGCGATCGACACCTGCGAACTCTACGTGCAGGAGCACGGCAACTCGGTCAATCGCACCATCGTGGCCGAACCCTGCGAAGACATGGGCCGGATTCGGAGTGCGACGAACTTCATCCTCGCCATCGACGGCAAGGAAGAACCGATCAACACGCCCGACCAGGCGCTGGCGCTGATGAAGATCATCGACGCCATCTACGAAAGCTCCGAGACCGGCAAGCCGGTCGCCTGCTGATTTACTCCCCCCCTCCTTTCTCCTCTATCCTGACTCCTGAAAAACCATGAATCGCAAACTCCGCATGGGCATGGTCGGCGGTGGACGTGGCGCCTTCATCGGCGCGGTGCACCGCATGGCCGCGAATCTCGACGGCAAGATCGAACTGGTGGCGGGCGCCTTTTCGTCCGATCCCGAGAAATCCAAGCTCTCGGGCGAGGACTTCTTCCTCGATCCCAGCCGCGTCTATGGCACCTACCAGGAGATGGCGGAAAAAGAAGCCGCTCTTCCCGAGGACCAGCGCATCGATTTCGTTTCCATCGTGGTCCAGAATCACCTCCACTTCGACGTGGCCAAGACTTTTCTCGAAGCGGGCTTCCACGTCATCTGCGACAAGCCGATGACCCACAATCTCGAGCAGGCTTATCAGCTGCGCGACATCGTGAATGCCAGCGGCAAAGTTTTCGCCCTGACGCACAACTACACCGGTTACCCGATGGTGAAGGAAGCGCGTCGCATGGTGAAAGACGGTGAACTGGGCCGCATCCTCAAGATCGTCGCCGAGTACCCCCAGGGCTACGCCGTGGGAGATGTCGAGGGTGACGGCCAGGGCAAGATCAACAACTGGCGTTCCGACCCCAAGATCGCCGGCGTCTCCAACTGCATGGGAGACATCGGCACTCACGCGCACAACCTGGTCCGCTACGTGACCGGGCTGGAGGTCGACGAGATCTGCTCCGAGTTGACCGCTTTCATTCCCGGTCGCGAACTCGACGACGATGGGAATAATCTGGTCCGCTTTAAGGGCGGCGCCAAGGGCATCATCTACGCCTCGCAGATCTCCAACGGCGACGAGAACGCGCTCAGCATTCGCGTCTACGGCACCAAGGCCTCGATCGAGTGGCACCAGGAGGAACCGAACGATCTCATCGTGAAGTTCGCCAATGCCCCGCGCAAAGTGTATCGCCGCGGCAACGACTACGTGGGCGCCGCCGCCGCCAACTCGCGGACGCCTTTCGCCCACCCCGAGGGTTTCATCGAAGCCTTCGCCAATGTCTACCTTGCCGCCGCGCGGGCCATGGTCGACCAGATCGACGGCAACGCGCCGCCCGAGGGTGGCTACGATTTCCCCACGGTCGACGACGGCGTCGCCGGCATGGCCTTCATCGAAACCACGGTGAAGAGTTCCGCGTCGGAACAGAAGTGGGTGAAGTTTCCGGAGATTTGAAAGGAGGGGCGACAATCCTGTCGCCCTTCGATATTCTCGGATGAGACAAGGGGCGA
>JAGRPB010000110.1 GCA_020439945.1 Verrucomicrobiia bacterium
GGTCATCGCTCAATGCGGCTGACCAAAACCGAAGATGAACAAAAAAAGGTCCTTCCCCCAATCTTTGGTGTAGACCCCTTGATTGTTGGGATGGTGGGCAGGAGAGGATTCGAACCTCTGAAGGCATATCCAGCAGATTTACAGTCTATGTTACAGGCTCGCTGTGATCGACTGAAAGGAAAGGGAATTGGCGACAAAACCCCCAGTATTCAAGGGATTTCCAGCGGCGTTGAAGTGTTCAATAGAATTCATTGCGTTGCAAAAAAGGTTGATGGTGATGATTCCTAATGCACCATTAATGCACCACGGAGGCTATCACCATGAAAAAGAAGATTGGATTTTCTCGCACCGATGTTCGCTACTGGCAAGAAAGAGTCGAAAGGCGGATTTCCCCCTCTACCGGACAGCCAAGCTCTTCCTTTTCCGTCCAGATCGCTTTCAAGGGGCGCAGGGGGCGATTCGCCCTCGATACGGCAAACAAGGCGACAGCCGCGAAGAAGGCGCAGGAAATCTATCTCAGCCTTCAACAGAACGGATGGGAAGCGGTCTTGGCAGAAACGAGACCGGAGGCCAACGCCAGGAAATCCCGCCCCACGGTGGGCGAAGTCATTGAGACCGCCTGCCAACTATCATCGGTCAGGCCGGTGACGCTGGACGCCTACGCCAAGGCTTTGCGCCGAATTACCGCTGGCGTGTTCGGAATCGGCGAAGGGAACAAGTATGACGCGAAGCAAGGCGGGACGAAGGCATGGCGAAATCGGGTTGATTCCGTGAAGCTGGACAAGCTCACGCCAGCCAAGGTCTCAAAATGGCGCGTTCAATTCCTTCGCGAGAATGGCGAAACTCCCGCGAAGAGGGAAAAGGCAGTTCGGACCATGAATTCTCTCATCCGGAATGCCCGTGGCCTGTTCTCAAAGAAAATCCTCTCCAACCTCTCAACCGAGTTGGACCTTCCCGACCCACTGCCACTGGACGGCATCACCCTCGATCGGGAATCGCCTGCCCGGTATCAAAGCAAGATTGATGTTACCGAATTGCTCCAGGCAGCCCACCAGGATCTCGCAAAAGACGATCCCGAGGCGTTCAAGGCCTTCCTGCTTTGCTTCGCGTTTGGCCTTCGCAAGAGTGAGGCGGATTGGCTGACATGGGACGCCTTCAACTTTCAGAAGAAAGTCCTTCAGATCGAGACGACCGATTTCAAGCAACTGAAAAGCGACGATTCGGCGGGAGAACTCGACATGGACGAATTCACGGCTTCGATCTTCCATGGATTCCGCGCGAAAGCCGAAGGCCGATTCGTTCTGGAAAGTCCCGGAAGCCTTGAGCGAAAGAGCCGCTGCTATCGATGCAACGCCACATTCTCCCGCCTCATGGAGTGGCTGAGAGCAAACGGCGTCAACGACCGAAAGCCGATTCACACCCTTCGAAAAGAGATCGGCTCGGTGATCGCCGACAGAGAGGGGATTTACGCGGCCTCCCGCTACCTTCGCCATTCTGACATCGGGATTACCAGCCGCATCTACGCCGACAAGAAAAAGCCCGTCACCGCCAATCTGGGAGCATTGATGGGGCATACTGAGAATTTGATTGAGGGAACCTTCAAGAAAGCGGCTTCATGAACGCCGAAACCGCCCTTGTGGAACTGGCCCGGGACATTTGCGCCTACTACGGCACTCCCGACCATATCGAGCAATGGAAGGAAAGAATTCGGAGATGTCCCGGAGTCATTCCCTACGTCTCTAACCTCATTCGACACCAGAATACCGCTCCCTCCTGGATACCAATTTCTGAATGGCTCATCGATGAAACGGAGGGCGGATTCACGCGCTTCTTTCAGCGCCAAATGGAGGAAATGGGGATTCCGATTCCCGATGACCCTTTCGAATTCGTTGATCGAATTCCCGGTTTGCTGGCAACCAGACAGGCCGCGATGTTTGCCTATGAATACGATTGCAAGCGAGGTGACGAAGAATCTCTGCCCACCGTCTCAGCTTTCGAGGACAGCGTTTACCATAATCCTGAATATTGGGCGGTCGCGAAATCAGTTGGAAACCGGATGACGATGGGCAATCGATCCAGAAGCTCTCCTGATCCGAACGAATCGCCCGCAACCAAGGCACTTTGGCAATTCGATGTCTTAATTGAAAACTTTGGCCTGTCTCCAGAACTCGCCTTGAAGACTTCCGCAAACGCAATTGTGACCGCCACGAGCACAGGGGACTCTGAATTCTTTGTGAAATTGGGCAAAATGATCGAGAACCATCGGCGAAACAATGGGCGTCGAAACCAAGGCCGCAAGAGATGTCAGAATCCCGTTTCGGATCGGGAATTCGTGACTTCCACATGGCTTCCTTTTCAACTTTGGAAATTGGAGGATCGCGAGATTTCGAACAAGCTCGTCTCGGTTGCTACAAACCTCGGATACAAAACCTCGCCCTCTCGCCAATCAATTCGCGATGCGATCAATGCCGCTCCACCTCTGAGGCGGGCGAGGCAGTGAGCGGAAGGAACTTTGCGGCAAAGTCCTTTCGGTTCCTTACTGTTTAGAAGGTTCCACACTTGCTCTGTTATGAGCAAGAAACCAAATCTAAACTTCACATCACTACTCAACAGAGACCAACTCGCGGAACGCTGGCAGTGTTCAATCAGCACTATTCGGCGGCGAGAAAGTGAAGGTCTGAAAACCGTTCGATTTGGCGGTCGATGCGTTCGCTATCGACTCAGCGACGTGGAAGCATTCGAGGAATCACTCGCCAACTGAAACGGCCCCGGAAAGGACGAACCTGACGCGGGGCCGAATCTATCATTGCTTTTTCTATCATAGTCGATTCCCGCCCGCGTCGCAACCTCTGCGACAATGGGAAAACCAAAGAAACCGACGCCACGGATTGAGTGGTTCCAAGCAGTCATTCGTTTGAATGAATGCCCTTGCATGCTGACTTTGCTGGTGCCGCCTTCGCTGGTCAATAAAGAGGAAACAGTGAATAAATTCACAAAAACGATCATTGAGCTTTGCCGCTATGGTCTCAGCCACGATCTTGGATTCATCGTGAAAAGGGAGGTAGGAACAACCAGAAAGACCAAAAACTTGTTCCACTTCCACGTCCTTTTGAGAAGGATTCCCGGCGAAAGCGAATCTGGCAGATTGAAGAGAAATTTTTTACGGGCAATTGGGAAGCCGAACAATCAGGGGAGGTGGTTCGACATCCAAATTGCCAACGATGAGAAGAACCCATCCGATTACTTTGCTAAAACCCACAAAAACGGGATATGCGTGCTAGGTGTCCCCAAGGGAATGGACCCAAAGAGACTGAGTCGATTCTACCAATATCGCACCGGGTTCGGTAAATACGCACTCACTTTGCCGCCCTTGGTGAATAAAAAGAAAGCGCCCCCAGTTGATTGCCTAACTAGAGTGAAAACAGAATTGGCGGCCGATGAAGTGCCCCTAGTCGAGACGAAGCACCGAAGCGAAACCATTGAAACCACAGGGAATTCAGGAGAATTTCGCAATGACAATATCCCGCACGATGACACGTCGAAAACTGGCACATCGTCAGAAGAATTCCCGCAGGATGATTTCTGTTTTCCCGCAGGATGCGGCTCTATCAAACAGGAATTTCCCGCAGGATGCGCCGAGATTCTTCGAGTGGATGATGACTACGGCCCTATCTGCAAGAGGCCGCAACCGTGGATGGATTCGGAAAAAGTTGCGCACCTTATTGCCAGCTACGGCGATAAGATAGAAGGCTGGACCCCGGACGGAGACGCCAGTGTTTCAGGAATAATTTGTCCTTTCTGACGCCCGACGTGCTAGAATCAGTTTCTTCCGTGCTAGAAGTCCTGCATCCCTTGCGGTAGGGGGACTCATCGTATTTCCTTCTGCTAAAAGGAAGGTTTCAAAGGAGATCGAGCATCCCCCCTCCCATCGGGGACATAGGAACCGAGAAGACGGCAATCGTAGAAACGCGCGCCGCCCCTTATCCATTAGTTCCTAGCGATTGACCAAATTGACACCGCATTCAACGCAATCGTGAAAATCCAATGCGAAACAATCGTTTGGTTAAGTTGTCGCCCCGTAAAATATCCTCGGATGAGACCTTGATACGCCAAATTTATCGCTCCGCTGCCCATCGCGGTCATAACTATCAAACCGATGATCCACCACTTCAAAGTTCCTGCACCGAGGAACAATGCGACAGCTCCCAATGCAAAACCAACAAGAGGGAGGGCTCGATGAAGAAATCTGAGTAGCGCAATAGTGAAGTATCTCTTTTCTATGAGTTCGTCGAATTCGTTCTCCAATATCTCGGATTGACTAGATACCCAAAGACGCCCTTCCGCCGACTCCCCCATCTCGACTTCCATCGGGCTCTCGCTTTTCACGCTCTTTCGCCACCATTCGACTAGCGGAGCTCCACTCTCGTCTTGACCGAGACTAACGCCCAATTCTTTCAATTCACATTGGCGCTGTTCCCAAATTGACCAAAATAATTCAGTCGGCTCGGCGGTTCTGACGCTCCAAACTCCTGTATCATCGACAATCTTGGATGGTTCGGCCCATAGTGGGGGCTCCCATTTGACAACAGTCTTCATGATTGTTCTTGGCGCAGAAAATAGCGGATCACAATGCGCTCGAATGCTCGCCTGCAAAGGGGGTAAACGTCAAAGCAATTTGACAGTTAGATTTTTTACATCGTTAGAAAAATTCCGTCAACGATTTCGCCCGCTGGCGGGCGATTCAAGGATCGAGAATAACCGTCACGCTTGCATGATAGCCTTCCTCTGGATCGGGCATCGCCAACAATCGGCGTAGGTTCTGCCCACAGAGAATGTCGAACTTGTCCAATCGCTTGGGCTCTCGGATTTCTTCCCCTGATGGCCAGGAATGCTCTGGCGTGCCGGGACAGTAAATTCTCCCATCGATTTCGTGGCCGTTGATTTCGACCACTCGCAAACGTGGGTGAATGTAGTTCCCCCTTTCGAGGAAACTCAGTTGCGGCGGTGAACCGAGGGCGAACCATTTCTCTCTCGCCCTCTGGCGATATGCCGCCTCATCCGGAGGCGTCCACCATTCCCGGTCGGTGAAATAGACGTTCAGAGACCCTTGCGCGAAACCCTTTTCCGCGATGGCTGGCCATTCGTCTTGATGGGCTTCTACCATGAATGGCCAGTTCCCGTGAGCGGTAGCCCATCCAACACCCTTTCGGATCTCACCTTCAAATCGAAGCGTCATCATTTCTGCCCGCTGGCGGGCGGAATATACGCGGAGCCTCAACTTTCTCAAAGTCGGGACTCCGAAATCGGGTCGCCGGGAGGGGTAGCGGGTGGGGCTCGTCGGAAAAAGGGGGCCCCTGGGAATTGTGCGCCGATGAGTGCCCGAATTGGCCCGACGCCTTTGGTGCCGCTGCGGACTTGCCGGGCAATCTCACGCAGACTGCCGAAGTCCTGTTTGGGCGTCTCAAAACAAACTGAATGCACCATTAATGCACCATCGACACCCCATTACCATTTCCGCTAACTTAGAAAAACCCATAACTCTTTGAAAGAGAGATGGTGGGCAGGACAGGATTCGAACCTGTGAAGGCATAGCCAGCAGATTTACAGTCTGCCCCGTTTGACCGCTCCGGAACCTACCCGTTACTGCGACAAAAGAAACCTTACCGACTTCTTTCTGCGAGGGGCGTAATGTGCCGATCGCTAAAGGCTTTGCAAGGGGTTTTTGACCGACCGGGAGATTCCCGCGCTCGCAACGCTATCAGGATTCTCCGGCCGCACCCGCGCGGGCTTTTTCCTCGGAACCGTTGCTGCTGCCGGATTCGTCGTCGTCCTTCATCGTCAGAACCTTGGCCGGCGCCTCGCCTCCGCCGCTGGAGAAGAATTTACGGAAGATGCGACGAGGCAGGCTTTTTCCCCGCTCTTCCTCAAGCAGTTCGGCGTGGGCGGCATCCTTGGCGCTCTCCCAGGCCTGGGCGAATCCAGGCGCTCGCACGACCATCGATTTCTCGGCGCGAGCGTAGAGTTCCAACTCCCGCTCCAGGGCGTGGGAGGAGTCGTTCAGGTTGCTCCCGCCAATTTTCATCCGCAGGTTCTCGTTCTCCTGCTTCAGCTGGGCGAGATCCTTTTTCATCGCCGCCATGTGCTCGCCTTCGATTTCCAGCTTCTCCGAGAGGTGCTTCTGGAAGCGGCGCAGCTCCTTCTTCGTCTTCAGATGGCTCATCCAGGCCATCAGGAGAAAGATCCCGCCGACGATCAAGCCACCGACAAATCCGAAGAAAGGCGGGCTGGTGAAAACGGATTTTAGAAATTCCATAGCGAGACTATACGCTGCCGCGCCAGAAACGCCAATCTGACCTGCGGAAAAAGGGGTTGATGGAAAGGCGTGACGTTCTTAATTTCCCGTCCCCCGCGAACCGGCCTCCGCCGGGTCGCACGGGCTCGATGCGAGCCCCTCCCGAAAACCAGTTCCATCTCCCTCTCCCTTTACTTTTCTCATGAGCCTGAATCATTTCCTTCGAGGCAAAACCATGGTGTTGATCGTCATGGCGGCCCTGTTCCTCGGTCTGGCCTTTTTCGGAAGCCGCTACGATTCCCGGGGCGGCGCTTCGGGTCCGACCTGCCGCATCAAGATCTACGGCAAATGCTATCGCGATCAGGAAGTCCAGCGGATGGCCCAGTTTTTCGTGATTTCTCGCCAACTGTTTTTCGTGGAATTCGCCATGTCCCTGTTCGGCGAGAACCGACTCGACGGCGACCCGACCGATTTCGTGACCAACCTGATCGTCCTGCGCAAGGCCGGGGAGCAACTCGGGATCGAGCCCACGACGGAGGAAGCGAAGGAAGCGATCCGGAACGCTCCCGTCTTTTCCATGCAGCCCGGACTGACCGACGCGGATCTCGAAGCGAACCTGCTTTCCCCCCGCGGCATGACCATGGCTGATCTCGTTCAGCTCGGAAAAGACTACCTCACCTGGCGGAAAATCGCCGATCTTCTCGATGC
Source organism: Verrucomicrobiia bacterium (assembly GCA_020439945.1). Classification (GTDB taxonomy): domain Bacteria; phylum Verrucomicrobiota; class Verrucomicrobiia; order Verrucomicrobiales; family DEV007; genus JAEUHH01. Next base: position 7,001 of record JAGRPB010000110.1, read on the forward strand.
CGGGAATAGCCCGGTCCCGATCGAGATCGAGAAAGCCTACGTCCGGAACAACCAACAGTTCACCGCCTCGGTGGCCGAATTTCTTCGCGAGAACTTCGTCGATAAGGTGGAGCTCACCGACGAGAAGGTCAAAACCTACTATGACGAAAACCTGGGTCGCGAGCTTCCCGACGGCACCAAGGAACTCTATTCGGATGAAAAACGCGGCCTCCTGATGGTGAAATTCGCGCCTCCCGCCGAAACCGAGGAGATGACCGCGGAGAAAAAAGCGGAGCAGAAGCTCGCTTTCAACACGCGCGTCAACGAGATCTACGCCCACCTCGCCGATGACGAGACCAAGTTTGCCGAGTTGGCGAAAAAGGCGGCGGCCAACCCGGAAAACAATTTCGAGATCACCACCAAGGCGATTCCGCCTTTCTCGATGGAAACGCCCGCCGAGGAAATCAAAGGCAAGGAAGAAATACTCAACGACCTCTTCAGCGGCGCGCGGGGAACCGAGCCGGGCCGTTCCGTCACTGTTCCCTACCCCCAGGAAGACGGCGGTTTCCTCATGTTCCAGATCACCGAAATCGTCGAACCGCAGGAGCTGACGCTGGACCAGGCACGTGAGCAGATCAAGAAAGCCATCGAGGCCCGCGAATCGAACCTGCTTGTCAACGAGGCCGCCACCGACGCCCGCGCCAAGATGCTGGAAGCGCTCGAAGCCGGGAAACCGGTCGCCGAGGCCGCCAAGGTGGCAGGAACCGAACTCAAGGCACTCGAGCCTTTCACCAAGAACTCACCACCGGCCAAGGTGGACTCCGCCGGACAACTGGTCCAGGCAGCCCTCCAGACGCAGCCGGGCTCCGTCAGTGAAGTCCTGCCCATGACGCTGGGCAAAGGCTACCAGTTTCTCTTCGTGGACAAGGTGGAACTCGTGGAGAGCAAGGACGAGCCGAGCCGCAAAGACACGCTTCGCAACGCGGCCTCCGGCGAATACCGTCGCGCCATTTTCCAGGCCTGGCTGCGGCAGCGTCTCGCTGACGCGGGCATCTCTCGTGACGGTCCGGTCGTTCCCGAAGGCATGCTGGGCGAACCCGAGGAGGGCTGATCGACTCCGTGGCCGAAGACCCGCCTCAGGAAGCCCTCGTCGCCAAACGCGACGACCTCTTCGACGACGCCAACGGCGACCTCGCTATCGGCGATCTCGAGTCCGCCGTCGACAAATACCGGCGCTGCGTGGAAATCGATCCCGCGTTCTTCGACGGCTGGCACGCGCTCGGCATGGCCCTGATGAAGACCGGCCAGATCAAGGAAGCGATCGGCGCCGGTCTCCAGGCCACCACGTTGAAGCCCAACGATCTCCTCGCCTGGACTTCGCTCTCACAAATGTTTGTCCAGGATGGTCAAATCGGAGCCGCCGAAGACGCCAAGGCCAACGCGCGGATTCTCTCGCTGGGTGGCCGGGTGGTGAAAGAGGATGCGGAAGACTGAATATCCTTCAGTCTGTTGGAGAACCGAAAGTCTCTTTGTGATTGGCCGGATTCGCCCACATCGAATCGCGCGTGGAATCTGAAAAAGAGCTTCGATTCAAAGAAAACCACAAGGTCGGTTTCAACGATTCTTAGAGTACGTTAGATGCTGTCAGCTTAGTCAGAGAGGATTGAAAACACTCAGCATCTGCCGGTTCCACGCTTTGAATGACGTGAGTTGGCAGACGATTCGATTTGAGGAAAAGCTTCAGGCTCTTTCGGCGCTTCTAATATTGAAGCCCTGAAACCTCTTCGAGTGGAATTTTGAGTTCATCGCCATTTGCTTTGCGCAGGAAAAGCATATCGCTGGCCAGACACCATTTTTTCCGTTGTTCCCTTGAATGGAAAATCGCACGCAACACACCGAAAATGATCAAAATCGATGCGAAGAAAACGATCGCGGACACTGTTTCGGTCCTCTTCCAGAAATCGATAGGTGGACGAAAAACCCACCAAAAAATCGCCAAATACCCGGCAAACTGAATAGCCAGAATTCCCGCAATCCGAACCCCGAATTTCCACGGCGGCCTCCGACTTGCACTCACAGAGCACTCAATGTTTTCTTCTCCTGCGAACACATGCATTTTCATGGTTACTGAGTTCGTCCCCCGTTACGACCGATAGCGGCCTGATTTTAGAGCGCCAGAATCTCCAGCGTCAAGGCTTGTTCGGCCGAGCTTGGTTCGTTTGGCTTTGCGGAAGACAATGTGTGACAGAATTGCATTCCGCATTTCCGGTCTGATGGGCGGCAGATTTCAAATCTGCCCCACATTAGACAGTGTCAGGTATTCAACCCAACCCTGTTAGGTTAACCGGAAGCTATGGGTTCTGCCGGGATTCCTTGAAAAAGGTAACCTGACGGGAAAACGGGAGAGAGAAACGCTCCGAAAGGCCTTATCCTCTTCCTATCAGTCTTCGCGACCATCCCGCCTGAGCCCGACACCGGCTCTCGCGATTTTTTCTCCCGTTTCATGAAAATCTTCAGTCTCCTGCCCACTCTTTTCATCACGTTCTCCGGTATCGCCCACGCCGAGAATTGGCCGCACTTCCTCGGACCCAACCACGATCTCCACTCCGGGGAGACGGGTCTGATCAAGGACCTGTCTCAAGGCCTTGACGTCCTCTGGGAGATGGAACGTGGTGAAGGTCATGCCGCCCCTGTGGTGCTCGGCGATTTTCTGGTGCTCATTCACCAGAAAAAGAACCAGGAAATCGTGGAATGCCTCGACGCCGCCACTGGCAAATCGCGCTGGCGCCACGCCTACGAGGTGGACATCGGCCAGAACTACGGGGTCAGTGACGCCCCGCGCAGCAGCCCGGTGATCGACCCGGAAACGAAGACGGTTTTCACCTTCGGCAATGATGGGGATCTGATCGCCTTCAACCTGGAGACGGGCGAAATCCGCTGGCAAATGGAGGTGGACAAGGCCATCGGACCGGCGCCGACTTTCTTCGGTCGCGGTTCCTGTCCGCTGGTGTTTGGCGACCAGTTGATCGTGAATGTCGGCGCTCCCGGCGCCTCCGTGGTTTCGCTGAAAATCAGCACAGGCGAAGTGAACTGGAAAGCGGATCACGAGTGGAATGCCAGCTACGCCTCGCCGGTGCCGGGGATCGTCAATGGCGAGGACCGGATTTTCGTTTTTGCCGGCGGCATGGTGGATCCTCCCAATGGCGGGCTGCTGTCCATCAATCCGAAAAACGGCGAGATCGACGGCGCGGTGCCGTGGCGATCGGACATGTTCGCGAGCGTGAATGCGGCCAGCCCGATTCCCTGCGGACCGAATCGTGTTTTCATCACCGAAGACTACGGCAAGGGCGGTGCGATGATCGAATTCGACGCAGACTTCAAACCGCATCTGATCTGGGAAGCTCCGGAATTGAGCTGCCAGTTTCAGACGCCGATCTATCACGAAGGCTATCTCTACGGATTCGGCGGCACGGGCGGGCTACTGCTTTGCTACGAGGCCAAGACCGGCCACCTGCGCTGGTCGGAACCGTTCATCCGCGTCACCGTTCCCTGGGATGGCCGGGACCTGGCGGTGAACTTTGGTCGCGGCAACCTGGTCCACGCCGACGGCGCTTTTCTCTGTCTCGGGGAAAACGGAACCCTCGCCTGGATGGATCTCTCCCCCACCACGGGCGCCCGAATCCTTTCGGCGACTCAACTTTTCTACGCCCCGGAAACCTGGGCGGCGCCGGTGATCAGCAACGGACGACTCTACGTCAACCAGAGCGAACTGGGCTCTCGGCTGATCTGCTACCGGTTCAAGGCGGAGTGAGCGTTTATCAGCGATTCCCCGGTTCGCGAAGCCGTTCCCCGATCTCCCGCAGATAATCAAACGAATAGATCCCCGTCCGGTGGCCGTCGCTGAAATTGAACTGGATCGCGTAGCCGCCGATGGGCACGTAGCCGATCACGGTGACACCGGAAAAGTCCCGGCCCGGCTCGCCACCTCCGATGAGATTTCCCAGCAAGTCATGTTCTCCCTGGGTTTCCGCGCTCGGTGACAGCGCCCGCAGCTTGTCCATTGGCAGGAAATCCTCCACGCCATCCGCCCAGCGAATCGCCACTTCCGTGCCAATGAGTTGAATGTCTTCCGGTTTGACCATAGCCATCCGAAACTCCGTCAACCGCTCCGGCTTGCAAAGGATATTTGGTTCTAGCTCTTAGCTCTTAGCTCTTAGCTCTTAGCTTCTGGCTTCTGGCTTCTGGCTTCTGGCTTCTGGCTTCTGGCTCCTGGCTCCTGGCTCCTGGCTCCTGGCTCCTGGCTCCTGGCTCCCCAAACATTCGCATTGATTCGCGTCCATTCGCGGTTCCCTTTTTCCCGCTTCCCCATGTCCCGTCCCCCCCGCCAGTTTCATCCCGAACCCTTCGCCTACCACGAAGAGATCGAACTGACGATCGATTCGCTCAGCAATCTCGGCCAAGGCGTCGGTCGCACCGAGGGCGGCTGGGTGGTGTTCGTCGGATTCACCCTGCCCGGCGAACGCGTTCGTGCCCGGGTCTATCGCAATTCGCCAAACTATTCCGAGGCCGACCTCGTCGAGATTCTGGAAGCCTCCCCCGAGCGGGTCGCTCCTTTCTGCCCGCTCTTCTCGGAATGTGGCGGCTGCCAATACCAGCACCTCGCCTACCCGGCTCAACTGGAATGGAAACGCCGCCAGGTCGAGGAGGTCCTGGAGCGTCTCGCGGGGCTCAGCTTTCCGGTAAACACGGTCATCGCCTCGCCGAAGCAGGACCATTACCGCTCCAAGATCACTCCCCATTTTCACAAGCCGCGAAACAACCGGGTCGACGCCATCGGTTTCCTCCGACAGGGACGACGCCAGCAGTTGATCGATGTGCCCCAGTGCCCCATCGCCTCGGAGGCGATCAACGAACGCTTGCCCGCCCTCCGTCGCGAAGTCCACGATCGAGCGGCTTATTTCAAGCGCGGTGCCACGCTGCTGCTGCGCGAGTCCGCCGACGGTTCGGTTTGCACGGAGAACACCGACGTTTGCGAGGCCGAGGTCGACGGGATCCGGTTCGAGTTTCCCGCCGGCGAGTTTTTCCAGAATAATCCCCACATCCTCCCCGCCTTCGCCGACCACGTCGCCCGACATGCCAGCGCAGGCGGAACTTTCGAATTCCTCGTCGACGCCTACTGCGGAAACGGCCTGTTCTGTCTCACCTCGGCGCGGCATTTCCGCGAAGCGGCCGGCATCGAAATCAGCGAAGCGGCGATCGATTGGGCGAAACGGAACGCCGAGCAGAACGGCATCGGGAACTGTCGTTTCCAGGCGGGCGATGCTCACGCGATCTTCGACACGGTTCGGGGAGAATTCGCTCCCGAGAAAACCGCCGTCGTCATCGATCCCCCGCGCAAGGGCAGCACGCCGGAATTCCTCGACCAGTTGATCGCCTTCGGTCCCGGCCGGGTGGTCTACGTTTCCTGCAATCCCGCAACCCAGATGCGGGACCTAAAGCAGTTGGCACCCGCCTATCAGCTCGTCGACGTCCAGCCTTTCGATCTCTTTCCACAGACCCGCCACCTCGAGTGCGTGGTGACGCTGGAGAAACAACCTTGATCGACCCGCAAAGAGCGCGGTCGGCGACCGCGCCTACCGATGGGACCCTGTGCCTCCGTTGTAGGCGCGATCGCTGATCGCGCTTCGCTCCGCGCGCAGGCTCATCGGCTATCGAGCGGGCGCCACCGGACGCACCGGCGCAGGCTTGGGTTCCGGTGCTCCGGCAACCGGTTCCGCTCGTTTCAAGTATTTGAAGAGGTCGCTCTCGGTCGACAAGATCACGGTGCTGTCGCCCCCCAGCACCTCGCCATAGACTTCCATGGTACGGAGAAATTCATACAACTCCGCCGCTTCCGGATTCTGGTTGTAGGCCGCCGTATAGATCTCGGCCGCCTTCGCATCCGCTTCCCCCTGGATGGTCTGCACTTCCTTGTAGGCGGTCGATTGGATCTCTTTCAGATCCTTCTGCATGTTGCCCAGGATCTTCGCCGCCTCGCCCTCGCCCTCGGACCGGAAACGCTCGGCGATCTGCTGACGTTCGGAAATCATGCGTTCGAAGATCTGCACCTGCACGCTTTCGTTGTAGTTGATCCGCTTGAAGCGGACATCGAGCAGCTCGATGCCGAGACCGGCCAGTTTCTCGGAACTCTTCTCGAAGATCTCCTGTTCGAGAGCCGATCGACCAAAGCGGATTTCCGGAAGCTTGCCGACCGAGCCCGTCATGTCGGCATCGACCAGTTCCTCGGCCTTCAACGGCTCCCGGCCCTTGGTGGTCCGAATCACTTCGATCAGTTGATGCTTGGCGATGGTGTTCCGCGTCTCCGATCCGAGAATGTCGTCGAGGCGCGACTGGGCTCGGCGCTCGTCGCGCAGATTCTGGAAATAGGCCAAGGGATCGGCGATTCGCCAGCGGCCGTAGGTATCGACCTGGATGTAGGTCTTTTCCTTGGTCGGCATTTCTTCGGCGTCGCCGTCCCATTCCAGGATCAGCTTGTCGAACTTGTTCACCTTCCAAAGAAACGGAATTTTGAAATGCAGGCCCGCTTCCGACTTCTCGGCATTCGGCGGATTGATGGGATCTCCCACGGTTTCACCAAACTGAGTGATGATGACCTGCTCGGTTTCCTTGACCGTGTAGAAGGCGCCGCTCACCACTCCCAGTCCGATCAGGATGAGAATGGCAACGAGGCAGCCGGCGATTTTCGCTTTCATGTTTCTAAAAAGGGACAGACTGGATGATTGAGGTTCTCCCGCGGCTTCACTCGGACTTCAGGGAATTCAGCGGCAACAGGGGAAGGATCTGCTGGGCGTCTTCATCGACGATGACCTTCTTACCCAGTTGGGGCAGGACCGACTGGAGCGTCTCCAAATAGATTCGGCGCTTCGTCACCTCGGGCGCCTTCTGGTATTCGGCAAACAGGGCATTGAACTTGGCGGCGTCCCCCTCCGCCTCGTTGATCCGCTGGGTGGCATAGCCCTCCGCTTCGCTGATTTCCTGCTCGGCTTCGCCACGCGCTTTCGGAACCTCCCGGTTATACTGGCCGTTGGCGATGTTGATCGATTTCTCGCGCTCCTGCTGCGCCTGGTTGACCTCGTTGAACGACGCCTGGACCGGCAGCGGCGGATTGACGTTCTTGAGCTGAACCTGGTTGATGTTCAGTCCCATCTCGTACTTGTCGACCAGGTTCTGCAGTTTCTCGAGACACTCAGATTCGATCTCCTGACGGCCGATGGTGATGACTTCGTCGACGGTGCGGTCGCCGACGACCTCGCGCATCACCGACTCCGAGGCATCGCGCAGCGTCTCATCCGCGTTGCGAACGTTAAAGAGGTATTCGGTCGGTTCGTCGATGCGATACTGGATCACCCACTCCACCAGCGCCGCATTGAGATCGCCAGTGACCATCTCTTTCTCCTGTCCCTGCACCGAGGGCGACGACGAGGCCTGCGAGAGATTGGTGGCGCCCGGAGTCGCGAAGCCAAACTCCTGTTTCAATTGACGCCGCACCGCCAGCATTTGCACAGTATCGATACCCAACGGCAATTTGAACCGGAGGCCGGGCTGTTCGGTCTTGATGTATTTCCCGAAACGCAGGACGACCGCTTCCTCCTCCTGCTCGACCTGGTAGAACGAGGTGAACGCTACCGCCAGCGCGAGAAAAAGAAGGACGACGCTGACGATGCCTTTGCCATTGAACGGAATCTCGACCTGCTTGTCGCCGATTTGAAGCTTGATCATGGCCGCCAGTGTACGGCCGCTATCCCGGGGGACAATTCCAAATCCGAAATGAATTTGTAGTATCCCCGGAGCAAAAGGCCCCCGATTTGGCTCGCCGAATCAACGCTGCGGTGGAGCGACTTCGCGGACCAGGGCGCCGTTCTTCTCGGTCAGGACCAGCAGGCTGAGACGCCGGACGTCGTCGAGTTCGTTGGTGTTGAGACTCATGTAGTCGAATTTCCCGCGCAGGTCGGTGTAGCCGTCTTTGAAAAACCGCACACTGCCGTCGCCGAAACGGGCGTATACCTTGACGTAGGCTTTCGGCAACGGTTTGCCGGTATCGGCATCGCGCACCTCGAGCCGCCCAAAGTTCTCGACCAGTTGCACGGCGAGCGCATTCGAGTAGACGGCCGCACTGCGTTTGACGCCCCCGGCCACCACCTCCACCAGCACGTTGCGACTGGCGAACTGTTCCGGGATTTCGAAAGTCACGGTCTTTGCCTCCTTCGGAAGTTCCTTGAGCAGGGTGACGTTGGGGCGAATGAAGGAAAAACGGTCCGTGTCTTCGCTGACGAAGGGGTTGCTGGAAAAGAGGAATTCCAGATCCATCTCGTAGTAGTTGACGCGCACTCGATCGAGGTTGCGGTAGTCGATCGTGACCTCGCGGCCCTCGGTCCTGATCTCGAAATTCGCCTCGCCCGCCGCCAACTCCTCCTGCTGCCGATTGCGGTCGGAATCTTCGACGGATTTTGCCGGTTTCGCGGCTTCTCCGCGTATTTCGGTCACCTGCCTGGTGATTTCCGCAAACCGTTCTCTCCAGCGATCGACGGGAAAGTCGGCGTATTTGCCGGCGATCGCCGCCGCCTCATCCGGCTGCTCGCGATAGAAATCGGCGTAGGCTTTCAGATAATCCAATTGCAGCGATGAATCGACGCTGGCAGCGTCCACCTGATCCAGCCTTTCGAGTCCCTCCTCGATGCGGTCCTGCAGGAAAAGGTAGTAGGCCACGCCGAGTTCATCGTTGGCGTCGAATTCCGGCCGGTAGCTCAGCACACGGAGGTAGCCCTGGTACTGGGGCCGGAAGCGGTCGTTGAGGATCTTGCGATCGCCCCCCAGCCGGTGAGAGCGGGCGTTGATCAGCGGATGATACTCGAGATGCTGATACCAATGGCGTTCCACCGGGTCGATGGAAACCAACTCGCTGTCCAACCACGTGCCGCACTGGTTCAGGAAATCCTCGCGGTGCAGGAGATACTGTCGGCCGACGGCGGTGGCATCGTGAAAAAGTCCGTAGCTCCACAAGGTCGCATTCCAGGCGTGGCGTTTGTCCAGCAGGGCAACGACCCGGCGGAAGAAATCCACGTTCTTCCGGCAACGCCAGGCGATCCGGTCGAGATCGATCCGTTGCACATTGTTCTGCTCCAGGTAGGCAATCACTTCATTTTCGCTTCCATATTGCGAAAGGTATTCCCAGCTTGCCTTGTCCACCGAGCTAAGCTGATCCACCACCTTGAACGAAAACGGATCCGCCCACGCCAGGATCTCTCCGCCGCTGGACACGTGCACCGGGTAATGCGGAAACGCGGATTCCCCCGAGGACGCGGGAAAGTAGAAGCGCGTTTCCAGTTTTTGGGTGCTGAAAGGCTGGAGCTGAACGTGTTTCGTGTCCGTATAATTCGATCCCGCCGCCGGGAGGGCACCCCGCGGGATCTGCAGGAGCACCTCGAGATTGCGCGGCGTGGAGGTGGGATTCGTCACCACCACCTGTCCACCGTAGAGCACGCCGGTCAGGAACTCGTCGGTCACGAACTTGTCGGAACGTTCGCCGCTTTCGCCGATGAGATAGCGGTCGTCGGCGCGGAAGAAATTCTGGCTTACCAGAATCGGTGAACGATCCTCAGCCACCGGCGTTTCCTCGAGTTCCTCGTGAAAGACGATGACCGGGCTCTTCGCGGTCAGCGAGAGAACGCCATCCTCGATGGTGAGATCGTGATCTTCCGCCTCGAAGGGAACGTCCAGCACCGCCAACGCCAACATCATCTCCGCAAAGTTCCGTGTCGCCGCGGGAAACTCGCGGGAGTAGAAGCTCCCCTCCCCGTTCCAGGCTGCATAGTCACGCCAGAAGGGATTCGCCGTGATCAGCTCGGCCACCTGGGTCTCGATCGGCAGATGGTAGTAGTTGTTCTCCGCCCATTCCTTGGTGGCTTCGAGCTTGCGGAAAAGGGCCCGGTTCTTCTCTCTCAATTCCCGCATGTCACCCAGACCTTTCACGGAAGTATCAAAGGCGGCACCCCCCTCCCTCATCTGAGGATCGGCCACCTTCTGTTCCAGCTCGGCCAGCATTTCGGGACGGGCGGCGGCCGCGGGTTCGGGAGCCGGCGCGGCGAACGCATCCACCGGTCCCCCGCGCAAAGCCTCGGCGGAACGGGTAACGGACTTCCCGGCCATCAGCGCAAGGTTTTTCGACAGCCGACGACCCGGCATTTCCGCCACGGCCAATTCGTCACCCAGTTGCATTTCCACGGCGGCAATCATGCCCTGATCCGAGAATCCCCGGCCACGCAACGCGCTACGGAAAAACCAGGAATGCCGTTCCGGCGGCACGGGATTGAGCGCCAGCAGTTCGCCCACGTGTCGCGCCGTTACGGCCGGTTCATCGCCGCCGATCCGCCGGGCCAGCAGGATTCTCTCCACGATATTCAGCCGACCGAAGGACCAGGAATCCGTGTATTTCGAAAGATCCGCGCCAATCAAATAGTCATCGAGAAAAGTCCTGTCCCGCTTGTTGGCAACATAGGGTCGAACGACTTTCGCAAAGAATTCCGGATCGCGGCGCGAAAGAAAGAAATTCAACTCGTGACAGGCAAATTCCGAATACAGCTCCCGCTTTCTGTCGTCGCCCAGGTCGGCCCAGTTCAGGAGGAAGGAAAAGTCCGCCAAATTCTCGCCATCGCCGCCCTCGTGAATCGCCGCGAGCGCCCCCCAGACCGAGGCCAGGGTGTCGTAGATCTCGAATTCGGACGACCGCACGTCGGGAAGCGTCAACGCCTCGCCCGCCTGGAGAACGGTTACCTTCTGTTGTTGGGAAAAATGCTTGGCCGGATCCAGGTTCCGGGTCAGGCGGAGGTCGCGCACGATCACGCCGTCGCCCTCTTTCAGCGACAGGGTTCGATAGGCGGCGTTCTGGTCGTTCACCGCAAGCGCCTGCACAAACTGACGATCGCCGAGAGCCTTCAGATCCATCTCGATCAACCCGTTTTCATCGGGGGTCAGGTTGTAGATCATGGGGGCCTGGTCGCGGAGAAAATCGTAACTCGGATCCAACGATTCCGGTCTCGATCGGTCCATTCCGTCGGCCTCCTTGTCGGCGACCATCTGGTCCCGCCGACTCTGGGCGGCTTCCGCTTTTCTTCCGTAGGTTTCGCCCGCTTCCGCCTCATCGATGGCGGTCTCGGTATCCCGAAGCGCCCAGGGATTCAGCAACAGTTGGGGACGCTCCAGCAGGTTGCCGGGGAACTTGGTCGCGGCGCGGCGCTCCAGGATGTAGCGATACTCCTCGCCGATGTCGCGACCGGAAAGGTAGAGCGCCTCCGCCGAACCGCGGCGAACGGCCAGGGGTTCGGCCCAGTTCGGGTCACCGAGCGAAGCCAGCGGGAAACGCGGCACGAACCGGGTGGCCACCAGGTGCACCCGCGTCATCGGTCCGGCGTTGACCAGGCGCAGGCTCAACTTTCCGCCGGCTTTTTCCAGCGACGCGATCTGCAGCGGCTCGGTGTTCTTGATCTGCAGATGCCGCCATTCCGACAGCGCATAACCCGATTGTTCGGCCTCCGCGTTTGTCACCCGGATCTTCAACCGCTTTTCGGCGGACCGCAGGTAGAGTTCGTAGTCGCCCGGCGCGAGACCGGTGACCCGGAGCAGGCCGTCTTTCCACCCGGCTTTGCCGCTGGCATCGGCCACGAATCCATCGACGCGAGTCTCGAGCAGCGCGAAATCCTCCGGCGAAAGCGGTTTCTTCCCATCCACCGCCACCGGAATTTCCACCACCGTTCCCGCCCTCGCGTTGAGTGACGCCGGCAAACGGTTGGATTCTTCGTAGTCGCCGAGATTCCATTGCCGGTTCGGCAGATG
>JAGRPB010000111.1 GCA_020439945.1 Verrucomicrobiia bacterium
AACTCTACTCGCGGGAACTGAACGGCGAAGTCATGCGAGCGGCCACCCTCAAGGCCCTGCTCATCCATACGGCTGACGACCTTGGGAATCCCGGCCCCGACTACAGCTTTGGCTGGGGATTGATCAATGCCAAGGCGGCGGCCGATGTCATCCTGGCTCATGCCGCGGTCGAAGCCGCCAACACCATTGTCGAGGGGACCCTCGACACGACCAATACCGATGATGTCTTCGTTTTCGATTGGGATGGCGCCAGCCCGATCCGTGTCACTCTCGCCTGGACCGATCCGGCCGGGACCGCGCTTTCGGGACTCGATGACCGAACGAAGAACCTGGTCAATGACCTCGACCTTTCCCTCGAGAAAGACGGCGTCACCTGGTCACCCTACATCCTCGACGTGCTCAATCCTGCCACCAATGCGACCACCGGCGACAACTCCACAGACACGGTCGAGCGCATTGACCTGGCCTCGCCGACCGCAGGCACCTACACCCTGACCGTCAGCCACAAAGGTAACCTAAGCGGAAATTCGCAAGCCTATTCCCTCGTCATCACTGGCCAGACCGCCACCGAAGGCGGAGCCGCCATTGCCGTCAGCCCGAGCGTGGTAACCACCTCGACGGTGCAGGGTTCGAACCCGGGCGCCAGTTCCTTCAATGTCTACAATTCGGCCTCGGGAACGCTCGACTACACCGTCTCGGAAGAGATCGACTGGCTGACGGTTTCTCCCACGTCCGGGTCCAGCACTGGAGAAAACGATCCCATCAGCCTCACCTTCGATAGCGCCAGCCTGCCGGTCGGCGTCTACACCGGCGAAATCCTCGTCGAATCGGAAGGTCTCTCGCCGCGGACGGTGACGGTTCAGCTATCCGTGACCGCCTCGTCGGTGACCCTGGCCGAGGCCGTCGACCAAGGCAGTGCTTCGCTCACGGCAACCGGCAATGCCGCTTGGTTCGGCCAATCTGCGACCACCCATGATGGCTCCGATGCCGGGCGCAGCGGCGCGATCTCCCATGGTCAGTCCACCGGGTTCACTCTGTCGACCGATGGACCGGCCATCCTGACATTCTGGTGGAAGACTGATTCGGAGTCCGGAGCCGATTTCGCACGCTTTTCCGTCGATGGGGCCGAACAGGCTTCACTCAGTGGCGCCACCGATTGGGAACGCGTCACGGCGGAACTGGACTCAGGCACTCACACTCTCGCCTGGAGCTATGAGAAAGACGGCAGCGGCACGTCGGGCGCCGACGCGGCCTGGGTTGATGAAATCACACTCATTCCCACCCTGCCCCAGATTTCCCGGAGCCCGACCAATTTCTATACCTCGGTCCCGGTCGGAGAGAATGCGGACTCCGACACCTTCACGGTCTGGAACTCGGGTAGCTCGACCCTGGACTACACCATCACCGACAATGCCACCTGGCTCAGCGTGACTCCTTCGACCGGTTCCGTCACTACCGAGACCGACACGATTCAGATCAACTACGATACCTCCGCTCTCGATCCGGGAGTCTACAATGCGGTCATCACTATCGACGGCGGCACTGACGTGACACCGGAAATCATTTCCGTCCAGCTCACGGTTACCGGCGGCGGTCCTGGCATCGGCGATTCGATCGAGTTCAATACCAGTTGGACCCAGACTGGTGATGCCGATTGGTTTGGCCAATCCGCCGTCACCTATGATGGCGTCGACGCCGCTCAGGCGGGCGATATCGAGGACAATGAGGAAAGCTCCATCGAAACCACCGTGACCGGTCCGGGAACACTTTCCTGGTGGTGGAAAGTCAGCTCCGAATCCCGCTACGACTACCTCTACTTCGATTTCAACGGTTCGCCGGTCGCTTCGATCAGCGGCACCCAAGGCTGGATCCAGCAGATTGCCAATATCGGCTCCGGAACTCACACCATCCGGTTCCGGTATGCGAAAGACAACATCATCTCCCGAAATCAGGACACTGGTTGGGTCGACCAGGTTACCTGGACCCCGGGCTCGGTGGCGATGACGCTCGGTTCTTCCTCACTCACCGCCACGGCATCCGAGGGGAACAATCCGGATCCCCAAAGCTTCACCGTCCGCAACAGCGGCACCGGCGGAGTGCTACACTATGAAATCGCAGACAACGCTTCGTGGCTTTCGCTCGACCCCACTTCGGGCACCAGTACCGGCGAAGCCGACACCATCAACGTTTCGTTCAACACCTCGTCGTTGGCGGTCGGCTCCTACTCGGCGACGATCTCCGTCGGCGGTGCCGGCGTCACGACCCAAACCATACCGGTAAGCCTGACCATCACGGAGCCGGCGGTCACTCCGGTGACGCCCACGCCCGGGTCACCCTACCTGCAGGATTTCTCGGGAACGGTGCCCTTGGACGCGGCCAACGGGTGGTCCTTCCTCGCGACAAACACAGGACGGATCGTGATATCGAGCGGCGCTCTCCGCATGGACGATGCGGTCAATGGCCGCGGCTACTCCTACAATCACGCGGTCCTCCACGTGAATCTGGCGGGTCGAAACAACGTCACGCTCGAGTTCGATCATCGTAACTGGGGTGACGAGATCCATACCTTGGCGTCCACGTTCTCCGGCAACGTGGCCGGCGACGGCGTTTCCATCAGCGCGGACGGCACCACCTGGCACGTGGTCGATCCGCTCAATGTCGTCTCCACCACCTTCCGGACCATTTCCATCGATCTCGACCAAGCCGCGGCCACCGCAGGAATCAGCCTGACCTCGGATTTTCAGATCAAGTTCCAGCAATACGATGACTCCGCGGTGCCGAGTGATGGATTCGATTTCGATAACATCCTCGTCAGGATCGAGCAAGTTCTGCCCGCCACCGGCCTGACGGCCACCGACGGCACCCACACCGATCGAGTTTCGTTGAGTTGGACCGCCTCCACCGGCGCCACTCTTTACCGAGTTTATCGAAATACGGTCAACGATTCGGGAAGCGCGTCCGCGATCGGAAGCACGACTACCAGCACCTACAACGACCTGACCGCCGCCGCAGGCCAAGTCTACTACTACTGGGTGCGCGCGGAGAATGGCTCGGATCTGGCCGCGCTCAGCGACAGCGATTCCGGCTATCGCCTGCCCGCTGCCCCCACCGGCCTAACCGCCAGCGATGGCAGTTCCACCACCGAGATCGGCCTGAGCTGGAATGCCGTGTCCGGCGCGGATGGATACTCGATCTATCGACACGTCGCTGACAGTTTCGGAACTGCACAGCTTCTAACCACCACGACTGACCTGACAGTTAGCGACACCACCGCCAGCCCTGCCACGATTCATCACTACTGGATTGTGGCCAATGCCGGAGCGTATTCCTCGGCCGCCAGCAGCAGCGACACTGGCTTTCTTGCGTTGATGATGCCCACCGGCGTCTCGGCCTCCAGTGATCTTGCGGACCGGATCGACCTGCAATGGAGCGCGGTCGATGGCGCCGAAGCCTATGCGATCTATCGCAACGACGTCGACGCCTTCCCAACCGCGAACCTGGTGGGCGATGGTCTGACGAGTACGTCCTGGACCGATACGACCACTTCGCCGGGTGAGACGTTCTTCTACTGGGTCAAGGCAATCTCCAGCGTGGTCGGCGATTCCGAGCCGAGCGATCCGGTATCCGGGCAGCGTCTCTCAGCGGAAATCGACCGCACCCTCGTGTCGCCCGGTGATCCGCCCGATGCGCCCGACGAGACCCCGGTGGCCGAATTTTCCTCCGATCTCACCGGCAACTACTGGGGACTGCTGGAAAGCGAAACCACCGATCCCGACGAGGTCCGGCTCGCGGGTTCCGGTCGCGCCCGGGTGACCACCGTTGGAGGGACGGGCTTGCTAACCCTTGTACTCGACTACGCCGGACAGCGCTACGTCGTTCGCGGCGCTGTCACGCCCTCGGGAGCCTTCACCGGCGCTTTCATCAAGGCCGACGGCCAAGCCACGTCGATGACGGTCTCGGCCCAGTTCGTGGACACTGAGGAAGGCCGCAAGCTGACCGGTAGCCTCACCGGCGATGGCGACACCACCACGATCGATCTCTTCCAGCGCGTCTATCATCCGACCCGGAATCCCGCCCCCGAAGCCGGCCGCTACACCCTGATCCTGCCGGTGGACGAAAGCGCCGACCACTCGGAACAACCGGGCGGAGACGGCGCCGCCTACGGCACCCTGCGCCCGAACGGCGTGGCCAGCCTCCGCTTCTTCCTGGGTGACGGCACGCGGACGACGGCCAATGGCTATCTCAGTCCGGATGGGCAATGGATGTTCTACCAGAAACTCTACCCGCTGGCGGCTCGCGGTGGCATTGGGGGCATCCTGCAATTCCGCGACGAGCCCAACATCTCGACCGCTGATGGGATTCTCCACTGGACCAAGGCGGCCAGTTCGGCGGAAGCGCTCTACCCCGATGGCTTCGATCTCCAACAGCCGGTCATCGCCTCGCTCTACACCCCGCCAAACCGTCCCGCTGGCGAACGGATGCTTTCCGAACTGCCGGACACCACCCTCAATGCGCTGGTCAACCTGAGCGGCGGAAACGTGCCAACGCCCGACGACCGGTTCGTCACCTGGGACGAACGAAATCGCATCACCTGGGCACCGGAAAACACCGAGGAAAGCCTCCTTTTCTACACCGTTCCAGCCAACGGCTTTGTCCGGGGGCGCTACCGGAATTCCAGCAACGGCCTCGACCTGCGCTTCTTCGGCGTCGCCTTCCAAACCCAGGGACTGGTGTCCGGGAATTTCGTGGGAGACGGACAGACCGGCGCCTTCCTCATGGATTCTCTGGGACACCCGGCCCTCTCCGTGTCCCGCGCCAGCAACGGCGCCGCGCTCGCCGATCTGGACACCCTGGATTTCGGCGACGCCGGATTCGAAGGCGGTTTCACCGACATCGGCATCCGGATCTCGAATACCGGGGACGGAAGGCTCGCCTTCTCGGAATCCCCCACCCTCTCGCCGGGCGACGGGGCTTTTGCCTTGGTGGAAATCCCGGGCGGCTCCGTCGATCCCGGCGCCTCCAGCCGGATCATGGTGCGCTTTCAGCCAGATGCCGAGGGCGCTCACACCGCCACCCTCACGCTCCGGACCAACGACGAAGACGCAAACCCCTTCGTCCTCACCCTGACCGGAACCGGGATCGCAGGTGATTCCGGTGGCGGCGAGGAAAGCTCGGGCGTTGATCACTTGCTCCTGCCGTCCGGTCGCCTCGGGCTCACGGATTCATCCGCCGTCGCCTACCAAGGGTCCGATCACTCTGGCAACTACGAGGGTTTGCTCTTTCGCGATGGCGCCGCCGATGCCATCGCGGGACAGATCCGCGCCCTGCTCACCGACCGGCCAACCAGCGGCACCGCCGCCCTCAGCGCCACCGTCTGGATCGAGCAACGCCGCCGTGTCCTTCGCGGCACCTTTGACGCCAGCGGCGCCTTCACCGGAACCTTCTCCGGCGCGGCGGGCGCTACCTTGACCGCTGAAATCCAGATCCAGGAAACCGGTGACGGCAACGCGCAACTCGTCGGCGCCATCACCGACTCGGAGTCCGGAGAGAGCTACGCCTTCGTCGCCACCCACCACACCTGGAACGCCCTGACCGCTCCCGCCCCCCAGGCGGGACGCTACACCGCCCTGCTGCCGATCGATCCCGGTCTCGACGATGGTTACCCGGGTGGCGACGGCGTCGCCACCCTCAATGTCGCTACCAATGGCATCGCCCGCGCCGTGGCCTACCTCGGAGACGGGACGCGAACCACGTGGACGGGACGGGTCAGTGGCGATGGAGAACTGAACGTGTTCCGCTTTCTCGACGCCCTGTCCCCGGAACGCAGCACCCTCGCCGGAGTGGTGAATTTCCGCGACGTCGCCGACACCTCGGACTTCGACGGCGTCCTCCAGTGGACCCGTTCCCCGAATTCCGTTTCCGCCACCTATCCCGACGGATTCCAACTCCGCCAGCCCATCATCGGCAGCCTCTACACTGCCCCGACCACGGGCCAGCGAGCCCTGAGCGGCTTCACCTCTGGGACAGACAACACGGATTTCCTCCTCTCCGGAGCCGGCTTGTCCGACTCGCGTCTGTTGACCTGGGATACCTCGAACGTCCTGACCTACACGCCCGTCGGTTCCGAGCGAATCGTCGTGAATCTCAATTCCACCAACGGCTTCGTCACCGGCTACTGGTGGGATCGCGGCAACACCAACACCCGCGTCAACCTCCGCGGCATCCTCTTCCAGAAACAGGATCTCGCCGGAGGCTACTTCTATTACCACGCCCGCAAAACGGGCCTGCTCCAGCTATTGCCGAAGTAGGGTGGAAGGCGGGAAGAGAAAGGCTTCGCCATCACCTATGATCACTGGACTGCGCCCCTGCCGCCCACGCGGAAATCGTCTATCATCTCGGGCGATTCCACATGCCCGAGTGATCTGGGAAGCTCGCGCCCCATTTGTTTAGGAAAGAGCGAGAGCGCGACTGAGGTCTTCGTGCTCGAAGGCACTGGCCATGCGTTCGATTTCCGCCCCGCTCGCACCAACCTCGCGCGCAACGAATCTCCAAGTGGATGTCGCCTCTGCCACTCGCTTGAGTAACGAGCGGGCCTCAGAGAGGGAAAGCGCAAAATATCCGGCCGAGGATTCGAGCAGATCCAGGGAGCAGGTGCCTTCTTCGAGGTCGATATTCGTCGTCAGCACCCTCGCTTTGAGATCCGACGGCGTGGGATTGAGATCGTAGGCGGGCGAGAGACTCCACCCCGATTGTCCACGGCGGAGAAATCCGTGGTTCCGCAGGTGATCATCCACATTGCTAGCGAGCACGTTGAAGGCGACTCGGCGGAACAATTCGTGAGCGCCCTCCTTCGCCCGCGCCCCGCATCGCGAAAGAACATCGACCATCTCCGGGTAACTTCCCCCTTCTCCATCCCTCGCTCCCATCATGGCCATCGCGGAAAGGAACGGAATCCGGCGGCCCTCCTCGCGATCAAAACGTCGCGAAAGCAGCACCGCCTTGCCCCCCATTTTGAAGCAACTCGTGATCGGCCGTCGCAATTCCCGCACGTTCTGCCAGCCGCAAGGCGATTTCTTCCCAGGTTTCGATACTGTATTCGTCGCTTTCCTTGGGAAATTTCGCGATCGACAAGCGGCCATGCTGATCGATCACTGAAGCCTTGGGACGTGCCCCTCCCAGGGAAGACCCTGGGGCAAAAATCATCTTTAGATCTTCATCGGTTTCCTCGTTTCGAAGGATGCGCTCCGTGCTCTGCAAAAGTCGGCCCAGCTCCACCAAGGCTGGCACCCCGCTGCGTGGCCGGGCCAGAAACGTCTCCTCCCCCACCTGTCGAAAGCGCAACGCCCCGAGGCGCGTTTCGTCCGCCACGCCCAGCAAATAGTCACTCTCCATCAAGGTTCGCACAGCACGGCCCTCGCGTTCCGCCTGCCTACGTTCTGCACGCTGCATCAGTCGGCGTCCCCACGTATCCGGCGCCGAATCGCTCAATGATCCATGGATCGCCTGTCCGGCAGGAGGCGGAAATCCTCCCCGAGTCAGCGGCAGATCTGGTGCCAGCGGAAATCGCTCACCATCTTCCAGCCATTCACCCGCATACTCGAAAACGACCGTTTCCTTCCCTCGGACCACATTGCTGCGCGCCAGGCCCACCCGGTGATCCTTTCCACCCAAGGAAAAATGCACCTCGAAATCCGCCATGACCGATCACTTCTTCGGGGATTTCAGTCGGACCCGCTTCGGCAGTGCCTCATCCGCCATCGCCTGACCGACTTCGTCCACCGACAGATCCGCCAACTTCCCCACTCCGCCCAAGAGACCCAAGGCGTGAAGCACTGCGGCGTAGATCCCGATGCTCACTGCGGGATCCCCGGCCTCGACCCGCTGCAACGTGGATCGCGAGGTAAAAGCCCGATCCGCCACCAAGGCCATCGTCAACCGGCGGCGCCTGCGTGCATCGCGAATGTCGGCCCCAAGTTTGATCAAAGCCTTGCGAACGGCGGCGGAAGGATGATGGGGAGTCGGCATAATTTGTCGCCTTGGTAAGACAGAAAAACTATTTAAAGTAGCATGAAGACTTCCTTATTCAAGTCCCACCAAGATCATCGGGACACCTTGGTTGCATCAACAAGCCCACCTTCCCCTACGGTTGCCGACCACTCTATCGCAATGATTGGCGTCTGCTTTTCGATTCAGACTGACGGTCGCCTCACTCTCTCCACAAACGAAACAACCCTGTCCGGTCGCCGACCAGACAGGGTTGCGTGAAAGGAATTTCTTTCGAATTCTCAGAGGCTCAAATCAGCCCCATCTCCTTCACCGCATCGCGTTCTTCACGGAGTTCGCCGACGGTGGCGTCGATCTTGGCGCGGCTGAATTCGCTGACGGGGACGTCCTGGACGATGCTCCAGTTGGCGTCGCCGGAACTGGTGATGGGGAATGAGGTGATGAGACCTTCGTCGGCGCCGTAGCTGCCGTCGGAGCAGACGGCCACGCTGTTCCAATCACCGGCCGGGGTCGGGATGACGAGGCTGGCCACGGTATCGACCACGGCGTTGGCGGCGGAGGCAGCCGAAGAAGCGCCGCGGGCTTCGATGATGGCGGCGCCGCGCTTCTGGACGGTGGTGATGAATTCGCCCTCGAGCCAGGCCTTGTCGTCGATCACTTCGGTGACCGGCTTGCGGCCGATCTGGGCGTTGGTGAAATCGGGATACTGGGTGGCGCTGTGGTTGCCCCAGATGGCGAGGTTGGTCACGTCGGTGACATGGACGCCGGCCTTCTTGGCGAGCTGCGTCTTGGCGCGGTTCTCATCGAGGCGGGTCATGGCGAACCAGCGATCCTTCGGCACGTCGGGCGCGGCGTTCATGGCGATGAGGCAGTTGGTGTTGCAGGGATTGCCCACAACAAGGGTGCGCACGTCGCTGGCGGCATTGGCGGCGATGGCCTGGCCCTGACCGGTGAAGATCTTGCCATTGATGCCGAGCAGGTCGCCGCGCTCCATGCCCGCCTTACGCGGCACACTGCCGACGAGGAGCGCCCAGTTGGCGCCGTCGAAGCCGACATTCAGGTCGGAGGTGGCCTCGATACCGTGCAGTAGCGGGAAGGCGCAGTCATCGAGTTCCATCACGACACCGGCAAGAGCTTTCATGCCGGGCTCGATCTCGATGAGGCGGAGTTTCACCGGCTGATCCGGGCCAAACATCGCGCCGCTGGCGATGCGAAAAAGAAGGGAATATCCGATCTGACCAGCCGCGCCGGTCACTGCCACACTAATGGGTTCGCTCATGTCTTTTGGGAAGGTTTCGATTGAGGTTCGTTACTGGCGTCACTCTGCCGCCCGACCGCTCTCGATCAAGAGTTTTCTGGACGCTTCTGTCATCGAAGTCCAATGCGGATTCCGTGACAACTCGGTCACGGTCGGTTCCAGTCGCCAAGCCCAGTTCGAGCCTTCCATCACGCCCGGCACGTTGACCCGATCGGTCAGGCCGAAGAGATCAGTGATCATGACGCCGGCGTAGCGCGACGGGGTCTGATACAACGCGCCGAGCAGCTTTTCGCGCACCTCGGCCGTGAAGAGCGGCGGCTGGTCGTTCTCGATTTCGATCCCCGCAAACTGGCAAAGCGGAAAGAGGAACTGCCGTGCCTCCCATTGCTCGTGGGTGTCACGCTTCGACTCGTCGAGAAAAGTCGCTCGCGCCTGCTCCCACTGCGCCTTGATCGGGAAGTGATCATGGGTCGCGTAGGTGGCGAAGGAAAGCTCGGGGTAGTTCTCCCCTTTCCGGATCTGGTCGCCGTCGAAATTCCACTGCGGCACGGCCATGCCGGGAATGCCGAGGCTGGTCAGGCTGGGACTCACGTAGTCCGGCACCACGCCCAGATCTTCCGCAATGATCACCGCTTCTCCGGCTGCATCGATCAGCACGCGATAGATGACCTCGCCGCTCTCGCGGTTGGCAGCCTTGTTTTCGTCGGAGTCGTCCGGATGGGGACGGAATCCGGGGCGTCGTCCTTCGCATCGATCCGCCGCCTCGTCCTCCGAAAGCGGGAAAAACTCGTCGTTCCGGACCGGGTTCCACGGAAACGAGTAGATGCGGTAGAAGCCGAGCGCGTGATCGATCCGGAACATGGAAAACATCTCCGTGACCTTGCCGACGCGCTGACGCCACCAGTCGTAGTCGCGTTCTTTCAGCACATCCCAGCGATAGAGCGGGATTCCCCAGTTCTGGCCCCATTTCTGGACGAAGGGATCGTCTTTGAAAAGCTTCTCCGGCGGCGCGCCACCATACCAGTCGAGATCGAAGATGTCGGGATTGGCAAAGACATCGACGCTGCAGGCGCTGATGCCGTAGGGAATGTCGCCCATGAGACAGACGCCCTTGCTGTCCGCGTACTCGCGAACCGAACGCCACTGGGAAAACGCGGTCCACTGCACCCAGGCGTAATAGACCAGTTGCCGCTCGGTTTTCTCCGCCTCGACCTCGAGCAGCCCATCCACATAGGTGCGCGCCTTCTCAATGGTGTTGAAATCCTCGCCCCAGTTCTGCCAGACGTGACTGCCGCCCTCCATGTCCATGAGCAGACGGAAAAGGCAATAGTCGCCCAACCAATCTGCCTCATCCTCGCAAAATGCGTGAAAGGCTTCATCATCCTTCGTGCCCTGGCGATACTGGGTTTTCAGAAAGCCGGAGAACGCTTCCCAAAGCAGCGCCTGTTTCAGTCCGCGAATGGCCTCATACTGCACGTTTCCTCGACGCAGTCGGTCGATGCCATGCTCGCCCAGAAGACGCCAGTAGTCAGCCTCGGAAAGTTCGGGCAACGCTGTTGGCGAACAGTCAATCGTCAGCGGCTCCAGGGCGACGGAGCTGATGGAATTGTAGGGCGAGTTGTCCGGACCGGTCTCATTCACCGGCAGCAATTGCACGAATCCCCACCCCGCCCCGGCCGCCCAATCGACGAACTGACGCAGGCCTCCGACATCCCCGATTCCCAGGTCGTCCTCGGTTCGGATGGAGAAAACCGGAATCAGAATTCCGGCGGAACGGGCAGCCGGATTCGGCGTCCCTGTGGCGGTATCGGAGTCACTCATGAGCTTGTGCGAAAAGACGGTGGCAACCACGCGGTCGCAGCAAGCATGCCAGCAATGCCCCCTCTGACAAGCGGGCTTTCACTCGTTCGAGTAAAGAGGGTTAGATCGCGGACCAAACAGGGTTGAATTGGTCGAAAAGCGCACGGCTTCGCGACTCTTTGGAGTCTTATCCATTCGTGGAATTCCTCCCATTCGTGAAAACTGGCGTTGGAGAAATCCAGCGAACTCGACTGGAACGAGATCTCACATATCTCCGGCGAAGACGGCTCCCTCGAAAGCTTCTCACCACCCCTCGGTTCGCAAGGCGGGTTGGATGCGATCTTTTTGTTCCGCCGG
Source organism: Verrucomicrobiia bacterium (assembly GCA_020439945.1). GTDB lineage: Bacteria > Verrucomicrobiota > Verrucomicrobiia > Verrucomicrobiales > DEV007 > JAEUHH01. The sequence continues at coordinate 11,420 of JAGRPB010000111.1, forward strand.
GAGCCCCGCCTCGTCGGCAAAGTCCGACCAACGAGCCACCGCGGCACGAACTTCCTCCAGAATCGCCTCGGCGCGACCACGTTTCATCGTCGCAGTAGCGGCGCAGGCCCTGAGATCATCGAGCGTAAAATCATCGCGTTTTCCATTTACGCTCATCTGGTGGCGTGATGTCCAGATCCCCTGGGGCGCGTAGCTGTAGATCACGTCGAATGCGGGCGCCAGACGCCACCGTCCGCGCTTGTCCATGAGGAAGGCGATGTTCTTCACGTGATCATCCTGATTGCGTGCGACGAGGTTGAAAACCATGCGACGGAACTGTTCTTCCACCGCGCTCATGGGAAGGCCGAGTCGATGAATCACCTGGAGCGCCTGCTCGTAGGAATGGGCACCGGCCTGGTTGAAATCATAGTGCGCCATCGCACCGAGCGACTGGAGATGATACTTCTCGCCATTCGGGCCCCGATCGAACCGTCGAGTCATGAAATGGCGACGACCGTTTTCTTCCAGCAACCGGCATTCGGTCATCTCGATACCCGCCGCCAATGCCATGCGGTGATAGGCGTATTCGATGACGCCGTAGCCCTTGGGATCCGCGAGCACTTCCTTGTCCCGGTTTTCGGCGACACCGTCGAATTTCAGGAGCCAGTATTCGAAGCCTTCCCCCGCGTTCACCTGGCCCGAGCGGACCTCGTTGGTCTCGCGATTCCAGGCGATGACCGCCTTGGCCCGCGCTCCACCGGCCGACGTGCCCACCCGGAGAATGTCGCGCAACGCTTCCTCCATCTCTTCATCGCCACTGAAGCGACCCCGCAGGTCATTCCGGTTGGCCAAGACGGCAGACGCCAGTTCGACCAAGTGGGCCACTTCGATCCGGCTGGCCTTCCGCGCCCGAGGTCCGGTTCTCGGCGCAAATTCCAACGCACCCATCCCCCGCGAACCGGTGTAGCAGAGACGTTCGACCGCGTTGAACGATTCCGGCGTGCGCCCTTGTGTCGCCAGCCAGGCATCGATGAGCGCGTTACCGAACTTGTCTGGCAGGGCATCCGCCAGCATCCCGGGTAGCCCATGAAATGATGGGCGTGCCAATTGAGGAAAACGGTGAACCCGGCGTGGTGTCAGCGGCATCACCAGAGGCGCGACCTCGATCCCGCTGCGCGCGAAATCGGCATCGTATTCGAAGGTCGCCACGTCCGCACCATCGCCGAGAGCCACCGCTCCGATGGTGCGCCCCCACAATTTCACTTCGGCGAGCGTGCTCATGCCCGGTCGTCTTCGTCGCCCCACGTCCAGGCGGTGGTGCCGTCTTCCTTGACGCGATCATTCGGTTCCGACGATGACGCGCGCTGACGCTGTTTTCCTTTCAGTTTGAGCAGTTCCATCGGGCTCGGCTCGGACTTGGGCAGCAAGGCATCGAGTCCGTCGATCCATCCCAGCACCCGCAGCAGTCGCACAAAGGTGGAAAGCTGGGTCGATTCGCCCGATTCCAGACGCTCGACGGTGCGTTTCCCGACACCCGCTTCTTCCGCCAACTGGGCTTGGGTCAGGTTCAATTCGAGACGTTTTCGGTTGAGACGATTTCCAATCTCAGTCAGCACCGCCTTGTCATTGTAGAGCGATTGAAAGTTCATAACTCGCTAAATTTGGGAACTTATCGATCAGAATATCAGCCAATTCTTCTCTTTTGGCGACTAAAATATATCCCATTAAGTCGCAATTTTTGACGGCTTTATCCGTTAATTTCCTATATTTCGCCTTTTTCGGCGAATAACAGCGCATCCGATTTCAATAAAACCAGAACTCGCCCGAAAACTCAGAATGCGTTTCGTGGAATTCCTCCCATTCGTGAAAGTTCGTGTTGGAGAAATCCAGTGAACACGAATGGCCACGAATTCCGGTCAAAGCCGTCTCGCTTTTCGACATCCGGGAAAAACAACTCAAAGCGCCGATCACCATCCCGTCCCCACTCGCCACTCCTCCATGAAATCCGACGGGATTTCCTCGAGAAACCGCGATGGACGCTGAAGCACTTCGCCGTTGTGCGCATTGGGCCAAACGAGCGGGTGGAGCAGGTAGAGCTCGTCCTTGGCGCGCGTGACGGAGACATAAAAAAGGCGTCGCTCTTCTTCCAGCCCGGAACCGTCCTCATCATCCTCAATCACCCGGCTGTTGGGAAACATGCCGTCGGTGAGCCAGACCACGAAAACCGCGCGCCATTCGAGACCTTTCGCCTGGTGAATGGAACTCAGGGTGACCGCTTCCTTGTCCGGCTCCTGCCGGGCGGCGACCGCGTCCTGACCGGCGAGCAGGCTCAGCTGGCTGAGAAATTCCTCGATGCTCTCGAACTTTTCGCTGTAGCGTTCCAACTGGGCGATGTCCTGTTTCCGACTCTCGTAGTTGGAGAACTTGCTGCGCAAATAATCGTCGTAGGCCCCTTCCACGATCGAAGGAATCATTTCCGCCGGAGTGCGCGGTTTCCCTTCGCCATCGACCAGCTCATCGAGCGTGTAAGCGAGTTGATCCCAAGCCGATTTGCCTTTCGACGGAACGGAGAACCCGGTCATGACGTCCGAGAAAACCTCGACCGTCTCCGCCTTCGCCAGCGGACTGCGCAGCCATTCGGCCCAAAGCTTGTCGGCGCTCTTCAGGCCAATGCCGGGCAGCATTTTCACCATGCGCTTGAACGCGACCTCGTCCCGACGGTTGGAGGTGAACTTCATGTAGGCCGCCACGTCCTTGATGTGGGCCTGTTCGAAAAAGCGGAGTCCACTCGTGATCACGAATGGAATCCCACGATTCGTCAGCTCCATCTGGATTTCCATGGAGTGAAAGTGAGCCCGGTAGAGAATCGCGATCTCCTCCAGCTCGATCCCCTCGTCCCGCAATTCGAGAATGCGTTGTGCCACGAACGCCGCCTGGGTATTCGGATCGTGAACCGGAATCAGGGCCGGGAGCATGTCGCGCTCCGAACGATGCGGCTCCAGCTCCTTGCGAAACTGCTCGCGATTGGCCGCGATGGCGTGGTTGGCGAGGTCGAGGATCTCGGGAACGCTTCGGTAGTTCGTCTCGATCTTGTAGACCTTGGCGCCCTCGTAGCGCTTGGGAAAATCGAGGATGTTGCGAAAATCGGCTCCGCGCCAGGAGTAGATCGATTGGGCGTCATCGCCGACCACCATCACGTTGCGATGCCGAGCCGCGAGCAGGTCGATCAGCTCAGCCTGGATGTGGTTGGTATCCTGGTATTCGTCGACGAGGATGAACTCGAACTGGCGCTGGTAGCTCTCGCAAAGCGCGGGATTGTCGTGAAGCAGCTTCAGCGTTTTCACGAGCAAATCATCGAAATCCATCGAGTTCGTCTCGCGTTTCTTCTCTTCGTAGGCCTTGGCGATGCCCTTGATCTGCTGTCGCAAGTGATCGAAGTATGGGTAGCGCCACGCGACCAGTTCCTCCAAATCCTCGCCCGTGTTCTGGGCCAGGCTGATCATGTCGAGAAGGACTTCCGGCTTGGGAAAACGGTAGGCCTTCGGGTCGACATCGCTTTCCGATACCACCGAACTCATGAGGTCCTTCTGATCCTCGCGATCCATGATGGTGAAGCCGCGCTGCCAACCGAGCAGTTCGGCGTGTCGACGGAGAATGCGATTGCCGACCGAGTGAAACGTTCCGCCCCAGAGATCGCGAGTGTCCTGCGGCACCAATTGCTCCACCCGGTCGAGCATTTCCCGGGCGGCCTTGTTAGTAAAGGTCAGTAGCAGAATTCCGCCCGCCTTGATCCCATTGTCGAGGAGATAGGCTACCCGATAAGTCAGCGTCCGCGTCTTGCCCGAACCCGCCCCCGCGATCACCAGCGCCGGCCCAGGAGCCGCCGTCACCGCCGCGAACTGCTGCGGATTCAGTTCGGCCGCGTAATCGATCTGCGACTCCGTCTGCCGGGGAACGCGCTGGATGGTGTAGTCTCGAGCCATCGAAGCGGGAGCCTAGACTGGAATCTCACAGGGCGCAATGAAGGGGCGAGGATTGAGGATCGAGGGGCGAGTTTCAGAAGTGGATGACATCCTTGCCCCTCCTTTCCTTGCCCCGTCCCGCGAAATGCGCTTTGCTCGTCCCTCACCATGACCGTCCATCCCATCGACCTGCATTTCCGGGAGACACCGGAAATCATTGCCGCCTTTCTCGTGGTGGGTCCGGATGGACTTGTCCTGGTAGAAACCGGCCCCGGCTCCACCCTGCCCCAGCTCCTGACCGGTATCGCCGAGCTGGGATTTTCTCCGAGCGATGTCCGGGACGTGTTCGTCACCCACATCCATCTCGACCACGCCGGCGCGGCCGGTTGGTGGGCACAGGAGAATGGGTCGACCATTTACGTTCATCCGAAGGGCGCGCGACACCTCATCGATCCTTCGCGGCTCATGGAAAGCGCCCGGATGGTTTACGGCGACCTGATGGACACGCTCTGGGGCGACATGATTCCCGCGCCGGAGGAACGGGTCCGCATCCTCGAAGACAACGAAACCGTCTCGGTCGCGGGACTTGATTTCACCGCGCTCAACACTCCCGGGCACGCGCGCCATCACCACGCCTACGCGGTCGAGGACGCCATTTTCACCGGCGATGTGGCCGGGGCTCGGCTCCCGGAATGCGACTACCTTTCCGTCACCAGCGCACCGCCGCAATTCGATCCGGACGCCTACTTCGCCTCCATCGAGCGCCTGAAAAAGGCGGATCCCGCTCGGCTTTTCCTGACCCATTTCGGCGAAGTCACCGACGTGGCCGTTCACCTCGATGATTACCGCGAAAACGTCGACCTTGCCTCCACCTTCGTCCGCGACCGGTTGAACGAGGGCATGGACGCCGATGCTCTCCAGATCGCCTACCAGGCATTCCAGATGGAGATCGCCTTTCGGTCCGGCTTGCCTCCCGAGGACTGGAACCGCTACCAACAGGCCAATCCCACCTCCATGTGCGCGGACGGGATTCGCCTCTATTGGGAAAAACAGTCAGAAAATCCAAAATAAAAGCCCCTCGACGGACCGGGCCCGAGGCGGCATTAGTATGCGGTGATGTTTCCCCTCGAAAAGATGATGACGATGCGTCCGCGCCTCCTGATCGTTCTTGCCCTTTTCTCCCTCTCACCCGCCCTGGTCCGAGCGCAGGTCGAGACGGGACCACTCGTTGGGCCGCAGAATCCCAAATCTGTATCCTCCCAACCTGAGGCTGCCAAACCGCCGCTGCCCTCGCCGGCGCCGCTCCCGTCCCCCGCACCGCTCAAACCCGCCGAGCCGGATACGAACGCGAACATCGATTTCGACAACATCGCCAAGATCCCCTATGCGGCCCTGATCAAGATCGCCCAGAGTGATGCTTCCCAGCCGAAGGACGCCGAAGTCTACACCCTGCACATTTCCAGCAAGATCGAGGGAGTGCCTCCCGGCAGGATCGAATTGTTTCTCGACCGACCCAAGGCCCCCGAGGTGCTGAAGGTGGATGCCAACGGTTATTTCATGGTGCCGCACAACGAGGACCTGCTCGCCGAGAATCCCGATCTCGTTTCGAACCAGCCGAAAGGTTCGCTGAATCTCGAGGTCAAGCTGAGCCTGCCCAAACCCGAACTCCCGAAAATCACCGACGGTCGGGTCAAATACCAGGAACTGTTTCAACCGATCGTGATGCTCAACGAAGCCATGCGAAAGGTGGACCCGAATTTCGGCCGCCCCGAACAGCAGCAGTTCGCCATCGAGATCGCCACCGGTCCCGAGGGTTGGGTAAAAGTGCAACGCGAATTCGGAGCCCGTACCCTGGCTCCGGACAAAGCCGGCAGCGTCTGGCTGATCTTCGAGCAACTCCACTTCGACGAGAACCCGGAGATCCAGATCATGCCCCTGGACGCTGAAATGTCTGTGCGCCCCGTCACCGCCGCGCAGGCCGCCGATATTCGGGCGAGATGAGGAGCAGTGTTAAGTGATCAAGTTTCAGGCGAAAAGAGCCTCGCTCAAGAACTTCTTAAACCTTAATCACTTAAACCTCCCCCCGTTCTCAACACTGCGCCAACGGCATCGGTTCAAAGTCAGCCGGCACTCCGGGGAAATTGTCTTCCACGAACCGGTCCCAACCCTTGCGGGTTTCTTCGGAAACGCACTCACTCATCGCCTCCATGCAGCAACCGCAGATCAGGTTGCTTTCGGCCAGGCCTTCGCCAAAGCAGATCCCGACGAGGCCGTATTCCTGAGTTGGTAGCGCCTCGCGCTCGTTTTCACAGAGCGCGCATTCGTCGAATCCCGTGACAAAACGGAAACGCTCCATCTGAAATCGCATCAGGGCCGCCTTGGATTCCTCCGAAGATTCCTCGAACATCGAGCGGAGACAGGGCAGGCACAGCGCGTATTCGAAGATCACTTCCTCACCACGGAAAATCTTGGAGACACGGTAGCCTTCCTGGAAATCCGACAGCCCTTCGCCACAACGAGTGCAGATCTTGAAGGGCCGATCTTCGTAAAACGAATAGAGCTCTTCGGGAATCGGTCCTCGAATCCGAAGGCTTTCGCCGTCGTCTCCGTTGCTTCTCAGATCGTGGTTGTCTCCGGGGGAATCAGACATGACTTCGATGACTTTGACTACGAAACGCGATTCGCCTGAAAGCGTCAACTGGGAAGCCCCCGCCCTGAATGCGTAAGCCTTTCCCCCTTAAACGCGTCCACCTACAAATCATGGACCGCGTTCGATTCATCAATCTGGCGATTGCCACAGCGATTTTCATGCCTGTCTCAGGCTCTTCTGAGGAAAACAAGAGTCCGCTGGTTTTCGAAAGCGGTTCCAAACCAGTCCCTCTCATCGAACTGTTCACCTCACAAGGTTGCAGTTCGTGCCCTCCGGCTGACGCGTTCCTTACCGAATTATTGGGCCACGAGCGCCTCTGGAAAGACTTCGTCCCCGTTGCGTGGCACGTCGACTACTGGGACCGCCTCGGATGGCCGGACCCGTTCGCGTCCGGTGAGAATACCCAACGCCAATATCGCTATCGGCAAAGCGAGAGGGTTCGTTCGGTCTACACACCGGGTTTTGTGATCGATGGCGCCGAGTGGCGTGGCTTTTTTCAGCGCCAGCCATTGCCCGGCGCCGGAAAGCGCGCTGTCCCCGACCTTCGCGCGACGATTGCAGACGACCGGATCGCGATTGCTCTCACCGGATCTTCTTTGGAAGAAAAGTGGACCGTCCACGCCGCCTCGCTCGGTTTCGGACTTTCCACGGCGGTGACTCGCGGTGAAAACACCGGACGCACCCTTCGCAATGACTTCGTCGTGCTCGAACATCGGCAGATGGATTTCTCGGGAAAGGGAACGACTCTGCCGCTTCCCGCACGGAAGCATTCGGAGGCCTCGCGTTTCGGGCTGGCGATCTGGATCTCGAAACAGGGCGAGCAGGCGCCGGTGCAGGCAACCGGTGGCTTC
>JAGRPB010000112.1 GCA_020439945.1 Verrucomicrobiia bacterium
CCGCTTCGCATGATGGACCGGCAGACAGATCTTGTTCAGCTGTTCCTCAGACAGGCTCTTGTAGAACTGCATCGGCAGTGAATCCGTTTCCGCCGCGCCAAGCCGGAAGCTGGGCAAGGTGGCCAACGAAGCGGTCGCGCCGAGGGCACGCAGCATATCGCGACGTCCAAAGAGTCTCGCGTCGGCAGCAGTGATGATCGAATTCATAAAGTGATTCTCTCTCGACCGGAGCAAAAAGACCAGACCGATCTTTCATCCGCGTCAGGTCAACCTTTGAATCTCAGCAAACCAGGTAAACATGAAGGGATGGAAAAAAGGCCGAAGGTCTTTCTCATCGTAGCCTGGGGCAAAGCGATGCGCCGCCCCAGGGACACACCGTCCCAACACGGCCTTGGCTGAAGGCCACGCTCACAACGTTCGTTGGTCGAAAGGCAAACTCTCGCTCCAACGCGCCTCCGCCATTCGACCGGGTGACGTTGACCTTCAGCCAACCGAAGATTTCTCGTCCCCTTTCCTGGGGCGATGCCCTAGGCTACGATAAGATCGGGCCGTTGGCCCTGGAGTATCAGAATTCGTGAGACTTCCGAAATCGTAAGGAGAAGAAGAGAGAACCGGATTTTACGTTAACCAGACCGAACTCGCGTACCCGGCCCGACCGAAATGTTCTGTAGCCGCCTTCGCCAGAAGGTGGCCGGACGCCCCAAGCCACGCTCTGGCGAGCGCGGCTACTCGGCCAAAAATCCCTACTCAACCGGATAACCGTGCCACACCCACTCCAACGCGTGAGGCAGGACCTGCGGCTTCGCGTCGCGGATGCCGTGGCCGTTGTTGAGGCAGTAGACGTACTGGTAGTGGTAGCCTTTCTCCTTCAGGACTTTCGCCATGTTGTGGTTGGCTTCGACCCAGTCGTGCATGCCGTCGCGCATGATGTTGGGATTGTAGTTATCCCGGTCGCCAACGGCCATGAAGATGCGGAGCGGCTTGGGATCACTCTGGGGGATGAGCGTCTTGTGAAAACCCCAGGCGCCGTCGGGATACTCGGGATCGAAGGGCCATTGCTGATTCACGAAGGTGCCCGAAGTCGTCAGCACCCGGTGATACCACTCGGGATGAAACCAGGCCATGATCAGCGCGGCCGAACCGCCTGAGCTGCTTCCCATGGTGGCCCGGCCATCGGGATCCTTGGTGAGCTTGACGTCGCAGTTTTCCTCCACCCGAGGCAGCACCTCGTGCTCAATGTATTCGGCAAAAAGGCCGGACATGGTGTCGTACTCGCGACCGCGCTCGTGGCCCTGGGCGTCGCCTCCTCCGTTGGCGATTGAGACCACCACGATGGGAGGGATGCGCTTTTCGGCGATGAGATTGTCCAGGATCTGGGTCAGGTTCTTGTCCGACTTGCCCTCCTTCGGTCCATCGTGCGTGACCATGAACGGCGCTTCGGTGCCGGGTTGATATCCCGCCGGGATGTAGACGGTGACCGCCCGCTCGTAGTCAATCAGGTGCGTGTCCACGATGAGCGTCTTGGGATTATCCGGATCCGGAGTGCCGAAGACATCCCTGGAGATGCCGGGATTGAATCGCTGGGTGTCCTTCGAGCGAATCACGAACTGTTTGATCGTTCCATGGGGCACGCCTTCGACCGCCTTGGTTTCGGGTGCCGCGACGTATTCAGGTCCGATCACGAAATTGCCATCGGCATCCACGGGCGGATTCGCCCCGGGTTTGCCATCGAGCCGGGTGAATTCCGGGGCGCCGGGTGCGTCGAACGGACGGGTCGGCGGAGTCGGACGCTCTCTTTTCTCTTCCTTGGCTTCGGCCGATACCAGGGACGGGTCGTAGGTGCTTCCCTTGGAGACCTGAACCATGGTGACCCGGATTTTCGTGGGGAAAAACTTCTCCGGATCGGGACGCAGGTGAGCGTGACCTTTGCCGCCACTGTCGTCCTTGATGACCAGAGCCATCTGCTTGATCCCCTCCGTCCAGATGATGGAGTCGTTGTTCCAGAACTCCGTCATCTTGACGTCTTTTTCGTAGACACCGGGCTTGGTGTAGACCGGGGTGTTGGTGCAGCCGTAGCCGTTTTTCTGTCCCTTGTTGGGAAGATAGCAGAGGCTCCACGTGGTCGGCGCGTCGCCTGCCGGTTTTTCGAGCACTTCGATGCGCACGTGAACGGTGCCGTTGCGGTAATCGACGGGAGCGGTCCAATCCGTGGGACAGCCCTTGCCGAAATCTTCGGCCTTCACAAAAAGATGTGATTTTGACGGGATGGCTTCTTCGAGCGTGAAGTCGAACACGCGGTCGAAAAGGACGAACTGTTCGGCGGACGCCGGGGTGATTCCCGTGATGAAGGCAAGCACGGAAAGAAGCGGTAGAAACAGGTAAGGTTTTCTCATCGAGGGCATTGGGGAGATTTTTGGAGTGGTGGCGAAGTCTCGCCGACCGACTCGTGACGGACGAAAAGGAAGCCGGAATTCTTCACTTGGCTACTGGCGCGTTCCCAGATGGCACGCAGGCGGCGCGATTCAGAGATATCCGTCCCAACACCTTCGCCCTCGACGGCGACGCCGACTGGTGCTGAATTTCCTGTATCATGGAATTCTCACGTGAACTGGTTCAGCGAGTGGCGGGCGACATCGGCGTTTCCACCGACGATTTGATGAAATTCGCCGCACTCGGCGAGGAGCGAGACTTCGAGAAAGGCGAATACCTGTTTCACGAAGGCGTGCCCCGGCAGTGGTTTGGCATCGTGCTCCAGGGACGGATCGAACTGCAACGCGGCCTGTCGGGCCGCCACGTGAATATCGCCGTACTCTCCGGCGGTGCGGTGATCGGTGAGAGTCTCTTCATCGACGATCTCAATCACAGCGTCTCCGGCCAGGCGAAGGAAAAGACGCGCGTCTGGACCATCGGTCGCGCCCGAATCGAGGCCTTGCGCGAGGAGAAACCGGAACTATTCTACCGCATGGTGGCGCGGGCCGCCCGACGCCTCGGGCAGCGTCTGCGGGAGACGACCGGCCTCCTGATCGAGTCGCACCTGAATCGGCCCGACATCACCGATTTCCGGTCCGAGCACGATTCCCTCGGTCAGCGGGAAATCTCCAACGCCCACTACTACGGCGTACAGACGACGAGGGCGGTGGAGAATTTCCAGTTCTCGGGCGTCCGCATCAGCCACTTCCAGCACCTGGTCAATGCCTTCGCCTACGTGAAGAAAGCGGCCGCCACCGCCAACTCGATTCTCGGGGTCCTCGATCCGAAGATCGCCGAAGCCATCTGTGCCGCCTGCGACCGCATCATCGCCGGGGAACTTCACGACCAGTTCGTCGTCGACATGGTTCAGGGCGGCGCGGGCACCTCGTCGAACATGAACGCCAACGAGGTCATCGCCAATCTCACGCTCGAGATCCTCGGTCACAAGAAAGGCGAGTATCAGTACTGCCATCCCAACGACCACGTGAACTGCTCGCAGTCCACCAACGATGCCTATCCCACCGCCGTGAAAGTCTCGGTCATCTTCGCGATTCGCGAGACGCTTTCGGCGCTGAAGATTCTGAAGCGTTCCTTTGAAAAAAAGGCGGAGGAGTTTTCGGATGTCATCAAGATGGGCCGGACCGAGAACCAGGACGCCGTGCCCATGACCCTCGGACAGGAATTCGCCGCCTACGCGGTGATGGTGAACGACGGCATTCGGCGGCTGGAGCGAAACTCTGAGGAACTACTCGTGGTCAACATGGGCGCCACCGCCATCGGGACCGGGCTCAACAGCCCGCGTGGCTATGCCGCCCTCTGCACGCGCAAGCTGAACGAGTTCACCGGACTCCACGTGAAGGTCGCGCCGAACCTGGTGGAGGCCACCCAGGACGCCGGCGATTTCGCCGAGCTGAGCGCCGCGCTCAAGACCAGCGCCATCCAGATTTCCAAGATCTGCAACGACCTTCGCTGGGCGTCGTCCGGCCCGCGATGCGGATTGGCGGAAATCCACCTGCCGCCGCTCCAGCCCGGCTCCTCCATCATGCCGGGCAAAGTGAATCCGGTCATCCCCGAGGTGGTCAACCAGATCTGCTACCAGATCATCGGGTCCGACCTGACCGTTTCCATGGCCGCCGAGGCCAGCGAGTTCGAGCTGAACATGGCCGAGCCGATCATGACCTACAACCTGCTCGGCAGCCTCATGCTCCTGAAAAACGCCGCCATCGTCCTGTCGAACCGCTGCATCAACGGTATCACCGCCAACCGGGAACGATGCCGAGACTACGTGAGAAACTCGATCGGCATCATCACCGCCCTGTCGCCCGTGCTGGGCTACGAAAAATCCGCCGCCATCGCCAAGGAAGCCCTCGCCACCGACCGCGGCGTCTACGACCTCGTCCTGGAGAAGGGCCTGATCTCGAAAACCCAGCTCGATCACCTCCTCAGTCCCGAGAAGATGGCCAACCCGCTGGCGCACGACTGAAGCCCCGGTTGCCAAGGAGCGATTGCATCCTATGCTGACATCGTGAGCCTCGAAGCCGCCATCCTGGAACTGCCGGTGGTCAATGTTCCCGCGGGAGATGCCCTCATTGCCGAGGGAGAGCGCCTTGACCGGATCTACTTCCTCAAGTCGGGCCGGATCGAGGTTTCGCGTGAAGGCATCCGGCTTTCGATCATCAAGACACCGGGGAGCGTGGTCGGCGAAATCTCGGTTTTACTGGATACGCCTTCGACCGCCACGGTGGTGGCACTGGACGAAGTCGAAGTCTTTCGATGCGACGATCCCATGGACTTTCTCCGCGGCCATCCCGAGGTGTCGCTCCATGTTTCCAGCCTCCTCGCCCAGCGGCTCGCCGCGGCCACCCAGTACCTTGTTGATGTGAAGGAACAGCTGAAGGATTGCTCGGATCACGTCGGCATGGTCGATGGCGTGCTGGACTCGATCCTGCACCGGGATTTGAAAAAGAAAATCTCGGTATGACGCACCCATCGGGTGTCGCCATCCTGGTTAGCCATGGAGAGCGATCGTCTCCTCTTCGCATCCCTCCATCCCGCACCAGACGATCGTCCCATCGCTGACTTCCAGTTCGACCGTGGCTGGTTTCTCGCCGGTCTGACGTCCTCCATTGATGACAACGGTGTCACCGATACGATCGATCCACGATCCCTCCGGCCCGTAGTAGGGCGCGTTATGCACGTGGCCGGAAAAAACGAGGTCCGGCGAGTGGGTCTCGATCCATTTCACCAGCGTCCGGTCCCCCAGATCGCGTTTCCCATTCCAACTCGTCTTTGCTCCACGAGGTGGCGCATGATGCACCCAGAAAACAGGTCGCGGGTCTTCGACCTTCGGGCGCGATTGCCCAGCCAGCCACCGTTCGATGCGACGGCCCTCCTCCTCGCGTTCCCACCAGGGGAATGACAGAATCCGCAGTTGGTCCGCTTCGTAGCAGCCGTGGTCAACGGTCAGCCCGCCGATACCCAGTTCCTCCAGCCACTCGGCGGAGCGTTCTCCCTCGCAATCCTCCACCAGGTCGTGATTGCCCGAACACACCACCAGCGGCACGCGCTGGCAGATACGCCGAAAGTACTGCCCGACCACCGAGGCCTGGGTATCGAGATCCACAGGCGACGCGAGTTCGAGGAGATCGCCGGCGATCACGAGCAAATCGAAGTCCCGGCTCGCGCGCAGCAGCCAGTCGTATTGCGGCAGGCTATAGTGGAGGTCGGAAACGACGAGGAGTTTCATCGAAACGGGGGGAGAGCGCACGCGAACGGCGGAACTCGCACGAATGTCGCAAAAGACGAGGCACATTCCAAGCCGGATTCCGCGTCCACTTTTGGTTGCGCATCCATGGCACGGATCATGTATGCTGGCCGAGTGAGGACCCAGAGAATCGAAAAGGGCTGGAGCTTTCCGAAATGGTCAGGAGTCGTCATTTTTGCAGCTCTCGGAGCCGTCACTTCCTGTGAACGCTCTGCGCCCCCAGCGGTTGCGGAGAAGGCGATCACGCTGCCGCCGGAGGGGGTGGGATCGACATCGGACTTCGAGGATTCCCTTCTTTTCGAACGAGGCATGCTGGACCCACTTTTCGGGGAGGCAATCGAAGCCCGGGAGTTTGACGTGCTCACTTCGGAAGAAAAGGCGGATCTTGCCCGCCTGATCGACCAATTCCGCCGGGATCCTTCCCAACGATTGGCGATTCTCGACCGAATCGAGTCGGACTACTACGGTGTCGAGATCCTGCCCTTCGTCCGCGAACTGCTCGGTGGGCACGATGAGGCGCTGAAGGTAAGCGCCGTGGATCTGCTGGGGGGAAACACCTCGCCCGAGATCCTTCCTCTCCTGGAAACCGCGCTGACCGATCCCTCGCGTGACGTGAGAATCTCCGCGGTGGGTGCTTCGGCCCAGGTCCGGGACGACCGATTCGTGAACTTTCTGGCCCGTGCTTTTGAAGATGAAGACTCCTCGGTTCGCCTGGCCGGACTCGACATCCTCGAAAGCCAGACCAAGAACAACCGGTTCAAAGTCTACGAAAAAGCTCTCCAGTCTACTCACGAAGATGTGAATCTGAATGCCATTACCTCGCTGGAGACCGAGTGGACCGCAGACATCGTGCCGCCGCTCATCGAGGCCTTGAAGTCCCCGCATCCCGAAGTCCGGCAGGAGGCTCGCGCCGCGCTGGAATTTCAGTTCGATCGCGACTTCCAGAATTCCGACGAAGCCGCCAAATGGTGGTCGGCGAACCGGGAACGCTACGACCGGGATCTCTTTCCTCGAGACGAGTGAACGGTGGGCCATTGAGCGACAGGCATCATGATTCGGCTGGAACACCTCACCAAGCAGTTCGGTAGTCGTCGCGCGGTCGACGATCTGTCCCTGGAGATTCCGGCGGGCCGAATCTTCGGCTTGCTCGGTCACAACGGCGCCGGAAAGAGCACCACCTTCGGACTCCTGCTGGGCCAGATTCGTCCGACGCGCGGTGATGCCTTCATTCGGGGAATCTCCGTCCGGAAAGACCGCAGCCGCGCCCTCCAGGGAGTCGGCGCCATCTACGAAGCGGCTGCTTTTTACGACTACCTGAATGGCTGGGACAATCTCCGGGCCCTGGCGGCGTGCTCGGCTCCGGCTTCCGCCACCGACGACGAGATTTCCGAGGTCGTCAGGTTTGTCGGTCTGGATGACCGCATTCGCGATCCGGTTCGCGCCTACAGTCACGGAATGCGGCAGCGTCTCGCGCTGGCCCAGGCTCTCCTGCCAAGACCGGATCTGGTGCTGCTGGACGAACCGGCGGAGGGACTCGACCCCGAGGGGATCCACGCCATGCGGAAACTCATCCTCCGCCTCAATCAGGAACGCGGTCTGACGGTGCTGTTGTCCACCCATCTCCTCTCCGAAGTGGAACACCTCTGCAGTGACCTCGCGATCCTGCATCAGGGACGCCTGGTCTACCAGGGTGCCTGGAGCAGGCTCGCCCGACAGACGGAGCGATTCCGCCTCGGCGTCGACAACTGGGAGGCCACGAAGCCGATCCTGAAACGATGCGGCGCCATCGCAACCGAGGAGTTTGTGATCAAGCTGTCAGAGTCCTCCGAGATTGCGGAGGTGATCGCCGAACTCGTGCGTCACGGGATTCGGATTCACTCGGTGGAACCCCTTCATCCCACCCTGGAGGAATTCTACCTGGAGACCATTGCCGAAAAATAGATGAGTCCTTTCGTGCTTCAGATTCGATGGGAACTCAAAAAGCTGTTTTCCCGAAAACGCACCCATCTTGGATTCTTTCTCCTCTTGCTCGCCGAGGGAGCGCTTCTCTGGGTTCTGAGCCTTCCACAGTCGGATGCGGATCTGGTTCGTCTCATCGGAAAGTCCCGCCTGTCTCCCGAATCCTACCTTTCCGGGTTCACCCTGGGCGTGGAACTGATGAAATGGACCTCGTCCACTCTCGGCTCCCTTTTCGTCATCCTGGTGGCCACCGACATCCTTGGTGGGGAAGTGGAGGAACGCACCTATCGCATGATCCGGTGCCGACCGATCACGCGAAATCGGGTTCTCGTCGTGAAGTTTCTCACCTGCCTGGTCTACGCCGCGATGCTGGCAGGATTTCTCGTCCTTTCCACTATCGCCTTCGGTCTTCTTTTCCGAGGTCCGGGGTCCCTATTCGTTTCGTTCCCGTCGCAGTCAGTGGTGGCCTGGTTTCCTCCGACAACCGGATTCCTCCGCTACCTGGCGGTCCTGCCTTTGATGTTCCTCGGACTGGGCAGTGTCGCCGGCCTTGGATTTGGTTTTTCCTGCTTCCCGATGAAACCGGCAACCGCCACCGTGGTCAGTCTGGGCATCGTGTTGCTCGATTCCGTACTCTGGAATATTCCCTATTTCGCCAGTCTTCGTCCCTGGTTCCTCACTACGCGATGGCTTGCCTGGCACCAGGTTTTCGCCGATCCACTGCCCTGGTCGGAGCTATTTCGCGAAGCCGGCTTCCTTACCCTTCTCTCCGCGGCGGGATTTCTCGGCGGACGTTGGATCTTCCTGCGCCGCGAGGTGACCCCGTGAGTCCCTTCTTCGAAACACCATGACCGAATTCCTCACCCTGTTGCGCTGGGAACTGAAACGGCTCTGTCTTCGACCGCGCACCTGGCTACCCTTCGGCATTTGTCTCTGCGTCGAATTCTCGGTTTCCCTGCTGCTCAAACTTCCCGAAGTACGCGCCACGATCGCTCGCGACATCTGGAAGATGCGGACCAACTGGACGGAAGTTTTTTCGGGGCTGACCACCGCCACTCATCTGCTCGGCGAGACGTTTACGGTTGGCGGCGTTCTGGGACTTGCCCTGGTGGCGGCGGGGTCGGTCGCCGGCGAACGGGAGCAGGGCGTCCTGCGAATGGTTTTCTCCCGACCGGTCTCACGTTCCAGGCTTTTCGCCGTCAAGTGCCTGACCTGCCTGTTATACACGACTCTTCTCGTTCTTTTCATCGGCGCGAGCACCCTGGCAACGGGTCTGGTTTTCGAGGGGGCCGGACCTCTGCTGATGCTGGCTCCTCACGAAGGCGTGATGGGTTCCTTCTCCTTCGCGTCCGGGCTGCAGCGTTATGGTCTCGCCGTGGCGCTTCTCTGGTTCAGCGCGGTCAGTGGAATGCTCAGCTTTCTCTTCATATCCACACTTCCGATGAAACCGGCCGCCGCGATCGTGCTGGCGCTGGCTCTCTACACGACCGACAACCTACTGCGCACCGCGCCGGAAACCGTGATAGCACGACCTTACTGCGTCACGACGCGACTGCTCTCCTGGCGCCAGGTCTTCAACGATGAGATTCCGTGGGCGCGCATTCGCCGAAACTACCGCGAACTGGCACTGCTGGACGCCGCCTTTCTTGTCGCCGCCTGGTATGCTTTTCGCCGAGCAGACTGGCGCTGATCGGTATCGAGTTTCCTTTTCCCGCAGGCGCGGGAATCACCACCCTCCCAGGGGACGTCCCATGATACGGCCTCTGCCACCGACCACAAAACCATCGAAGTTGTGAGTTCCCTTTTTGTCGGTGTAGACAAAAACCAGGTGCCCTTGCAGGCCAACTGCCCCCCTCGGCATGGCACGTTCGTCGCTGACAATGTATAGGTGGCGGCCGAAACAGTTGCCGCCTCCCTGGAGAGTGGATTCCATGAATCCATTCTCTGAAGGATTTCCGACAGAGGTGGCGAGTATGGTTCCATTCCCAATCCCGAATCCGGAGTTGTTGGTCCGTAGATAGGCATTCTGCCACTCGAGAAAATCGAGCGTGCCCACCACCGCCACCACACCGGCAGCCCCATTCTGGGACTTGTCGTAGATGATCAGGCGAGACTGAGGTGGATCGCCGTGTGTCTCGAAGGTGACTTCAGCGGCGAGGATTTCGGTCGTTCGATTGACCCGGGTTCCGAGCGGGCGCCCGAGGGTCAGGTTGATGATGTCATTGTTTCGAAGCGTCTTGCGAGCGATCGAATCGTAGGCCGGTCCCGATCCGGGAACCAGCATGCGGGCGGGGAGCAGAATCTGAACGCGGAACACGCCCACGTTGTGAAACTGCGCCTGGAGCGAATCCAACCCGAGAAAACCCAAGAGAAACGCGGCAACGGCGATAGCCTTGGCGGGAGCAATCTGTATCTTCACGGCAGCTGTATTGTAGGGACGAAATCGGATGCCGGGCAACTCGAAAAGAAGCTCACAGCATCCGCTCTTCCGCCCTGCGAAAGCGGCGGCTGATCTCGCGGGCGAGATTCAGGAGCAGCCGGGAAAAGATCTCCACGTGCTCGTGATAGAGCCGAAGCAGGTCGCGGTTTCTCAGCGACAGCGTTACCACCGGCTCGACGGCGCGCACCGTGGCCGAGCGAGGATGGATGTCGATCAGCTCCATCTCGCCGAATTCTTCGCCCGCCCCCATTTCGGAGATCCGCCTCTCGCCCTCCCCGGTCTGCTTGAACACCTCGACGCGGCCGCTCTCGATGAAATACAGCCGATCGCCAGTCTCGCCTTCGCGCACGATGCACACGCCGGCCGCGAAGGTCTCCCGCGCCATCAGCGGCATGACCACGTCCAGGTCCGCGTCGTTGAATCCACCGAACAGCGCCTGTCGCTGGAGGAAGGCTTTGCTGACCGAGAATTCCGGTTCCGGTTTCATGACACTCGGGACGTCCATCCGTCAAACCGTGCGGGTTCCCCGAACGATCCGACCATTTCAGGCTTTCAGAGATCGTCCAGGATGTCAAAGCGTCTCCCTCGGACCCGTCCGTTTCGGGAATTGACAGAAACTTTCGCTCCCGTCAGGAGTTATTCACCACCCTGAAACCACGTGAAAACCTCTCTTCTCATTCCTCGCTTCTTTCTCGCCAGTGCCGCCCTGCTCCCGGCGCTCGGCGCGTCTTCGCTCCCCGCCGCCGAAGCGACACCCGCCCGGCCGAACATCGTCTTCATCATGGCCGATGACCTCGGCTACACGGATGTCGGCTGCTTCGGTTCGAAATACTACGAGACGCCGAACATCGACAAGCTGGCGACCCAGGGCATCCGCTTTACCAACTTCCACCAGTGCCAGAACTGCGCGCCCACTCGCGCCGCGCTGATGAGCGGCCAGGTCGGTCCGCGCACCGGCGTCTACACCGTCGGCGGCATCAATCGCTTCGACTGGAGCATGCGGCCCCTGCGACCGGTCGACAACGTCACCGAGCTCCCGCTCGACCGCGACATCATCGCCAAGCAGCTTAAGAAGTCCGGTTATGCCACGGCAATGTTCGGCAAGTGGCACCTCGGCGAAAAGGACGATTACTTCCCCGGCCGACGCGGCTTCGACGAGGCCATCGTCAGCGCGGGTCGCCACTTCAAGTTCGCCACCAATCCGAAAACCGATTATCCGGAGGGAACCTACCTCGCCGACTTCCTCACCGACAAGGCGGTCGATTTCATCCGGCGTCACCAGAATGACGAGGCCGAACCGTTCTTTCTCTACCTGCCCCACTTCGGCGTTCACAGCCCGCTCCAGGCCAAGGCGGACCTGACCGCGCACTTCGAACCGAAGAAACCCGTCGGCGGTCATCACAATCCGGTGTACGCCGCCATGATCGCCTCCGTCGATGAAAGCGTGGGCCGCATCATGAAGACGCTCGAGGAAAACGGACTGGCCGATCGCACCCTGCTCATTTTCACCAGCGACAACGGCGGGGTCGGCGGCTACGTCCGCGAGGGCATCAAGAAAAGCGGCGACACCACCGACAACGCCCCGCTGCGCAGCGGGAAGGGCAGCCTTTACGAAGGCGGCACCCGGGTGCCTTTCATCGCCCGCTGGCCCGGCGTCATTCCTCCCGGATCCGAGAACAACGAACCGACCATCCACGTCGATATCTACCCGACTTTCCTCGAAGTCGCCGGTGCCCCGGATCCCTCGCAGGTGCTCGATGGCGAGAGTCTCGTCAGGCTCTTCCGCGATCCCTCCACCGGCCTGCTTCGCAAAGCCATCTTTCAGCATTTCCCGGGTTACTTGGGAGCGGGCGCGAACACGTGGCGCACCACGCCGGTCAGCCTCGTGCAGGCGGGCGATTGGAAGCTGATGGAGTTTCTCGAAGACGGCCACCTCGAACTCTATCAACTCCGCGACGACATCGGCGAATCCCACAACCTCGCGGAGGACCTGCCGGAGAAGGCGAAGGAACTCAAGTCCCTCCTCGATGCCTGGCGCAAGGAAGTCGGCGCCCCCATGCCCACGAAAAACGACGGCAGCGCTCCATCGAAAGCAAAACCGAAGGGCGGTGGCGGTAAGAAGAAAAAGAAGAAGGACGCGGCCTGACCGGCCATTTCCCGCCTCCCTCGTTACCGGCTCGTCGCCCGGCGGCCTTTTCGCTTGCCGGGACTGGTTCCGCTTCCCACAATCCTTTCCATGGAGGGAAACGAGGCGAAGAAACACCGGCGCAAGCAGGACGGCCGGATATTCATCAACTACCGGCGCGAGGACGCCGGGGCGGTGGCCGGACGGCTGAGTGATGCCCTGGAAAATTACTTCGGCGAGGGTCGCATTTTCCGCGACATCGAGGGCATCGCCGGCGGCGCCCCGTTCGACACCGTGATCGAAGAGACTCTCGGCATGGCCGATGCCGTCATCGTCCTGATCGGGGATCGCTGGCTGACGGCGACGAATGCCGATGGCACCCGCCGCATCGACGATCCCGAGGACTGGGTGGCCCGGGAAATCGAGGCGGCCCTGGAACGTGGCACACCGATCTTTCCCGTCCTGATCGAGGATGCCCAGATGCCCGCGCCCGCCGACCTGCCCGAGTCCATCCGGCCGCTGGCCCGTCACAATGCGGTCCGCGTCAGCGACCATCGCTGGAGCCACGACGTCATCAAGCTCGCGCAGGTCATCGCCCTCGACATCCCCGATTCGATTGCCGAGCGGAAGCTCACGCTCCTCAACCGACTCATCTCCATCGCGCTCTTTCTCGTCGTCTCTTTCACCCTGGGTTTGCTGACGGTCAATCTCATCGGCAAAAGCCTGGCCGAGGACAACGCCCCCGAAAAGGCTCCCGCGACCTTTTCCGGCGAATGGTTCAGCCAGGTTTTTTCCGGTGAGAACGAGGGCGATCGCGAGCGTGACTACCTGGACTTCGGGCTTTCCAGTCTCACTTTCGTGGTCATCCTCTTCTGCGTCGTCGGCCTGGCCCTGTACGCTCGGCTCGTCGACCCGGTTCGAAGACGCTATGTCTACGCCGCCATCGTGGTGGGCGGCGGCGGCTGTTTCTTCTTTTTCCTCCTCATCCGGCCCACCACCGGCATTCTCGAGGGAATCGTGAACATCTTCGGTTCCACCGTCACCGCCTTCGCCATGCTGGCGCTGATCAATCTCTCGGGGCTGAAGGCGAAGTGATTATCGGGATCGGGCAAATGTGATATCCACTTGCAGAGGAGCGCATAGTGGCTGGATCGTAAACCGACCGCGTTCCTCGAACGCCGCCGCCCCCGGATGGACCCGATCTTCTGGCTGACACTTGCCACGGTAGCCCTGCTGCTGTTCTTCGACTACACCAACGGCTTCCACGATACGGCGAACATGGTGGGTAGCGTCATCGCCACCCGCGCCATGAGTCCCACCCAGGCGATTGCCATCGTCAGCTTCTTCACCTTTCTCGGTCCCTTGCTCGGCGGCACGGCGGTGGCGAACACGCTGGGGCAATTCTTTTCCCTCGACGACCGAACCGCTCACACCAGCGTGTCCGTGGTATTCGTCGGCGTGATCGCCGCGGTCGCTTGGAACCTCTTCACCTGGTGGCGCGGCATTCCTTCGTCGTCATCTCACGCGCTCGTCGGCGGGCTCATCGGCGCAGTGCTCGCGGAGGCAGGTGCCGATCACATCCACTGGGGTTGGGACGTGCTGGTTCACCGGGGCGAGTGGACCGGTGTCACCAAGATCGTCGCCGCCCTGCTCTTGTCACCGGTCCTCGGACTCATCGCCGGATTTCTCCTGATGCATTTGCTGAAATGGCTCTGCCGCGGCGCGACGCCGAAAGTCAATCGGCCCCTGCGACGGCTCCAGTGGCTCGGGGTCGCCTGGCTGGCCTTTTCCCACGGCGCCAACGACGGCCAGAAAAGCATGGGCGTCATCACCATGGTGCTGGTCCTCGGCGGGCACCTGTCGCATTTCCAGGTTCCCTACTGGGTCATGCTGCTGTGCGCCGCCGCCATCACGCTGGGGACCGCCTCGGGTGGCTGGCGCATCGTGCGCACCGTTGGCTTCGGCATCTACCGACTGCGACCCATCCATGGCTTCGCCAGCCAACTGGCCGCCGCCTCCGTGATCTCCGGAGCCGCCTCCCTGGGCGCGCCCGTTTCGACCACACACCTCGTCAGTTCCACCATCATGGGCACCGGAGCCGCCGACCGGCCGAAGGGGGTGCGCTGGGGAAAAGCCGGAGAAATCGTCTTCACCTGGGTGGTGACGATCCCCGGAACGGCTCTCGTCGGTGCGCTCTGCCAATACCTGACCCACCTCTCCCTCTGAAATGAAAACGAAACGAGACCCCTGGTGGCGCCGCCTGTTTCGGCCACGCCTGCCCGATTTCTACGGACAACTCGGCGAACAGGGCGACCACCTCGTCCAGGCTCTCCAGGCGCTCGAGGATTTCCTCCAGGATAACCAGGCGGAGAAAGCCGAGCGCGTCCGCGACCTCGTCGACGCGGGTCACGCCCTCGCCCGCCAGAATCTCGACGATCTCCATCGCACCTTCGTCACCCCCATCGATCGCGAGGATCTCTACGCCATCATCAACGCCGTCGATCACGTGTTCGACTACGTCATGACCGCCGTGCGTGAAATCGAGCTGCTCGAAGTGCCGGGCGACCGCTGGATGCGGGACATGATCGACGAACTGCAGAAGGGCGCCACCGCCCTGCGCGAGGGATTCCGGCTTTTTGCAAAAGACCCCGCAGCCGGAGGAGCCAAAGGCGATGAGGCCCGCCACGCCGAACGCGAAGTCGAGGAACACTACCGCCAGGCCCTCGGCGACATGTTCGGCGGCAGGGCCCTCGAAGCCATCCGGGAGCGCGAGGATCTCGCCGGCTCATCGCTCGATTGTCTCGACTACGTCTTCGCCCAGATGAAACGACGCGAAGTCTATCGCCACCTTTCCAACGGCGCCGACCGCCTCGCCCGGGTCGGGGAACTGCTTCATGATTTCGGCGTCAAATACGGCTGAACCTGGTAGGAAAATGTAGCCGCCTTCGCCAGAAGGTGGCCGGATGGATGCCACGGACCACGCTCTGGCGAGCGCGGCTACGGTTCGACTGAAAACGCTCTACGTCGCGCCCCCCTGGTGCCGACTGAAACGGATTCTCTTTTCACACCATCCGGCTATCGCCGTGCGGCACGTCTCATGCGACACTGGACTCAGGCGCATGAAATCTCTTCTTATCCCTTCCCTCCTGGCCACGGGACTGATCCTGTCTCCCGCGTTTGCCCATGCCGGCTGGGACACGACGAAGAAGATCGCGGATCGCGAGCACGTCGCCCTCGATGAAGTGGCCGCCGCCTTCGACATGAAGCGAGCGGCGGCTCGCAAGGACGTTCTCGAGATCGCCTACACCGGCGAGGCCCACCAGTTGATCGTCAAAATCACCACCCGCGAAGCCATCATTGACGGCGTCCGTCACTGGCTGTCCTTCCCCGTTCAATCCGTCTCCGGCGAACCCTTCGTGGCCGAGATCGATATCGACACCGCCCTCAGGCCCGCCTTCGATCCTCTCTCGGTGAAACTCCCCGGACCCGTCAGGACCGTCGTTTTCGATCCCGGTCACGGCGGGCATGACAAGGGATGTCGCAGTCCCTACGGTTATGAAAAGGACTACACCCTCGACGTGGTCAACCGCACCCGCCGCATCCTCGAAAAGCGGAAAGTGAAATGCGTGCAGAGTCGCCTCTCCGACTTCTTCGCGACCCTCTCGGAACGCCCCGCCATGACCAAGAACTACGAGGACCCCATCTTCGTCAGCATCCACTTCAACTCCGCCGACTGGCGTCCCTCCGCCAACGGCATCGAGATCTACGCCATCCCGCCGCAGGGCTGCCCCACCACCGGGAAAAAACCCGATCTCGTCCTCGATCGGCGCGACTCGGAAGGCGCCGACGTCGAGCCCGCCAGCTACGCGCTCGCCAACGCCATTCTACCCACCCTGCTCGGCAAGATGGGTTCCTTCGATCGTGGCGTGAAGCGCGCCCGTTACGCCGTCCTGCGTCACTGCGAGGTTCCGTCCGTCCTTATCGAGTGCGGTTTCCTGACCAACCCCGTCGAAGCCAAGAAAGTCGATACCCCCGAATGGCGGGAGAAATTCGCCGAGTCCCTCGCCGACGGCATCGAGGCCTACATCGCCCTCGCCGGTTCCCAGAAAGCCCCGCCCGGCCTCAGCGACTTCGATCGTCCCGCCACCGACGCTTTCGTCACCGAGATGTGAGGCTGGCTGCCCTCCAAAAAGGGGGCAAACGAAAGGAGGGGCGCCCCACCAAACCGACCCCACCTTCTAGGTCCCTTTTTGACCTCCCGAGGATCGACCTAACCCTATTAAGTCCTCGACCATACAGGGTTGGCTATAACTTTTTTGTCAGGATTCTTTGTCTGCCGCGAGGCGGAGCGCCTCCAACGAAAAAAGATTCAATTAAACGTCCGACGAGGATTGGACCAGAGCTCGGCGCAATTTCGCAACGACGCGGCCCTGATGCTTCAATTCGTGTTCCCAAAATCGAACCACTTTCCATCCGCGTGATTCTAGTTCCCTTTTTACCTGCCGATCACGAGCCCGGTTCGTCCGAACTTTCCGATCCCAAAACTCTTGGTTGGATTTAGGCCTCCTATAACATTTAGGACATCCGTGCCAAAAACACCCATCGACAAAGACCGCAACACGTTTCGATCTAAAGAGAAAATCCGGCTTTCCCAGAATTGATTGGTTTCTTCGCCAACCATGGATTTTTTCTTCCTTTAAAATCCTCATCAGTTTCAACTCCGTGCTGCGATTGCCCGAAGAGAGCACTTTTCCCATTCGAAGCGATCTCTGCTCCACTGACATATTGTCCGTCATGACTCGTAAAATATTTCCCAGTTCATCTAGAGGCACCAGCCGAAACCCATTTTTGAGCTTTTCACTGCGAATTCCGGCTGGACAACTCAGGCATACGTTCTAGCATCAAAGATGCGTTCACTTGAACTGTTCTCTGGCGCGGGCGGCTTGGCATTGGGATTGGAAGCGGCTGAATTTGAGCCGGTAGCTTTCATTGAATGGGATCGAGATGCCTGCGAGACACTTCGACGAAATCGCCCTAATTGGAATGTTATCGAGGGCGATGTCTCCAAAATTGATTTCTCACAGTTTTCGGAAGTGGATCTGGTCGCGGGCGGGCCTCCTTGCCAGCCGTTTTCGGTTGGCGGAAAAGCGCGAGGTTTTCGAGATAGGCGGGATATGTTTCCGGCGGCTGTGGAGGCTGTCAGAGCTTTAGCGCCGGCCGCGTTTGTGTTTGAAAACGTGAGAGGACTCTTGCGGCCAGCTTTTCAAAATTATGTCGAGTTCATTCGCCTCCAAATGACACACCCTCAGTTTCCCGTGTCTCGGAATCTTTCTTGGGAGCAAAACCTTGCTCGCTTGGAACGCCACCACACATCCAGAGATCGTACCGGTGAATTAACCTACAAAGTGAGTGTGCATGATGCGGACGCGGCAAATTTTGGGGTTCCGCAACGCAGACACCGCGTCTTTTTTGTTGGTTTCCGAAGCGATCTGAACGCGGAGTGGAGTTTCCCGATGGAGAGCCATTCTCGAAGCGAATTGGTTCGGGCTAAAGATGTCACCGGAGAATATTGGAGTGAACACGGAATTCCAAAGGCGCACCGATCACCTCGCCCAAAGGCGTCGAAGATTTTCGTGAACGAAGAGTTTGCGGAGATTTCCGGTAGGCTGGCTCGATGGAGAACGGTGCGAGACGCGATTTGCAACTTGGGCGATCCCCGCAAAGAAAGCGAATTCAGTGACCATGTTTTTCAAAATGGAGCGCGTAGCTATCCGGGACATACGGGCAGCCCGCTCGATGAACCAGCCAAGGCACTCAAAGCGGGTGATCATGGCGTCCCGGGCGGTGAAAACATGCTTAGGCATCCAAACGGAAGAGTCAGGTATTTCACGGTCCGAGAGGCCGCCCGAATTCAGACTTTTCCAGACGATTGGAAATTTTCCGGCTCTTGGACGGAGGTGATGCGACAGCTTGGAAATGCGGTGCCTGTTCAGTTGGGCGAAGCTGTGGCCCGATCGGTCGCCAAAGCGATCAAGCGAGCTAAACGAAAGATAAAAAGTGAAGCCACGATTGATCGTTGACCAGGCATTGAAATGATGGAAGCCGAGTCCCCAGATCAGCTCATCAAAAGAGCCCAGGAACAGATCTATGAATTGCAGGATACGTTGGAGGCGATCCTCACGTCGAATGTCGGTCCAAAAGGCACAAAAAAGTTTATTTCTGCGTCAGGTGAACTTCTTACCACATTACAACTGGCTCGCGAAAAGGTCACCCAGCTGAAACTCGGTCCCGTTGCGATCACTTTGGGTCGCTCTGACGGCATCGCTAAATTTTTCGCTTTCAGCTTTTTGAGTGAAGCAAAACGCCCACTACGCGAAGTGCTTTCCAAGCCGTTCAACGGGTCCGGAATCTACGCCATCTACTACCATGGGAATGGTGAA
>JAGRPB010000113.1:0-11427 GCA_020439945.1 Verrucomicrobiia bacterium
AACGGCGGCAAGCCGATCAGCGACTCTGGCCGGCGTCGACGATCTGCTTCATCTCGGCGCGGAGGCGAGCGACGACCTCCGGTTTCGTCTTGAAGAGGTTGGTCGATTCGGCCAGGTCCGAACCGAGATCGTAGAGTTGTCCCTCCGGATCCCCCGGTCCGGGCTTGATCCGGCTCGGCTTGGTGAATCCGCCGGAACCGAGGCCCTCGATCAGTTTCCAGTCGCCGGACCGGATGGTCATCAGGCCGGAGCCCGACTTCAACACGATCGGCGAGCGAGGGTCCATCGTCTCTCCCTTCAGGACCGGCAGGAAACTGAAGCTGTCGGGACCGGCGTCGTCGGGAAGCGGAGTTCCCGTCACGTCGGCAAAGGTGGCCAGCAGATCGGTGAACGACAGGGTACGATCGCTGACCGTACCCTCTTTGACGACACCCGGCCAGCGGACGACGAAGGGTTCCCGGTGACCGGCTTCCCATGCGTCGGCCTTCATTCCTCGCAATCCGTCGGCGGAATCGTGACCGAGACGCTCGACATCCTCCGGATACCAGGTCGGGCCGTTGTCCGAGGTGAAAACGAGCAAGGTATTTTCCAGCATGTCACGGCTTTCCAGCGCGCCGAGCACGCGCCCGATCTGCGCGTCGACCATCATCATGAAATCTCCGTAGAGCCCGGCACCGCTCTTTCCGGCGAACTCGGGAGCCGGCAGCCAGGGCGTGTGCGGGGCGGGGTAGGCGAGGTAGAGCATGAGGGGGCTCTCTTGCGGATCGTGGTGTTCGATCACCGAAACCGCCTCCTCGGTGAATCGCGGCAGCACGTCTTTCAACGCCAGGTTCGGCGCGATGTCGCCCTCGCGCCAGAAAGCGCCCTGGATGGGCGACCAGCCTTCGGTGTGGCTGGCCTTGATGTGGTCGGTGGGCGGCGCGACGGCGCGATCGTCGCGGATGTAAAAGTAGGGCGGAATGTCGGTCGAGGCGCGGATGCCGAAGAAGGAATCGAAACCCCGATCCGCCGGACCACCGGACAGAGCATGGTCATAGCTGCCGTCCTCCTGAAATCCGCAGTGCCATTTCCCCACCATGGCGGTGTGATAGCCGGCCGTTTTCAGCAGGGAAGCGATCGTGGTCTGATTTTCTTCGATCAATGGCTGCCTGGGCCACTTGGCGACATCGGTGCGAAACGGAAAGCGACCCGTCATCAGCCCATAGCGCGACATGTGGCAGAGAGGGCCCGGCGCGTGGGCGTCGGTGAAGCGCATGCCCTCGGCGGCGAGCCGGTCGATGTTTGGCGTGGCGATCTTGGACTCGGGATTGTAGCAGCCGGGATCGCCGTAGCCCATGTCGTCCACCAGGATGACGACGATGTGCGGATTGGCGGGGGCGGCTCCGGAGAAGTCCGGGACGAACAGGGCGATGGCGAGGCAGAAAAGCAGGGGGAGTTTCATCGGGGGGAGTCGGGTCAGTGTTTGGCGATGAATTGAACGGCATCGATGACCAGGTAGCCGTCGGTGCCCTCGTTGACGATCGTCACCTTGGCGGGCTGGTCCTTGGTGAATTCGAATTCACCCAGGGAAACGAAGAGGTCATCGATGGGCGGCGCCTTCGTTTCATCGACGGTGACGGTCTTTTCCCCGCCGGCGTGATGCACCGTGACCGGCACGTTGGTGGCACGGTTGCTGTTCGGCGGGTAGCCGAAGCGGACTTCGTACTTCCCGGACTCGGGCAGGACGGCCTCGAAGGTCACGGAAGATTTCCCATCCGCGGCCTTGTCGTCGTGATGGTAGCCGTGCATGACGAACTTCTTCGCCGCCCCGCTGCTCTTCCAGGGCCCGGTCTTCTCGGCCTGCTGGTCGTCGATGACGATGCCTTCGAGGTCTTTCAGCATGACGCCGGAACGGCTGACGGGTCCGTCGAATTCCAGGACCTGTCCGTCGGCGAGGAGGCGTTCCCGGAGGGCGTCGTAGGGCACGTCCTGCACGGCCAGGTTTTCGTCGATGGCCATGACCGCGGCGGTGGCCGCGCTCTGGCCGAGGATCATGAAGACGGGTTCCATGCGGATGGAGCCGAAGGCGATGTGCGAACTGGAGACACAGACCGGAACCAGCAGGTTTTCGCATTGCGCCTTCTTCGGAACCAGCGAGCCGTAGGCGATCTCGTAGGGACCGAAGGTGCTGACACCGATGTCGCCCTCGTTCTGCACGTAGCCGTCGGGGGTGATGTAGCGCTGCACGTTGTGGGAATCGATGGTGTAGGATCCCATGCCGACCGACTCGGGGGTGGGGCGCTTCTTCTGCAGCTCGTGCTCGGTCATGACGAACTTGCCGATCATGCGGCGAGCTTCACGGATGTAGAGCTGGTGCGACCAGTTGCCGTTGTCGGTGAATTCGTCTTTCGGCAAACCCCATCGCTGCATCTCCTTCCGGGTTTCCTCGGGCACGCGGGGATCGTTGGCGATGAAGTAGAGCCAGCCCTTCTGGTAGGTTTCGTGCTCCTTGATGATCTCGCGGCGGCGCTCGTAGCTGGCATCCGGGTAGTCGTAGTTGTAGCCGATGTTGTCGGTGGAGAAGGGGCCGTGGTTGTTGGTGTCGGTCTTGTGATTGGGGATGGGATCGAACTTGCCGAAGGTTTCCCGCCAGCCCGCGTCGTAGATGCGAACGAGGAGTTCGTATTGCCCGGGATCGTAGCCTTCCGGCTTGGGAAAGGGGATGCGGTTCTCAGGATCGTCGGTCAGGCACATCCGGAAACAGTAGGCCTGCACCTTATCGTCACCGCTGTGTTTTTCGCCGGGATCGGCGGTGGAAATGCGAGGCAGCACGCCGCTCGACGGATCACCCGGCACCCGGTAGGGGCTGATGGGTTGGTCCACCGCGCCGAAGTGGTGACGGTGATGCAGTTCGCCGACCTGGACACCGTTCCATTCCTCGCCGTAGACGTCCTTGCTCTCGCGCCCGACGTGGTAGTCGACCCCGGCCGTGGCCAGGAGATCGCCCTCGTAGGTGGCGTCGAGGAACATCTTTCCGGAAAAGGTTTTGCCGCTCAGCATGGTGATGGAAGCGATGCGGCCGTTTTCCGTTTTCACCCCGTTCTCGCGATCGAGGTATTCCTCGCGAAACACGGGAATGTCGAAATCGGCGACGTAGCTCTCGAAGACGCGCTCCGCGACGCTGGGCTCGAAGATCCACATGGTTCGGTTCTCCCCGTCCATGGCCTCGGTGCCCTGGCCCTTGTTGCCATACTCGGCGTGCTTCTGCCATTTCCAGGTTTCCGGCTTCTGGTATTCGAGCCAGATGCGGTGATAGAAATCGCGCGAAAGCCCACCGATGACGGCCTTGTTGCCGGTATCGGTCCAGCCGAGGCCGCCGGAGGAGAGACCGCCGAGATGCTTGTCGGGTCCGACGATGACGGCGGTCTTGCCCATTTTCTTCGCCTGCACCGCGGCGATGACTCCAGCCGAAGTGCCGCCATAGACCACGACATCGTAGGACTCGGCTTCGGACCGGGCGTTGGAGGGGGAGAGAATTGCCGCGACAGCAACCGTCGCGACGCCGGTGAAAAGGAGGGAGAGGGATTTCACGCCGGGAGAATAGACCGGAATCCGCGACGGGGAAAGCACGGGAGGAAACAGCCGGCGGGACTTCGGAAATCAGTCACCGATACAGATCAGATCGCGAATCGTGTGGGCGAACGCCTTTCCGTTGGCGAAGGAAAAGCTCGCCCGGGTGTAGGCTTCGCCGGCGGGACCGAGGTCATTGATGGCCACGATGGCGCTTTCATCGAGCGTCTCGGCGTCCCAATCGATCACGTAGACGGTGCCGTTCTGGACGGGCACGTAGAGATTGTCGCCGGCGACCGAGGGTGTCGCGGCGGCGACGTGGCCCCAGCCATTGCCCCGCGAACGCTTGTCGCCCATGACCACGAAGCCGCGGGAGTTTTTCATCGAGTTGGGAACGATGGCCTGGTCCTTGAGTTGGGGGTCCTTTTTGTCCTTCGGTTCGATGAACCATTGGTAGGCGTCTTCCTGGCCGGTTTCGCGTGCCAGTTGGAGCGGGAGTTCGAGATACTCCACGGCGCCGGAATCGAGATCGACCCGACCCAGCCACGGGCGAGTGTAGCTTCGGAAGTAGTGCCATTTTCCTGCCAGCAGATTGGAGGTCTGGGTGATCATCCGGTGTTTTCCGGGGTCGGGGATCGATTCGGTCCGGGTGACGCGGTGGCCGCCAATCCAGAGACGCACGGTCACGTCGTCGAGAAAGGAAACGCGGCGTTCGATCTCGCCGCTTTCGGCGTTTACCCAGAGATGCTCGCCCTCGTGAAAGATCGGCACGATGCCATCGCGAATCCGGTAGCTCATCGTCGCCATGAAATTCTCCAGCGGCAGCGTCCAGATGGT
Source organism: Verrucomicrobiia bacterium (assembly GCA_020439945.1). Taxonomy (GTDB): domain Bacteria; phylum Verrucomicrobiota; class Verrucomicrobiia; order Verrucomicrobiales; family DEV007; genus JAEUHH01. Next base: position 4,387 of record JAGRPB010000113.1, read on the forward strand.
GGAGCCGTCGGCGAGGTCGACCAGGGAAATGCCGTCCGGCTTTTCCGGAGGACCGTGTCCGCCACCCCGTCCCACGACGGCGACCGCGCGACCGTCCTCGAGTTTCTGCGGCAGGATGGCGCAACCCATATTGACCCCGCAGTCGCTGGTCCAGGCGTCGGCGCCGGTCTCGAGATCCAGCGCATGAAGCTGGGTCCACCTTTCCTTGGGTGATTCGGCGTATTTGTGGGGAAAATTCCCGTCCGGATCCGGCGGATAGATCTGTCGGGTGAGAACGACTTTCCCGTCGTGCAGGAACGGCAGGGTGCGCCCGGCCGTCAACATCTCGCGAGACCAGAGCGGATTTCCCTCCAGATCGAAAGCGGCCACCGTGCCGGAGGTATTGACGGAAACGACACGCTTACCATCGCAGGTAGCGGGCGGCGAACTGCTGTCGCTGAAACAGCCGGAGAGCCGGAGCGGATACTTTCCCGGAATCGCTCTTTGCCAGAGCACTTTCCCAGTCTTCGCGTCGCAACACCACGCGATCAGATCCTGGCCGAGTTCGGAATCGGCTTCGACCGGTTTCAGGGTGGAAAAGTAGACCCGTCCGTTCGAGATAAGGGGTGTGTTCTGGCCGGTTTCGGGGAGGGTGATTTTCCAGGCGATGTGCTCATCGCGCGCGACGCTCCACGTCACCGGTGCCGGCTCGGAAACCGCAAAATCGCCCGAGGCGCCGGCGCCCTGGGGCCAATCGGCGGCCGATCCGACCGCCTGCGAGATCCATGCGAAAGCGGACAAAACGAGAAGGGCACGCATGAGCAAAGAGATTGTGGGAATAGAAAAGGCGCCCCGTGAAGTTGGGAGCGCCTTTTCGAAAGTCGTTTCGGTGAAGTCGATGACCGGATTCGGTCCGTTGCTCAGTCGAGCGGTTTGATCTTCACGTTGCGGAAGGACACCACATTGCCGTGGTCCTGCAGGTTGATGTGACCCTTGGTCGGCTTGCCGAAATCGGGGAACTTGGAGAACTTGCTGGCGGCGACTTTTTCATCCCAGTCCTTGGAGCCCTTCACGTATTCGACGTACTTCACGCCGTTCATGTAGTGGACGCACTTTTCCGGGGTGATGATGAGGTGGACGGTGTTCCATTCGCCGACCGGTTTGGTGGCATCGGTGTCGGCGGCGTACAGTTGATAGAGCCAGCCGGCCTTCTGCGGATCGTGACCGTGCACGTTGTCCTGGATCTGCATTTCCGGTCCGGTGTGCCAGGGCGGCGAGCCCTTCACTTCGGTGACGTGATACATCAGTCCGCTGTTGCCGCCTTCGGAAATCTTGTAGTCGAGCTTGATCTCGAAAGCGCCGTATTCCTTCTTCGTGATGATGTCGCCGCCGCCCTTTTCGGTCAGGGTGAAGGCGCCGTCCTTGACCTGCCATTTCTCGTTGATGCCTTCGCCGTTGTAGTTGCGAAAGTTCGAGAGATCCTTGCCATCGAACAGCAACTGCCAGCCGTCGGCCTTTTCCTCGTCGGTGAGGGTGTTCGGTTCACCGGCGTTGGCGCCGAGAGCGACTGAGCCGAAGACAAGTCCGGCCAGGAAGGGAATTTTGGGGAATTTCATTCCCGCGATCTAACAGTTGTCAGGCCTTCTGGCAAGCGGCGGAATCGGGGAAATCAGGGGCGGTCTTCGCGGGGGATTTGACCCTGTTAGGTCTCGGACTCAACCCTGTCACATCGCTTCCAGGATGAAGGTGGTCAGCATCGACTTGCCGGAAAGGATGGGAGAAGTCGCGTTCGTGATCGGTGGCTCCGCGTTGGGATCGGGCGGTTGACGCAGCAGGAAACAGCCGCCACCGAGCCGATCGGCATCGAGGTGAGGAGCGAGCAGGAGTTGCTGCACCACGGGACGACGCAGGACGACTCCGGGACGAGAAGGATCATCATCCTGAAGCAACGCCCGGATATTGACGAGGCCGTTGCTGCGATTGATCTGGACCACGATTTTTCCGTCGTTGGCCTGACCCTCAGGAAGGGTGACGCGATTGGATGAGTCGATGATCAATGGGGTATCGATCACATCCGTCGCGCTGTCCTCAACGCCTCCACCCAACATGGTCAGCATCGCATTCGCGAAAGTAGAGTTGGAATCGTAGGGGATTCCGAGAATGGTTTCACCGGCGCCGGGGCGAATCCACTTTCCTCCGTCCAACTCCAGCGGGACGGGACCGTCGACCTCATTGCCAAACCCGGCCGGGTAAAGCCTTGCCGCGGGATTGGGAGCCGGCGGGCGATTCCAGCTCCCGGTTCCCGTGGCGGCACCGAGTTCGTCGATGGCTCCCTGGAGAACGACCGAGCCGCCGTTGCGATAGAGTCCACGCCAGAAATTGAATTCACCGTCGGGGCCGAGAAACACCCCGCCAGTGGCTCGGGACCCATCCGCGAGTTTCGCCACGAAATTGGCTCGCCCGGCAGGAGTGGTTCGCACCATGACCCAACCGGTTCCCTGGGGCACATCGGGATCGCCATCGGCAAAGGAGGCGGGGGTGAGGTCGAGGAGGAGGTTGATCTGACCCAGTCGCTCGCCATCGAGCGGTTGCAGTCTGGGATGCCAGACGCGTTTCCATCCGGCAAGGGCGGCTTCGCCTCCGGCGCCGACGACTCGCCCGGAGGCGGATCCGTCGGGCGCCAGGGTGATCTCGACGGTCAGGTTTTCCGTGAGACGACCGCGCGCTGGAATCTCGACCGAGAGGGTGGCCTCGGTGTCGGAAACTTTTTCCACCTGCCCGCGAAAGGGAAGATTCATCCCGGCAAGGGAGAGGCGACCGGAAGCAAGGCCGTTGGGAGATGCCCGTAGAAACAGGCTGCCACCGAGGTCGTTGCCGACATCGGAACTCCGTTCCATCACCAGATCGAAATTCCCGCTGATCCAATCGGGCAGGGCATCGATGGCGATGCGGAAATATTCCCAGCGTTTGCTTCCATCCCCGGCTTCCACCAGCGCCCTCACCAGGAAATCGCGAGCCGCGCGGGGAAAGCCTTCCAAATGCTGGGTGTCGGGATTGAAGCTCATCCCGGGAGGCACTCCGAGAACGCGCACCACGGTCCCACCCCAACCGATCGAGGTCAGGTCCAGATTGGCGCCTTCCGCCACCGCGCCGGCCAACCGGGGCGGTGCGACGGTGAACTGGGTTTCCACCTCGTTCCCGTTGGTATCGGTGGCGACGATACGGATGGTGGCTTCGGCTTTGACACCGAAGACCCGCAGTTGGTCGTTGGCGAGTGCGACGCGGGCCTTGGCGGCGGGCGGGTTGAAAACGCGGAAGCGGATCACGGAAAGCGGCGAGGAGGCCGACGGCAGGATGGAGGCGGGCTTCACCCAATTGACCACGACGAAGTTTTTTCTCAGGACGTAAACTTGGCCGGGAAGCATCCCTTTCAGCGGAAGATCTCCAAAGGCGCTGTCGGAGTCGCTGACATCGAAAATGGGAACCTCCGCGATGGCGTCGGGAACCGTCATGCCGGTGCCGAGAACGCGGGCAAACACCGTGAATCCGCCGTTCTGGGTATCGAGGCTGGGAGAGCCCCCCGAATTGTCGGCGAGATTGACGAACCACTGGTTGGTGGCGCTGTTGACGATTCCGCCCACCTTGGCCATGGCGAGGGTACCACGGGTGTTGGACACGCCGGGTTCGTTTACGACGGGAGAGTGGGACGGAATTTTCTCGGGAGGAAACCCGACGGTGTAGCCACCGGTCTGGATGACAAATCCGGGCATCGATCGATGAACCAGCGTGGGGGAATAGGATCCCTCATTCACGTAGGTCAGGAAATTTGCGACGGTCAGCGGGGCATCGTCATCGAGCATCTCGATGTTGAATTTTCCCAGTGAGGTGGAGATCTGGTAGACCGGGCCGCTGACCGCGGGCAAGCCGAAATGGGTCGCCAGGTCAATGGTCCATCCCTCGGTCATCAAGGTGCGGTCCGGAATCTGGCTGAGCAGAGTCGGTAGCGATCCCGGCACTTCCACCACGGGATCGGCGTGAGCGATCGCGAAGGGAAAAATGGACCCGACCACGAGCACGAGCCGCGTCCAAAAGACGTTGATTTTCACAGGGGGAAAGGAATTTGAATGATCATTCCCGGTCGGAATGTTCCGGACGGAAAAGGCGGGGATTGTGACGCTATCGAGAGGGAGTTGCAAGTCCGCTCCCTGCTTTCTACCCAAGGTCACCAAGTGTGACATCGCCGACCGTAGATTGGTCGGTGGCCCCGGGCACTAGCGTTTTCCCTGAATCCAGCGATCGAGCCAGTGAGCGGCGTGACCGGGCCAGGAGTCGATCTGGGATCCCTCTCGCTTCCGCAGGCCATAGCCGTGACCGCCGTTGCCGTAGACGTGGATTTCGGCGGGAATGCCGTGGCGCTTGAGGCCCGCGTAGAAAAGCACCGCGCCGAGGGACGAGGAACGGTCGTCGTCGGTGTGAACGAGAAAGGTCGGCGGGCAGGATTCGGGCACGGAAACGCCTTCGATCAGTCCGTCGCTCTTCGGATCGTAGATGTTCCACGGATAGATCAGCACGGCGAAATCCGGTCGAAACGACACCTTGTCGACGGCGTCAATCGGATCATAGGCGCGGTGGTCAGGCGAGGAAAGCAGGCGAGTGGCGACCTGTCCTCCCGCGGAAAAGCCGAGTAGGCCGATGCGGTTGGGTTCCAGCTGGTAGTCGGCCGCGTGGGAGCGAATCAGCGACAGGGTGCGCTGGGCATCCTGCAGGGCCTTCTCCCAACCGCTCTCTTCGGGACTGTTCTTCGTCCGGTAGCTGAGGACGAAGGCGGCGAAACCGTGCGCGTTCAGCCAGTCGGCGGCTTCGGTTCCCTCCATGTCGGGCACCACCTTGGCGAATCCACCGCCCGGCAGGATGACGACGCCGGCGCCATTCGGTTCCGGCGCGAGATGGACGGTCAGGGTCGGCCGCGAGATCCCGACGACCCGGGTGATCGGCGGGTCTTCGCCCTCGCGCGGCGGCTGGGCTTCCCCGTCGAGTTTCGTCTTCTCTCCGGGGGCGAGATCGGGCCAGACGGGCAGCGGATCGGCGGCCCGGAGAAGCGGAACGGTGACGAGAGTGAGGAGGAGGGCGAGAGCGAGGCGAGCGATCATGGGGTTTTCGGGGGTTGGATCTTCGAGATGTCTGCCGATGAGGGCGGCGGTTGATACCTATTTCTTTTTCGCCAGCGACTCGAGATAGTCGAGCAGGCTCGCCATTTCGTGGACGGTGAAATTCAGCATCAATCCGGGAGGCATGATGGAGGTGGGCAATTCCTCACGCTTGGCGATGTCGGCCTTCTTGTAGATGTGCTCCTGCGAAGCGGCGTCGCGGATGGTGACCTGCTCTCCCTGCTCGTCGGTGACGAAGCCCATGCCGATCGAGCCATCCTTGAGAGTGATCAGGTTGGTCTTGAAGCCCTGGGCGATGGAGTTGTTGGGATCGAGAATGGCCAGTGCGAGTTCGGGTCGCTTGTAGGTCTCGACGATGTTGCCGAGGTAGGGACCCTTCTGCGGTTCGTCCTGGCTCACCGTGTGGCAGGCGACGCAGGTGGCGCGTTGGAAGACCGCTTCGCCGAGCGCCACATCACCGTGTTGCGCGATGACCATCTCGCGAGCCTTCGCCAGGTCGAGGGTGGCGATCTTCGGCGTCTTGTCGGCGCCGGGTGCCTGGATCTTGAGCGACTTGGCGGCTGCCTTGGCGGTCTGCGCGACCTCCTTGATCGGATCGTTCAGGGCGATGCGGATGCGGTCGTCGAGAGAGTGATTGCCGGTTTCGGCCGCGGCCCGGATGAGGAGGGCGCGCTGTTGAGGATTCTGCCAACCCTTCTCCAAGGTCTTACCGGTCATCTCGATCGATTCGGGGCTGCCACCTTTGCGGGAGGCGAGATTGAGCAACGCAGCATTGAACCACAGCGTCTCCGGGTTCTCGAATTTCCGGGTCGCGAGATCCTCGATCAATTGGTGCTGATTCTCCAGCCACGGGGCAGCAAGGAAGGCGTCGCGAGCAGTTTCGAATTGCTTCTGGGCGTCGGTGAGTGCTTGGCGAGCATACTTCGCGTCACTTTTCGCCTTCACGGGATCCGGGTCCTCCTGGGCCTTCTTCACCGCTGCCTGCAGAGTGCCGAGGTTTCGCTGCATCGCGGTGATGGCGTGGATGGAAGGGATCACGACATCACCCGAATTCATTTTCGCGGCCACCGTGACGGCATTCGCTAGAGTTTGGTGATGCGATGTATCCGGATCGCCATGCAGACCGAGTGCCTCCATCAGCAGCGGCATGCCTTCGGGATGAGGCTCGGAAGCGGCGGCCAACTGAACCATCGCTTCGGGAAGCATCTTCGGATTTTCTTTTGCCAATGTGAGCACGCGGTCGAGCGCATCGTTCGACTGAATGCGATTCCGGCTCATCTCGCGGACGAGGAAGGTGGCGTCCTCGGGCGAGGCCTTGGCGAGTTCAGTTTTCAGAGCAGCATCGATTTTCTCGGTCTCCGCCCAAGGCTCGGGCTGGTAGTAGGGGCCACGAGTGTCGGGGCGGGTGCCCCAGCTGTCTCCGGTCCATTCGCCCTCGTGATGGTAGAGGCGGCAAAGAGCGGAGAGCAGGCCGCGACGTTTTTCGGAATCGGATTCCGAGGCGAGGCGCGATAGCAGGCCATCGACGACCTTCGGGTCATGGATACGCATCAGGGCGAAAAGCGCGTTCTGGCGCTTGGCGACCGATGCGCTGGCGTCGTCGAGCACGGCGAAACAGGCATCCGCGGCCCCAAGCTTGGAGAGGGCGCGGAAGGCGATATGAGCGATCACCGCATCGTCGTCTCCGAGATGAGCGGCTACGGCAGGCGCCAACTCCTGCATGCCGCGCCGGGTCGCTGTCACCATCGCTTCGACGACAGTCCTGGGATCATCCCCGGAAAGAGCCTCGCTCACGATTTCGACGGGAGTTTTCACCGCTGGCCCCAGATTCGCGCCGGGATCGAGGTCACCGAGGGCCCGAATCGCGAACGGACGAATGTCGGGAAGTTGAGCA
>JAGRPB010000113.1:11437-18500 GCA_020439945.1 Verrucomicrobiia bacterium
TCTTGAAAAGGACTGACATGACATTGTTCTTGGGCATCCCTCCGTGGAAGGCTTCCCTTCCTGCCTTGATACCCCTTTGTGAGATCGCATAGAGAGCGGCAACTCTTGCTTCGAGGGCTTTGTCTCCATTCGAAGCCAATGCGAAGAGAAGATTCCCTTGGTCTTCCGTCCAAGTTCTTCGAAGCAATGTGCGCTGGGCCGCCATCGTGCGGATGTGGCTCGGCGATTCCAATTCGGCAACGAGTTCGGCGTCGCTCAACTTATCGAAATCGGGCATCGCTTCGGGCTGGAAGCCCTTCGGTTGAACGCGAGCGATGTAGCCGACATCCGGTCCTTCCCACTTGAAGGTCGCGCCTTTCCAACTGGCCTGGTAGACCGCGCTGTTGCCATCGACATCGGCGTCGGTGGGGCGGGTCATCTTGATGAAAGGCTGCGGCTCGGTGATTTCCTGGAAGGTGGCGCCGACGCGTTCGACGGTGTGTTTCCAAAGCGCCCCGGTGCCCCAGTCGCAGGTGAAGGGGGCGTTTTTCCATTCGTCAGGAAAACCGGGTTCGTGGATGTAAACGGATCCGCAGCCAGAGCCACCACCGTAATCGGCCAGCGGCTGAACATGTTCGTCACCGAAGTTCTTGTAGAGGCGCGGATAGCCATGATCCTCGAGCCCGGAGAAATGATGGAACCGCACGTCCCAGCCACCACCGTCGTTGGTGTTGTCGCGGGCGAAGATGTCGAGCAGGGGACTGGTCGGCGTACCGAGAATGTTGCGCGTTCCGGTGGCGAACAGCTCGAGACCGGAACCGTCGGGCCGGAAACGAATCACGCCACCGCCACGATGCTGAAGAGTGCGACCGTCGGTGCCAGTGGCTTTCATGAATCCGAAGTCACCGCCGGCGATGTAGAGCCAACCGTCGATCCCAAGTTCGAGACCGTTGGTGGTGTGGTCGGCGGGGCGACCGGAAAAGTCGAAGGCGATGTTCGAAATCAATCGCTGCGAGTCCTCGGCCACGCCGTCGCCGTCCCGGTCGATGTAGGCGGTGATGTGCGGCGGATGCAGCAGGTAGAGTCGGTCGTGATCCCAGACCAGGCCACGAGGAGAATCGACGTCCTTCACGAACTCGGTGACTTGGTCGGCCTTGCCGTCTCCATCGGTGTCCCGCAGCCGGACGATGCGCCCGCGGTGCGGATCGCGCCCGAGCGAGCCGTTCCCGTCGCTGGACACGTAGAGATCACCATTGGGCGAGGCGGCCACATAGACCGGGTAGTTGGCGGCGGCGGAGTTGGCGAAAAGCGTGACGTCGAAACCTTCCGGCACCGTGACGTCCTTCAGGATCTCGGCTTCCTTCTCCGGGGAAAGCTTCACAATCGCCGGCGTGAGGTTGCCTTCCTTGGTGTAGGGATCGGCGTCCTTCTTCTCGGATTCCTGCACGACCGCTTTCTGCTTCTCATCCAGTTTGGGAAAAAGATTCGACACGCCGGAGAGGACGATCTCGCGAACGCTGGCCCAATTGCCGGGATTCGTGGTGCCGGTGCAGGTGAGTTTGAGAAAACGGAGGCCCTTGGCGTCGAAATTACTTTTCGAATCCCCCTTTTCCTGGTTCCCAGTCGCATCGACCAGGACCTGCCATGATTTCCCGTCGATGGAGCCTTCAAGCTTGTGCTGATAAGGCGTTCCCTGGCTTTCCCAGACGATGGTGGCGCCGGTCACGTCCTGGGGTTTCTCGAATTCCAGCTGGAGCCACTGCGGCTTCGAAGCGTTGCCGGCGCACCAGCGTGTGTTCCTGTCGCCGTCGATCGCGCGCCAGGTAAAGTTGCCCTTGTTGGTCTCCTCGCTGCTCGCCGTGACCGTCACCAGCGTCGCGTCCTTCGGGGGTGCGCCGAGCGTGACCTTGGGAGGGGTCGGCTTTTCTTCCTTTGGCTTACCGTTGACGAACGTGACGGTGTTCTCGCCGGTGTAGGGTTTGCCGAGGTAGTCGTCATTCAGTTTGTCGACCGCCCAGAGCAGGCCGCGGGTAACCAGATCGAGGTAGCGTCCGTCGGCGACGGTCTCGGTCGTGTGACCGATGGTGGTGGAAAAACTGCGCGCTCCCTGCGTCTCGTTCGTCCAAGCGACGACCGAGGCCTCTTCCACTTCCTTGCCGTCCTTCGGCACCTTCTGGTAGCCCATGGCCAGCGGGTGCGCGTCGTAGATTTCGACATTGTTGTAGAGTTCCTCATCGATCGTCGTCCAGTTCTCGAATGGCGACACGATGGGGTGTTCGTGGTCCACGAACTCGATCCGGATCGGCTTGCGCGGCCCGTGTCGCGACGACTGGATGCCGAGGTGCTTGAACCACTGATCGGTCCCGTTGCGGAAACTGTGCACGGCGCAGTGCAAGTGGACCGCCGGGATTTTCTGGTGGGCATCCAGGATGTGTTTCATCACCTTGAGGTCCTTGTTGCCGGCGGCGCATTCGTCGTGGATGACGATGTCGTAGCCCGCTGCCCAGTTTGGATCATCGTAGAGCGGCAGCGGAGGCTCAGTGCTCTTGTCGTCCGTCCACCACACGTCGACGCGCACATTGGCCCGGGCCTGGATCCCTTCGGCCAGCACCTTCTGCTGACCTTCGTAGTCATGGCAGCATCCACCGGCGACCAGCAGGGCTTTCAGTGGCTTGGTTTCGGCGGTCGTGCCCGTCGGCGACAGGACGACGAACCCAACGACGACAAGGAAGGCGAGGATGATTTTTTTCATGGCAGTTCGATCAAAAGGGGGGCTCCGAGGAAGTGTCCCGCGGCCCCGAAAAGGGGTGGTGACTCTGGCCTCAGTCGCCGAAAAAGACAAATGCCGCGTTCGCGACCCGTTTTCGGGGGAGGGAACAGGGTTGGGGCGAAGACCTCACCCTGTTGAATCGCGCCATGGCCCGGTTTTTTCTGGTGCCGGAACCGGTGCGATTGGAACATGGGGGCAAATGATCGAAATCCTCGACCTCAATCACGTGGCGCTCGCGGTGAGCGATGTGCCGCGCAGCATCGATTTCTACGAAAACGTCATCGGCCTGAAACGGAAACCGCGCCCGGCCTTCGATTTTGACGGGGCCTGGTTCGCGCTCGGCGAAACGCGTGAGCTTCATCTGCTGGAGGGATTGGTGACGCCCGTCCACGAACATCCGCGCGGCGATCACTTCGCAATTGAAGTCGCGAACTTCGAAAGCTGTCACCGTCATCTGGAGGAAAAAGGCGCCGCGATCGTGAACCTCAATCTGCGTCCCGACGGCGCACGCCAGATTTTCATCGAGGACCCCGATCGCCACGTGGTCGAGTTCTGCTATCTTCCGCCCGAACTACGCTGAATCATGAAATCCCATTTCACTATCTGCCTCGTGGCCGGAGTCCTCAATCTGGCCGGCATTTCCGACGGTCTCGGTTGGGGACAGAACGGACACCGCGTCACCGCCGAACTGGCGGAACGTCACCTGAACGAGAAGTCCCGCGTCGAGCTTCGAAAAATCCTCGGCCGCGAGTCGCTGGCGGAGATCTCGACCTGGGCGGACGAGATTCGTTCGAACCCGGAGTGGGACTTCGTCGAGCCTTGGCACTACGTTTCCATCGAGGACGATCAAAAGTGGGAGGAAGTGCTGGAAGCTGAGGCGAAGGACGAGGCGGTGAATTCCATCCTCGAGATCATCCCGTTGCTGGAGAAATTTCTCGCCGATCCCAAGGCGGAGAGCATGACCCTGCACGGTGGTGTGAGGAAGCGCGGATCCGGGGCCGGTTTGCCCGCCGAGCTGACGAAGGAGATCGGCAAACGGGAGGCGCTCGCCCTCTACGTGCACTTTGTCGGCGACCTGCATCAGCCGCTCCATGTGGGACGTGCTGACGATGCCGGTGGCAATCGCATCGGGGTGGAGTGGTTCGGCGAGGAAGTCAGCCTGCACAAGGTCTGGGACGAGCTCATGATCGATTCCCTGAAACTGAGTTATACCGAGTTCGCGAGTTTCCTGGATCGGGTCCCGGCGGAGGAAGAGAAGGCGTGGACGTCCGCGAGCATGCTCGACTGGGCGCGGGAGTCGAAAGCGGTGCGCGAGCGGGTCTACGATTTCGGCCCGCAGCGGAGCGGCTACTTTCTCAATGTGAAAGAGCCACCCTCGCTGAGCTATCAGTACCGGGCCGATCATGTCGACCTGTTGCGGGAGCGCCTCGCCAAGGGTGGTCTGCGGTTGGCGGCGAAGCTCAACGCGATTTTTGCGAACTACCCCGACTGAACGCGCTTCGCCGTCAGGGCTTTTTCGGGCGAGCTCTCTTGGCGCCGCCGAGATCGGTACGCTTCAACCAGTCGGCGTGGTGCTGTTCCATTGCCTTGGCGCGTTCCGGTTCATCCTCGACGAGGTTGTTCAGCTCCGTGCCGTCCCGATCGAGTTGGTAGAGTTCCCAGGGACCGTTCTTTTCGGCGCCGACCAGTTTCCAGTCGCCCTCGCGAATGGCCCGGCCCCGGTTGTGCGACCAGTAGAGAGTTCCGTGGGGGGCGAGTTCATCGGGGTTTCCTCGCAGGATCGGGAGCAGGGAACGGCCTTCGAAGGGGAAAGGATTCTGCACGACCGACTTGGTTCCCGCGGCGTCGAGCAGCGTGGGCATGAGATCGATGACGTGTCCCACTTCCTTCGTCAGCCTTCCGGAAAGGTCTGGCGCCAGCCCCATCGGCCACGATACGATCAGCGGGGAACGCGTGCCGCCCTCGTGGTCGTATTGCTTGAAGAGCCGGAACGGCGTGTTGGAGGCGTTGGCCCAGCCGTAGCCGTAGGACTGGAAGGTGGTCTGGGGCCCGGGCATGAGGCCGGGGAGGTTGCCGGGCCGGATGGGCTGATGTTTTCCGTCGGTGGTGAATTCCCGGCTCCACGGCCCGGTGCGGTCGGTCGCGTACTCGACATGGCAGCCGCCGTTGTCGTGGTGGTAGAGGACGAGGCTGTTCTCGAATTGTCCCGTTGCCTTCAGGGATTCGATGACACGTCCGATGTTGCGATCCATGCAGGTGATCTGGGCGGCGTAGACTTCCATGCGGCGCTGCTGCCAGGCCGGATTCTCGGCTTTCTCCCACGCTGGCACTTCCGGGTGACGCGGCGACAGCGGCCAACCGGGATCGACCACGCCGAGTTCCTTCATGCGGGCGTGACGCTGTTCCCGCAATCGATCCCAACCCATGGCGTAGCGTCCTTCGTAGTGAGCGATGTCTTCGGGTTTCGCGTGGAGCGGCCAATGAGCGGCGGTGTAGGCGACATAGAGAAAGAACGGCCGTTCGGCAGACGTGGAATCGGTCTGGTGCGCTTCCAGGAATTTCAGCGCGTGATCGGTGATGGCATCGGTGTAGTAGAAATCCGGGTTGTTCTCCCATTCGCGGGTCATCGACTGGCCATCGAGCTGGAGATCGGCCGGGGCGAAGAAATCCGAGGCGCCGTGGATGGTTCCGTAGAAATGATCGAACCCGCGATGATGCGGGGCATTGGGACCGTCCGGTTCGGCGGGATCGGAGAGGTGCCACTTTCCCGCCATCCAGGTGGCGTAACCGGCCTCACGCAGTGCCTGGGGTAGCGTGGTGGCTTCCGGATGCAGTCCGCCTTCCGCCGCGCCGTTCCTGGGAAGCGCGGTCTTCGGGTAGAGGCCCGTCATGAGGCTGGCACGCGTGGGCCAGCACATGTTGTTGACGTAGAAATTGGTGAAACGCAACCCGCCGTTGGCGAGGGCATCGAGATTCGGCGTCTCGATCTCCCCGCCGTAGCAGCCGAGATCCGAGAAACCCATGTCGTCGGCGACGATGACGACGATGTTGGGACGCTCCGAGGCGAAAAGCGATCCGGAGACCAACGTCAGCGCGACGAGCGAACCAGAAACGAAACGAAGTAATCCGTTCATCATTTCAGCTTCCAGATCTTCACATCGTCCACGACGGCCGACTTGTTCACGGCGAGGGTGATCCAACGCTTGGTCGGGTGGGCGATGCCCTCGGAGGCGAAGGCGCCGATCTCTTTTCCATCGATGGTGGCGGTCATGGTGTCACCCTCGATCACGAGACGGAGCGTGTGCCAATCATTGGCCGCAAGTTCGAGCGGAAAGGTCTTCGACTTCGTTTTCATGAGTTTCTGCAACTCCGGATCGGATAAACCCGCCAGCCGCTTTTCGCGGATCTCCAGATTCATGGCGCCGGTCTTGGAGTCGGTGATGGTGAGTCCCTTCAGGGTGACGCGCCCCATGCAGAGGTGTCCGGCGTGGACCGTCTTCAGTTCACGATCCACGAAATCGATGCCGAGATCGTCGCCGTCGGCGAGTTGGAAGCGGAGTTCCACCGCGCCATCGGCGAAGACGGATTCGAGGGTGTGGAAAATGGCGACGCCATGATCGGCTTCGGGAACGCGGGTGACGTGCATGGCGCCGTCTTTCAGGTCGACCTGTTTCCGCCCTTTGGCCCGCCACGCGCTGTTGCTGCTCCAGCCATCGCCGATGGCTTCCTGGTCGGGAGTGGGTTCGTCGCGCTCGAAGTGGTCCTCGAAGAGCAGGGTGCCATCCTTTTCGATATCGGAGGCCGTGGCGAGCACGACCAGTGATGCCAGGAGGGCGAGGAGAAGCGGGGTGGTTTTCATCGGATTCAAGAGGGTTGAGTGGCGGATCCAACAGGGTTGAATGGCAGGGAGACGGATCAATTCTCGGCTTTGAAATCGGGATTCGGTCGCGGCAGCTTGGCGCCGTCGGCCTTGAGGCGGGCGAGGAGGGCCGTTTCCAGTTCATCGACTTTTTCGGGCATCGTTTCGGCGAGATTATGGGTTTCGCCGAGATCGTCTCCAAGATGGTAGAGTTCGGTGATGCCTTCCCAGAACTTGATCAGTTTCCAGTCGCCCCGGCGGATGATGGAGTAGGGACCGGGCGCGTGGCGATAGTGCGGGAAGTGCCAGAAGAGATCGCGCTCGGCGAGAGCGGAGTCGCCGCCGGATTTCAGGTGATCGAGCAGCGAGATGCCATCAATGGGGCGATCGGCCGGTTGCGGGGTGCCGGTCGCGGCGAGGATGGTGGGAAACAGGTCGATGGAGCAGACCGGCGC
>JAGRPB010000114.1 GCA_020439945.1 Verrucomicrobiia bacterium
TACGGTCGGGATTTCCTGGAACGCTATCTCATTCCCATGAGTTCCGCCGTCTGGTCCACTCCGCCGGAAAAGATGCTGGAATTTCCCGCGACCACGCTGCTGCGCTTCTGGTACAACCACGGCTTTCTCGGCCTGCACACCCAGCATCCCTGGCGAACGGTGACGGGTGGTTCCCGCGAATACGTTCGCCGCCTCGTCGAGCCGTTTCGCGATCGCGTGCACATCTCCACGCCGGTTCTCTCGGTCCGGCGGACACCGAACTCTGTGGAAATCACCACCAAGATCCGCGGTGTCGAAACTTTCGATCACGTCATTCTCGCCGCTCACCCGCCGCAATCGCTGAAGCTGCTCGAGCAGCCGACCGCATTGGAAGAGTCCGTTCTCTCGCCATTTCAGTATCAACCCAACGAAGTCACCGTGCATTCGGACAGCCGGGTGATGCCCGATCTCAAAAGCTGCTGGGCGTCGTGGAACTACCGCACCGAAGCCGACGGGAATCGCGAAATGCCGACGACGCACTACTGGATGAATTCCCTCCAGGGCGTGTCAGAAAACCGCGACTACTTCGTCTCCCTGAACAACCGCGACCGCATTCCCGACCAGATTGTCCTTCGCGAACTGGAGTATGAGCACCCGCTCTTCGATCGCGAGGCCATCCGGGCGCAGGCCCGGATACCCGAACTCAATCTCGCCGGTCTGGATACCCGCACCTCCTTTTGCGGCGCGTGGACCCGCTACGGCTTTCACGAGGACGGGCTGCTGTCCGCGGTCCGGTTGAGCGAACTTCTGCTGGAGGGCGATCCATGGGAAAACCGATGAACCATCGCTCCTGCCTCTATGACTGCGAGGTGGTGCATCAGCGCCTCTCGCCGAAACGGCATGGCTTTCGCTATCGCCTTTTCTACCTCGATCTCGACTTGGCGGAGATACCCTCTTTGGTCTCCGACCTGACCCTGTTCAGTCACAATCGCTTCAATGTTTACGCGTTTCGCGACGCCGACCACCTCGATGTGGGGAAAGGTCCCGATCTCCGCGCCAATCTCGCCGCCTGGCTCTGGGACCAGGGCATCGCGCTTCCCTCGACCCACCGGGTGAGATTGATCACCCTGCCCCGCATCCTGGGATACATCTTCAATCCGGTCTGTTTCTACCTCATTCACGACGAGAATGATCGTGCCGTCCACGTGGTCGTCGAAGTGTGCAATACCTTCCGCGAACTGAAGCCCTACCTGATCGCCTCGCCTCAGGCGTCCGGCGAGTTTCGGCTGACCACGCCGAAGCACTTTTACGTGTCCCCCTTCATCGGCCTGACCGCCGAGTTCGATTTTCGCGTCCGGGTTCCCGACGACAAGATCGAGATCCACATCGACGACCGCGAGAACGGAGAGACGCTGCTCGTCAGTTGGATCCGCGGCGAGCAGAAGGCGCTGACCAATGCCCGACTCTGCTGGTATTCGATTCGCTTCCCGCTGCTCACTCTCCAAGTCATTTCCAAGATCCATTGGCAGGCGTTCCTTTTGTGGATGAAGCGCCTTCCTTTCATTCGCAAATCCGACGCCCCCGATCAGCAACGCGATCTCTATCGCCCGCACTCCAGCATCCAACCGAAACCAACGAAGTCATGACTCCCACCGAAACCTCAACCGCTCCGTCCCCGGTCGGCATCGCCACCAAGCCAACGGCCCCGGCCACCTCCTCGCTCGCGGACTGGCTGCGCCGGCCCTTGATGAAAACGCTCCGGGGCTTCCAACTCGGACGCCTGCAACTGGACCTGCCCGACGGCAGCACCGAAATCCTGGGCACCGGCGAGGGAGGTCCGCGCGCCCGGGCATCGATCCATTCCGACGAGTTTTTCCGGAAGTGCGCCCTCTATGGAAACGTCGGACTCGGCGAAGCCTACCTGGATGGTGACTGG
Source organism: Verrucomicrobiia bacterium (assembly GCA_020439945.1). Lineage (GTDB taxonomy): Bacteria > Verrucomicrobiota > Verrucomicrobiia > Verrucomicrobiales > DEV007 > JAEUHH01. The sequence continues at coordinate 1,916 of JAGRPB010000114.1, forward strand.
GACACTCCCGACATCCGCGCCGTCATCGAATGGTTCATCGTCAATCTCCACGCCGACCCCTCGGCCCGGGGCTCTTCCCAGCGACTGAAACTGGTCGGGGTTCTCCGGATGCTCGACCGCATCGCCCATCGTTTCCGAGCCAACAGCAAGACGATGAGCCGTCGCAACATCGAGGAGCACTACGATCTCGGGAACGATTTCTACCGCCTCTGGCTGGATCCCACGATGACCTACTCCTCGGCACGCTTTACCTCGCCCGACCAGAGCCTGGAATCGGGCCAACACGCCAAGTATGAGGCCCTCTGCCGGAAGCTCAATCTCTCGTCCGAGGATCACGTGCTCGAGATAGGCTGCGGCTGGGGCGGGTTCGCGATTCACGCCGCGACACATTACGGCTGCCGGGTCACCGGCGTCACCATCTCGCCCGCCCAATACGCCGAGGCGGTGGAACGCATCCGCGCGGCCGGACTGGAAGATCGCATCGAGATTTGTCTTCAGGACTATCGCGACATCCGGGGTCAGTTCGACAAGATCGTTTCCATCGAGATGCTGGAAGCCGTCGGCGACCAGTACCTCGAGACGTGGTGCGCCAAGTGCCACGAGGTTCTCGCGCCCGGGGGATTGCTCGCGGTGCAGATGATCACGGTGCCCGACTGCGATCACGCCGAACTCAAACGCGGAACCGATTTCATCCAAAAACACATTTTCCCGGGATCGCTGTTGCTCAGCATCGGGCGAATGAACCAGGCGATGAACCGGACCGGGAACCTGTTCCTGCACGGATTGGAGGATATGGGAGCCTCCTACTCCCGCACGCTGCGCGAATGGCACCGCGCCTTTGACGAGAAACGCGACGAGGTGAAATCGCAGGGGTTCTCCGACCGATTCATCCGCAAATGGAACTACTACCTGAAATACTGTGAAGCCGCGTTTTCGACCCGGAACATCAGCGTGGTGCAGGCGGTCTACACCCGCCCGGTGAATTTCCAAACCCTGCACCACGAAAACGGCGTCAATTCCTGAACCCGAATCCGATGATCATGTCCAACACCGCCGCCACGTCGGAACCGAGCCAGTCCGAAAAGGGTTTCTGGCGGAAGCGGGTGGTCAGGCCATTACGGACGCAGTTCACCCAGGGCGCCACGCCCGAGGAGCTGTCCCACGCGGTTGCCTGCGGGCTGCTGTGCGGGGTGTTTCCCATTCTCGGGACCACTTCTGTCGTGGCCACGGTGGTCGGAATGGCGCTCAAACTGAACCAGACGGTGATCCAGTCGCTTCACTGGCTCGTCTATCCGCTTCACCTCGTCCTCATCCCCGTCTACATCCGCGCGGGGGAGTTTCTCTTCGGCGCGCCTCCGATTCCCTTTTCGATCCCTGATGCGCTCGATCTTTTTGTCCATTCGCCGGGTGAATTTTTCTCCAAGTTCGGCATGACCTGCGTTCACTGCATCGTGGCATGGGCGGTGACGATGCCGTTCATCGCCTTCCTCATCATTGTCTCGGTGCGCCCCCTGATTCGGCGTGCCTCGGTACAATGGAAATCCCAACCCCCGGAGTCATCGTGAACCCGCCGCTTGTCCTGATTCTTGGAGTGGTCCTCCTGATCGTCCTGTTCCTGATCACCTTGAGGCTGAGTGTCAGACTCGACAACTACTCGTTTGTCGATGTGACCTGGTCACTTTCCTTCGCTCCCGTGGCGGTCCTTTACGCCGCCCTCGGCGATGGCTGGGAGTGGCGCCGTCTTTTCATCGCGCTTCTCGTCGGCGCGTGGAGCCTCCGCCTGGGAATCCATCTCTGGCGCCGCGTGGCCGCGCATCATCCCGAGGAGGATCCGCGCTACGGCATTCTTCGGGAACGCTGGAGCGGATCACTGCCTCGGAATTTTCTCGGCTTTTTTCTCGCCCAGGCCTTGCTGGTCTGGCTCCTCATGCTGCCGGTGCAACTCATCTCCGGCAACCCCGCTCCGCGGTTTCAACCGCTGGAAGTTGTTGGCTTCGCTCTCTGTTTGGGAGCCATTCTGGGTGAGGGAATCGCCGATCACCAGCTCTCTCGATTCAAGGCGCGGATCTCTGGCGAATCGAATGCGCTCTGCCGTGACGGACTGTGGCGTTACTCCCGCCACCCCAACTATTTTTTCCAATCGCTGCTCTGGTGGGGCCTGTTCCTCGTCGCCCTCCCCGTTCCCTGGGGCTGGACGGCGATACTCGCTCCCCTCGCGATGCTGTTTTTCCTCCTCAAGGTCACCGGCATTCCCCTGACCGAAGAACTGTCCGTCGCCAAGCGCGGCGACACCTACCGCCAATACCAGCGGACCACCAGCGCTTTCATTCCCCTTCCTCCCCGGGAAGCAAAACCGTGATATCCGAACCCCCACCCCATTTCCCATGAGCCAGATCAACGAACTCCTCGCCCGCGGCACCCTGCCCGACTACCTCATCCGACTCGGCATCCGGTGGCGGCTCGCCGAAACGTTGCGCGAATACGTCAAGCCGACCGCGGAAGCCCAGCGCGCCGCCCTGATGGAACATGTGGCCGGACTTCGCGAGAGTCCCGTGGCGATCCACACCGACGCGGCCAACGAACAACACTACGAGGTGCCGGCCGAATTCTACCGAAAGTGCCTCGGACCGCGACTCAAGTACAGCTGCGCTTGGTTTGAATCACCCGACGATTCCCTCGCCGAAGCCGAGGAGAAAATGCTGCGTCTCACCTGCGAGCGAGCCGGACTGGCCGACGGGCAACGAATTCTCGAACTCGGTTGCGGCTGGGGTTCTCTCTCTTTGTGGATGGCGGAGCACTACCCGAATTCCGAAATCACCGTGGTCTCCAATTCCGCATCGCAGAAGGCGCACATCGACCGGGTGGCGGCCGAGAAAGGATTCCGCAACCTGACCGTCCGAACCGCCAACATGATCCACTACGGGGGCGAAGGCGACGCGCTATTCGATCGGGTGGTGTCGGTGGAAATGTTCGAGCACATGAAAAACTACGAGGAGCTGATGCGGCGCGTCGCCCGATGGCTCAAACCCGGCGGCTCACTCTTCGTGCACATCTTCACCCACCGGGTGGCGGCCTATCACTACGAGGTCCGCGACGACGATGACTGGATGGCGAAGTATTTCTTCACCGGCGGCCAGATGCCCTCGGACGATCTGTTGCTCTATTTCCAGGACGATCTCCGCATCCGCGATCACTGGTGCGTCAGCGGTCGACATTACCAACTGACCTCGGAATGCTGGCTCAAGAACATGGATGCGAATCGCGACGAGATCCTGTCACTGTTTGAAGCCACCTACGGAGAGGGACAATCGGCCCGTTGGTGGCACTACTGGCGGATCTTCTTCATGGCCTGCGCGGAGCTGTGGGGATATCACGGGGGCGAGGAGTGGATCGTATCACACTATCGCTTCGAAAAACCCTCCCAACCATGAAATACTCCTCCTCCTCAGCCCGTTTCCTCACCTTCTGCCTGAGTCTCCTTTTCACGATATCCTCGATTTCGCGGGGAGCCCAATCGGCGTCCGAATTGATCGCCAAGGGCGATTCTTTCGATGCCCGCCTGAAAACCGCCGACGCCCTCGATGCCTATCTCACCGCCGAAAAGCTGACTCCCGACGACCCCGACCTTCTCATCAAGATCGCCAAACAGTACGGCGAGTCGATGGTCGATCTGGCGGACAAGGATGATCAGCTCGCCGCCGGAAGAAGGGCGCTCGACTACGCCAAACGGGCGCTGTCATTGGCGCCGGACCTTTCCGATGCCCAACTGGCGGTGGCAATCTGCTATGGCCGGCTCTTGGATCTCGTATCGGCCCGCGAAAAGGTCGAATACTCGCGCCTCGTCAAACAACACACCGAACAGGCGTTGAAACTGGACGAGAACTCCGACTACGCCTGGCACATGCTGGGGCGCTGGCACCGCGCCGTTGCCACCACCGGACCACTGCTCAAGGGAATCGTCGAGATTGTCTACGGTGGCCTTCCGGAAGCTTCCGAGGCGGAAGCGGTGGATGCCTTCAAAAGGGCGATCGCGTTGAACCCGGACCGGGTTGCCCACCACATCGAACTCGGGCTCACCTACGCCGATATCGGAGAACCGCGAAAGGCCGAGCGGGAAATTCGGAAAGGCCTCGCGCTTCCCTCGAAAGAACGCGACGATCCCGACACCAAGGCACGCGGAAAAGCGGTGCTCGACAAACTCGAAGAATAGCCGGGAAGTTCAGCGCGGCTCGGACGACAGGAAACGGAGCATTTCCCGCATGGCGACCTGCCCGCCGGGTGAGGAGGGAAAGTAATCGAAGGCGTGAGTCGCCCACGGCAATTCGAGGTATCGAACCGGCGCGCCGACTGCCTGCATCCGTTTTTCCAGACGCCGGCTCTGTTCCACCCAGACCAGCGTGTCTCTGGTCCCGTGAACCAGCAGGGTCGGAGGACTCGATCTGTTGACCTGCAGGATTCCGGAGCTACTTCGATACGCGTCCTCGACCTCTTCGGGATCGCCACCCAAATAATCACGCAGTAATTTCAGCGAATCGAGCACGTCGTCCGCCCTCGCATATTTCCGGGCGAAATACAGGTCGTGGGGACTGTAGAACGCGACACAACGAGCGACCCGAAGTTCCGGCACACCGAACGCACAAGCCGTCGCGATCTGGCCTCCCGCGGAACGACCGAAGAGCGTCAGGTTCGCCGGATCGATGCCCAAGTCGTCCGCGTGATCCCGTACCCACTCGACGGCATGTCGAATGTCTTCCCGCTGTGCCGGCCACTGATGTTCGGGAGCCAATCGGTAGGCGGGCATGACCACGACGTAGCCATGCGAAGCCAGCTCCCGATCCCACTTCAGGAATTCGTCCGGACGACCACCGTTCCACCCACCTCCGTGGATGGACACGACCCAGGGAAACCGCTCCCTTTTTCCCTCGCCCGAGGAGGGGCGACAGACCACCATCTCCAGGGATCCGCGCCCGTTTCCGGAATCCCAGTAGACCTTTCTCTCGACCTCTACCGATGAGGTGTCCGGTTGCGAAGGCGGCCACCAGAGTCGACCGAGAGAAATACCCGTCGGAGCTTGCCAGGCGGCCCGACACAGAGGCTCGAGGAATGCCGCCGCGGCAGCGATCAGCGTCAACCCCAATCCCCAACGCAACCACGAAGTCGGCGGCCACAAAAAAAATGCGAAGCCCGCACCGAGAATCGCGCCCACTGCCAGCCAGTGTCCGCACTCAGTCGCCAACAAAGTGGTCTGCCATTCGATCAAGGAATCCCCTCGACGACGCGAGATGATGAGCCCCGCCACCAGTAGGATGGCGATCCCGATCGCGAGCACCCGCCCCAGGAAAACGCCGAGGGATGGCCCATTGCCGGCTTCCGAACTCATGGACTGAGCAGAACGATCGGTCCCTGGTTGATCGGCACTCCGCCCCGCTGTTCCACGCTGATGGCGAATTTCTGCGCCGATACGGTATCGGTCGGTTTGAATTTCACCCTCGCAAACCCGTTCCCATCCACGCGAACCACGCCGGCATCGACCGGGTTTTCGTGATCCGGATCGACGACCCAGAGTTGATAGTCTTTGTCGACCGGAATGGGCGGCATCTTTTCGAGTTTCAGGACCCCTTCCTGTTTATCCTGATCCCAGACCACCAGCGCGATTCCTTCCCGATACTCGTCAATGGTGGCTTTCAACGTCTCGACCTCGATGCGCGCCAGATCGCGGCTTTCCCGGGCCGTTTCGAGCTCGTTGGCGAGGTGACGCACTCTCTCGTTGGCGGCGGAGAAATCCGATTCCACCCGCTGTTTTTCCTTCCAGAGCCAGGCCGATGTCACCGCCAGGGTGATGACGGCGGCCCAAGCCAGGATCTCTCGCCAGCGGCCTCTTCCGCTCCTCCCCTTCCTTTCGGCCGGTTTCGGGACGGTCGCCTTCGGCACGACATAGACCGGAGGCTCTTCCGGCGACGGCGCACTCTCCTCCGGCAATTCCGCAACGGGGGCCTCCCCAATTCGGCCCATCAGTTCGTCCAGGAGTTCGGACCTCGGTTGGAACTGCTCGCACGACATCGCCAGAATCGCGGCGCCTTCGCCCATTTCCTCCGAGAGTTTGGCGAGTTCAGGATCACCCGAAAGGGCTTCCTCGAAGGAACGCCGTTGCTCCGTGGTGCCGTTCCCGAGGACCCAGTCAAGCGCCTCGTCCGCCCGGGGATGTTCCTCCTGGTCGCTCATTTTCCGTACCCCCTTCCCAGTATCTTCGACCTGAGTTCGATCAACGATCGTCGAATCACGGTTTTCACCGTTCCCAGCGGTCGCCCCGTCCGGTCGGCGATCTCCTGGTGGGTGAGCCCCTCGAAAAACGACCACCGTAGCATGGACGCCTGATCCGCCTGAAGGGATTCCACCGCCTTGCGCACGATCTCCCACTCCTCCCGGCTCGCCAGGAAACCGGTCGCCTCGCGAGCGGAAGCCTCGGAATATTCGGCGTTCGTGTGTTCCTTGGCTTTCTCGCGCAGCCGCGACTGGGTGGCGCGGCGCCGAGCCCGATCGATCACCCGGGCCCGAAAAACCATGACCGCCCACGTGAACGGGGCGGCTTTCCGGCCATCGAAACGGGGTGCCTGTTTCCAGATCGCCTCCATTCCTTCGAGCAACGCATCTTCCGCTTCGGTACGATCTCCGAGCATTTGCACCGCCAGAGAATATAACGGCGTCGAGAGCCTTGCATAGAGCCGACCGAAAGCCTCACGATCTCCCCGGCCCGCCTTTTCGAGCAGGGAGATGTCGCTTTCGTCGATCTCTTTTTCCCGGAATTCCGTCATTACCAATTGGTCATCGGCCGACTCGGCGAATCTTGATTCTCGAGGGCCGCGAGGGATCCGCGTGAATCCGAATGCCTCCACCATCAACATGCTGACTCATTCGCGTGCCGGGCTTTTCTGGATTCAATTCTCGTCGAGTTTTCATGGTTCGGAATCGGCTCACAAACGGTCCTTGATCCCCTTCAGTGGTCCCCCGATGACGGGCAGATTTTCGAAGAGCCCGCGGGTGGAATCCCAGAAATCCTGGTGAAGCACCACCCGACCCTCCTCGTCGAATCGCAGTTGGGACATCCCGATGGTCCGGATCGGCTCGCCGCCCGCCAGTTTCTCGCCCCGATAGACCATCTCCCACCTGACGTAGACGCTGCCATCTTCCGACCAGACTTCGTCGCGAAATTCCACGCTCCCATTCTCAAGCATCTCAGCCGTTTCGAGCAGGTAAGCCTCCACCTCGGCCCCGGTGTGCAAGGTCTTCAGGGTGTCGTTGAAAAAGAGCGCGTCCGCATACACCAGGGAAGCGCGTCCGCGGATGTTTTCCGCAGAGAGATCGGCCATGAGGCTCTTCCACGCTTTCAACCCCTGCCTGGCCTCAGAATCCGTGGCCGGAACACCCCTTGATGGATCGGCGGACCGGCGTGTCGCCTCGTTGTATTCCTCGATTGGCGACTCATCCGGCGCCGAAACTGACGCGCAACCGGCCGCCGCCAGCAAAAGAAGCAGGGGCGAGACCACCATTCCCAGCAGAAAGGGAATCGAACGTTGAAAATAGCGTTTCATTCAGATCGAGGCATTCAGGCAACCCTTGGTTACGCCTGCGTGTTCGGTTCAGACGAACTTTTCAGAATCGCCTTTCAAACGATCCCACACGTTTGGCGCCATCTCACCAGAAGCCCTGCTGCACGCCCTTCGAACGCTGCCAGTTGGTGTAGGCGAGATAGCCGAAGAAAAACCCGATGAACAGCATTCCGCTCAAGATAGCCAGCGCCGCCACCACGATCGCGGCGATCAAACCCACCACGGGCGCCAGCCGGGGATTCTTGTTGGCGGTGTAGGCCGCAAAGAGTTGTCCACCATCAAGGGGAAGCACCGGGAGCAGGTTGATCAGCGTCCAGAAACCGTTCACCCACAGAAAATCCTGCAGGATGCGGGCTTCGATCCCGTGAGCGCCGCGCAGGAAGAAACCGAAAACGACATCGTAGCCCCTCAACTCGGCAATCACGAAAGCGGCGCCATAGAAGCAGATACTCGCCGCCGGCCCCGCCGCGCTGATCCACATCGACTGGTGCCGGGTGAAGCGTCCCTGCCCGCTGCAGAGCCCGCCCATGCTGTAGAGGAGGATCTCGGGTCGGCTCCCGTATTTTCGCTGGGCCTGGGCGTGCCCGATCTCGTGCCAGAGAATCGACACGAACACGACCGGCACCCAGATGAGGACCTGGGTGAAAGCCTCGCGCCCCTCCATCGAGAGCGCGCCACTCAACAACACGGAGACGACCCAGAACATCCAGTGCACCCGCACCGGGAACTCCATGAATCGAAAATGGAGCATGTCCGGGTCGCCGAAGCCGGCTCAGATGAATTCGTTGATCAGGTTCTCCAGCATCTCCTGACGGCCGCTGACCGTGGTCGGCTCGCCGTTCTGAAGCGTGTAGGCCTCGAGATCTTCAAAACCGACTTCGCCGCTCTCGATCTGGGCGCCGATCCCGGAATCGTAGCTGGCATAGCGCTGCTTTCGGAAGGTTTCCCAACGCCCGTCCTCGAGAATCGCGTTGGCGATCTTGAGACCGCGCGCAAAGGCGTCCATCCCGCCGATGTGGGCGTGGAAGAGATCGACCGGCTCGAAGCTTTCGCGGCGAACCTTGGCGTCGAAATTCAGACCGCCCGTGGTGAAACCACCGGTGCGAAGCAGTACCAGCATCATCTGCGTGGTCAGGTAGATGTCGGTGGGGAACTGGTCGGTGTCCCAACCGATCAATTCGTCCCCGGTATTGGCGTCCACGGAACCCAGCGCGTCGGCCGCGGCCGCGACCTCCATCTCGTGCCACATGGAGTGGCCGGCCAGCGTGGCGTGATTGGTCTCGAGGTTGAGCTTGAGATGCTCCTTCAGCCCATGCTCACGCAGGAAATTCAGGCAGGCGGCGGCGTCGGAATCATACTGGTGGGTGGAGGGTTCCCGCGGCTTGGGCTCGATGTAGAACTGCCCTTCGAAGCCGATCTTCTGTTTGTAGTCCACCGCCATGTGCAGGAATCGGGCGAGGTGGTTCAACTCGCGTCCAAGATCGGTGTTAAGCAGCGTCGCGTAACCTTCACGACCTCCCCAGAAAGTGTAGCCCTGTCCGCCGAGGCGATGGGTGACATCGATGGCCTTTTTCACCTGGGCGCCGGCATAGGCGAACACATCCGCGTAGGGTGAAGTGGCCGCGCCCTGATTGTATCGCTCATGGGCGAAAAGACAGGCGGTGCCCCAGAGCAGCTTGATGCCGGTCTCGTTCTGCGCCTTTTCGAGTTCGTCGGCCACCGCGTCGAGGGCGGCGTTGGATTTCTCAAGGTCACCGCACTCCGGCGCCACGTCGCGGTCGTGGAAACAGTAGTAGCCGATCCCGCACTTCTGCATGAACTCGAACATCGCCCAGACACGACGCTGGGCATTTTCCACCGAGTTGCTGCCGTCGTCCCAGGGACGCTGCGCGGTGGGGCCGCCAAAAGGATCGGCCAAGCCGTTCCGCATCGTGTGCCAGTAGGCACAGGCAAAGCGGAAGTGATCCTTCATCGCCTTGCCGCCGACCATCTCGTCGGCGTTGTAATGTTTGAACGAAAGGGGATTCTTGGAACCGGGACCTTCGTACTGAATCTTGGGAATCTGGGGGAAGAATTCGTCGCTCATGGCGTCCGATTCTCGACCGGGAGCGGGATGGGTCAAGCGGAAAGGGGTGGCGTGGTTACAATCTGAAATCCCTATTGTAAACGCGATCGCGCTTGAACTGGGCCATTCTCGCTCGCTAACCTCACTCGGAAGTCATGGCCATCTTTATCATTCTCGCCGCCGCCATCGTCATCGCGGTCAGTGTCTGGAAGGAACGGCAGAAAAACATCGTTTCGATCTTTTCCCACGCCGCCACGGAACTGGACCTGCGTTTTTCCACGGACGGAACGGTGATGCGCCGACCGTGGATTTTCGGCGAAACCTCGGGCATCCGCGTCGATGTGCGCCCCTTCACCCGAAACAAGAACGGCACCCAGGCCACCTGGACCGGTTACCGGCTCACGTTTCCCCATCCCATCAATCCCTCGTTTGTCGGGGAAAACGATCCCAAGCGGCCGTTGATGGCCAGGCTGACCAACCGGTTCGCGGAATGCTCGATCAGCGACGACGAACTCTTCTGCGCCCGCTCCGGGCTGGTCGAGGATTCATCCCGCCTCATTGCGGATGTGAGACTTCTGATCAATACCGCCCGCAATCTGATGGAACACGGTAAGGATAGCGAAGTCGCCAAACCGCCCCTGCCGCCTCCTCTCCCGGTAAAACCTGAACCGGTGGTGCAAGAGGTGGAAATCGAGGAAGCCGCGGAACCGAAGTTTCACACCGTGGAATTCGACGGTTCTGAATCGGAAGCCTCAGGCAGCCAGATTCCCGCGCCGGAAGAACCCGAACCCGCGTCGACTTCGCCTCTGGAGCAAAAGCAGGACGCTGTCACGGTGCTTCCGGAAACCGAAATCGGCGAAACGGCCACACGCGAAACGATCGAGGCCGACTCGCTCGCCAAAGATCCGCCGCCGCAATCCCTCGGCGCGGCTGCCAAGGATCTCTTCGACAGCGGACGCAACCGTTTTCAGATCAGCCGCACCTTCGCTGATGCCTACGGCGACCGGACGCTCGAAGGCACCGGCATTCTCCGTCGGGTCGATCGCTATTCCAACGATCGCTACCTCGGTCGCGGCCCGGGATACCTGGCCGAAGTCGAAATCCGCCACCTCGAAAACCCCACTGGCGGACTCTCGCAGATCTCCGCCGTGGTTCAATTGCCCGGCGACGAGGACAGCGGGATGGGCCTGAGTGAATGGCGGGAGAAAATCGGCGAACACGTTCTCGTCTGCGGCACCCTGGTTCACTGCGATGCCTTCACCGGAAAACTGTTCCTGAGAAACGGCCTGGTGGATTCGCCGTTGGCGTCGGCCTCCACGTGACAAATTCACTTTCACCGGGATGCCCGACGATTCCCCTGTCACTCAAAAAAACACGGATCGCACTGGCGATCTGAAAAGCACGCGGGCGATTTGTTTCAAAGGGTTCCTTTTTCTCGCACTCGGAATTTTCGCGGCGGCACTGATCCTGTGTCTTTTCCCGGATGGGAAACTCGCGGTGCTGCTGGCAATCGCGATCTGGGGATTCTGCCGCTTCTACTACTTCGCCTTCTACGTCATCGAACGCTGGGTCGATCCGGAATACCGATTCTCGGGATTGATCGACTTCTTTCGCTACTGGATGAATCGATCAAAATAGCCGGAAAGCTCACGCCTCGCGAAATCGTTCCTCTTTCCACGGGTCCGCGGTGTCGCTGTAACCACGCTTTTCCCAATATCCCGGTTCGTCCTCGGCGCGAAACTCGATTGTCTTGATAAACTTCGCGCTTTTCCAGCCATAGAGCTGAGGAATCACCACGCGCACCGGACCGCCGTGGCGCACCGGCAAAGGCTGGCCTTCCAAGCGATCCGCGAGCAGCACGCCCGTGCCGTGCAATGCCTCGACAGGAACGTTGGTGGTGTAGCCGTCGTAGCTGGTTAGGAACACGAAATGCGCTTCGGCGTGCGGTTTGACCAGATCGAGGATCGCCGAAAAAGGCACCCCGCCCCAGGCCGCATCGAGCACCGACCACGTCGTGACGCAGTGGAAATCAGTCGTCGCGTCTTCGTGCGGCAATTCGCGGATTTCTTTCAGGGAAAGACTGACCGCATTTTCCACCAGGCCACCGATCCGCAGACGCCAATCCTCTTCGGGAATCTCGGGACGAATGCCCAGATCGAGCACGGGAAATTTTTCCTTCGCCGCATGCTGCCCCGGCGGGAGACGGCGGGCGATCTCTTCGTCGGTCAGACTACTACTCATGCTTCGCTCCCCTCACAAATCGGTGCAGCAAGGACACGGCTGAACCCAGTGACCCGGCGCGACTTCCTTTAGCGAGAGATCCATCCCGACGCTCTTTTCCCACTCGGGATGTTTCATTCGGTGACCAAACGCACATCCGGGAGGTGGATTGATCGGCGAGGGAACATCACCCTCGAGCAGATCGCGGGTCGGTTTCGACGAGGGATCGGCGATCGGGATCGCAGAAATCAAGGCTTTGGTGTAGGCGTGCCTGGGGTTCTGGTAGATCGCGTCGGCATCGGCCAATTCCATGACCTTTCCGAGATACATGATGGCGACCCGGTCGGACACATGTTTCACCACGGCGAGATCGTGGGCGATGAAAAGGTAGGCGAGTCCGAAGTCCCGCTGCAGTTCCATCAGCAGATTCAGCACCTGGCTTTGCACGGAAACGTCGAGCGCCGAGACCGGCTCGTCGCAGAGGATCAATTTCGGATTCAGCGCCAAGGCTCGCGCGATCCCGATTCGCTGACGTTGTCCGCCGGAAAATTCGAAGGGATACCGTTCGCCCGCCGACTCGTTGAGACCAACCCGCTCCAGCAATTCCGCGACGCGCTTGCCTCTCTCAGCGCGCGTTCCGCGTTTCTGAACGATAAGGGGTTCCTCAATGATATCCCGAACGGAATGCCGGGGATTCAGCGACTCCGCCGGGTCTTGGAAAATCATCTGCATTTCCCGGCGAACCGGGTCGAGGGATCGTCGACCGAGATGGGTGATGTCCCGACCATCGAACGTGACCTTTCCCTCGGTCGGATCCAGCAAACGAGCGGCGGCCTTGGCGAGCGTCGATTTCCCGCATCCCGACTCGCCGACCAGCCCGACCGTTTCTCCCTCGTGAACGGTCAGCGAGACGCCATCGACCGCCTTGCAAGCACCGACCGGACGCAGGAAGACGCCTCCCTTGACCGGGAAATGCATCTTCAGATTTTCGACGGTAAGAAGTGGCTTCATGCTTCGTAGCAGAACGGGCAGGTCTCGACCCAGTGACCGGGTTTCACCTCGCGAAAGGGCGGACGATTTTGGATGGAGGCCTCATCGTGTTCGACTTCCGAACGAGTCGAGAAACGACAGCCCGAGGGCATTTCGTCGAGCGGAGGAACGTTGCCGGGAATGGTCGGCAGCAAGGTCTTCCTCTCGCGATCGAGGCGTGGAATAGATTTCAACAATCCCTTGGTGTAGGCGTGCAACGGGTTGGCGAAGAGCTCTTCAGCCGAGGCTTGTTCGACGACCCGGCCTCCATACATCACGACAACGTCGTCGCAATTCTCCGCGATCACTCCGAGATCGTGCGTGATGAGGATGATCGCCATTCCCATCTCCTTCTGGAGGTCGTCCATCAGCGCGAGAATTTGCGCCTGCACGGTGACGTCGAGCGCGGTGGTGGGTTCGTCGGCGATCAACAGCTTCGGCTTGTTGATCAGGGCCATCGCGATCATGACGCGCTGGCGCATCCCGCCGGAAAGCTGGTGGGGATACTCGCCGACGCGAATCTCCGGCGCGGGAATGCGAACATGTCGCAGCATCTCGACCGATTGTTGAAGCGCAGCCTCCGGAGAAACTTTCTGATGAAGCAGGACGGCCTCGGTGAGCTGTCGGCCGATTGTGTGAACCGGGTTCAGGGCGGTCATCGGTTCCTGGAAAATCATCCCGATGTCGTTGCCGCGAATATCGTGCATCGCGTCTCGATCGATCTTCTGGAGATCGCGTCCGTCGAACCAGACTTCGCCACTGCGCACGTTGCCCATCGGCTGCGGCAGGAGACGGATGATACTCAGCGCCGAGACGCTTTTCCCACAACCCGACTCGCCGACAATTCCGAGGGTTTTCCCTCGATCGACTTTGAAATCGACATCGTCGACGGCGACGAGCTCGCCCTTCTCCGTGTCGAATGACGAGGAGAGATTGGTGACTTCGAGGAGCTGGCGTTCAGTTTCAGGCATCCGTCAGTCTTTCCGATATTTGTCTTTGATCTCGATGGTTTCGGGGAAGGTCTTTCCGCTTCGCATCGCATCGAGCGTTTCTTCCTTCATCTCGGTATCGATCCAGAGGACGTGCGCCTCATCGGGTTCAAGGCTGACCCGGACGTTGAAGGAATCCTCCGGAAACCGAACCCATCGCCAATATCCGAAGCGGTAATACGAACGGTGATAGGTCGGAACCCACGGGGCGACATCGTGGATCGCGTGTTCCATCGCCCAGGCATGCTCGCGAATTTCCTCTTCGGTCGTGGCTTTCCGAATCGCCACGCTATGCTCGTCAAAACGAGGATCGACGCTCTCGGTGATATTGTTCGTGTTCGGCTTCGGCTTGGTGGAGCCCTCGTCGTAAGCGTTCGACGAGTGAAATCCCTGGTAGTAGTCCGGGTAGGGCGGCGTCACTCCCCAGCCCCAGAGACAGACCTCGTGATTCTTGTCCATGACCTTCTGGAAAAAGGCCGTGCCGTCGAGGGCCTCGATTTCGTATTCGAGACCGGCTTTCTTCGCCTCTTCCTTGAACCGAAGGAGAATTCGGTTGGCCAAGGGATCCTGCTGGGTGCTGATGGTGACCGACAAGCGAGTCCCATCATCGCGAACGAGGATTCCATCCTTGCCGCGCTTCGTGAATCCGGCTTTCGCGAAAGCCTCGCGCGCTTTTGCCGGATCGAAAGGGCGAGCGCGAATCGTCGGCTCGCTGATCTCTCCGTAGCCGCCGGCATAGATGTCGGTGCGGGTGTAGTCGCCGCGGAAATCGAAGTCGATAAGCTTTTGGACGTTCGTCGCGTACTGCATTCCAATGCGGATGTTCTGGTCATCGAGCAGCGGCTTCGAAGTATTGATGTAAAGGCCTCGAGGGATGCGCGGGTAATCGTTGTAGAAAATCGCCTTCTTGATGTAGCCATCGTAGAAGGGTTCGATCTCTGTCTTCTGATGCCAGAAAAGCGGATCGTTGAGCATGTAGAGATCGATCTCCGCATTCTTGAAAAGCTCGAAGATCTTTTCCGAGCTTCTGACGAGGCGGAAATGCAGAAAGTCGGGGTTGAAGCGATTCTTGTAGAACTTCCGATCCTTGGCCCACCAATCCTTCAGTCGACGGAGCGTGATCGAACGGCCTTTGCGGGTTCTCTCCTCGTCGATGAGGTAGGGACCGGCGACCGGCTTGACGCGCCACTGATAGCGCTGCGGATAGTCGGGACCGAACTCCCGGTAGAAGTGTCGCGGCAGCGGCAGGACGTCCGCGTAATAGGCGATTTTTGGCTTCGCGGTCGCCCGACGGATCGAGACGGTGAGATCGTCATATTTCGTGACGTGGGAAAACTCCTCGGTGAAATACTGTTTCGAGTAGGGAGCCGCGGCGTAGTCGGATCGGTAAACGTAGAACGCCATCATCACGTCGTCGGCCGTGATCGGTTCCCCGTCCGACCAACGCGCCTCGGGATTGATGCGGTAGAACACCTCCTGGTTTCCGGGTGCCACAGCCCACTCCTCGGCAATCCCAGGAATGATCTCCAGGGTGTCGGGATGAAGTCCGACGAGCGAGAGTTCGACGTCGTCGTAAAATTTACCCCGGAAGCTGTGATTCGAGTCCGGTCCAAAGGGGCGAAACGTCGGAGGGAATTCCTGGATCTCCTGGTTCAACACCCCGCCCTTCTTGGCCGAGTCCGAACCGATCTCAGGTTGTTCCATTCCGTTTTCCCAGACGAGATCCTTGGGAATGTCTTCGGGCGTCGCGAAAGTGAAGAAATCGGGATGGTTCTCGTAGTAGGCCTGCACCTCGGCCGTGTTGTCGTAAGGCGGAAAATCCTCGACACGGCCGCACCCCGTCGCGAGGGCGACGATCGCAGCGACGAAAGCCGCCTTCGCAAAATGGGAGAGGAGGCGTTTCATCGGTATGTGGTGAACTTTTTCGGATCGAAGGCCTCGCGGATGGCTTCACCAACAAAGGTGACGAGCACGAGCACGACCACCGTTCCGAAGAAGGCGCCGCTGACGATCCAGGGCGAGCTCAGGTTGTCGGCCCCCTCGGAAAGCAGGCGTCCCCAGCTGGGGTATTCGACCGGAAGCCCGAAGCCGAGATAGTCGAGCGCGGTGAGCGATCCGATCACCGAGATGACGGAAAACGGGAGCAACGTCACCACGATGGAAATCGTGTTCGGCAGAATGTGTCGGAAGATGATTCGACCGGTCCCCGCCCCCATCAGCCGCGCCGCCGCCACGTAGTCGCGCGCCTTCTCCTTATAGGTCGCGGTACGGAGATAGTAGGTCATTCCGATCCAGGAGAACAGGCAGAGAATGCCAACCAGAACCGGCATGGTCGGGCGCACGAGGATCGAGGCGATAATGATGACCACGTAGAGGAACGGGATGTTCGAGAGAATTTCGACGAGTCGCTGCACCACGATGTCGTAGCGGCCGCCGAAATACCCCATCGAGCAACCCAACGCGATCCCGACCGCGTAGGTGACGATCAGGTA
>JAGRPB010000115.1 GCA_020439945.1 Verrucomicrobiia bacterium
TATCGACCGCGCTTCAATTTGTTTTTCCCTTCGCTTGCTGCTCCTTCTCCTTCGCTTCGCGGGCCTTGCGACGCTCGATGCCGCGGGCGCGAATGCTTTCGGAGTGGTAGTGCATGTCCACGTTGCTAAGATCCTGTTTCTCGTTCGGTGGCACGTCGAATTGATCGCGGAGGTTGGCCAGTTCGTCCTTGAGGCGGGCGACGGTGTCGGCGTATTCGGGATTGGCGATCTGATTCTTCATCTCTTGCGGATCGGTCTTCATGTCGAAGAGTTCCCACTCGCCGAGATCATAGAAATTCATCAGCTTGAAGCGCCCGTCGTAGACCCCCTCGTGGCGTTGCACCATGTGCCAGCCGGGATACTCGTAGTAGTGGTAGTAGTGCGAAGTCCGCCAGTCGGACGGCTTCTGGCCCTTCAGGATGGGGACCAGGCTGGCGCCCTGCATGTCGTCGGGAATGGCCACGCCGGCGATGTCGAGAAAGGTTTCGGCGAAATCGAGATTCGACACGAGGTCGCTGTTCACGCTGCCGGGCTTCACCACGCCGGGCCACTTTACCAGCAGCGGGGTGCGGTAGGATTCATCGAACATCCAGCGCTTGTCGAACCAGCCGTGCTCGCCGAGGTAGAAACCCTGGTCGCTGGAGTAGATGACCAGGGTGTTTTCGGCGAGGCCGTTCTCTTCCAGGTAGCTCAGCAACTCACCGACACTGTCGTCGACCGACTTGATGCAGCGCAGGTAGTCTTTCATGTAGCGCTGGTATTTCCAACGGACGAGATCCTTGCCGGTGGGATTTGCGGCGACAAAGGCGTCGTTTTTCGGCTGGTAGGCGGCGTCCCAGAGCTGCTTCTGTTCGTCGTTCATCCGGCCGTAGCCGTTGAGAAGGAAGTCACCGGTGTCGTCTAGTTCCTTCACCTTGAGGTCGCGTCCGAGCGTCATCGTTTTCTCGATCGTCATGTCCTGTTCGTGTTCCGCGGTGCCGCGTCCCTCGTAATCATCGAAGAGCGTGGCCGGCTCGGGGATCTCGATGTCATCGAAGGCGGTCAGGTATTTCGGCGCCGGATCCCAGGCGCGGTGTGGCGCTTTGTGCTGGACCATCAGCATGAAGGGCTTTTCCGGATCGCGTTGGGTTTCGAGCCAGGCCTCAGCCTTGTCGGTGATGATCTCGGTGACGTAGCCGGTCTCGCGGTGCTTGCCTTTTTCGGTCAGGAAGTCAGGGTTGTAGTAAGCGCCCTGGCCGGGCAGGATTTCCCAATGATCGAATCCGGTCGGGTCGCTCTCCAGATGCCACTTGCCAATGATGGCGGTCTGGTAGCCGGCGCCGCGGAGCAGTTTCGGAAAGGTCTGTTGAGTGCCGTCGAAACGAGTGGCTTCGTTTTTGAAGAAGCCGTTCTTGTGGCTGTATTTCCCGGTCAGGATAGTGGCGCGGCTGGGACCGCAGATGGAATTGGTGACGAGGCAGCGGGTGAAACGCATTCCCTCGGCGGCGATGCGGTCAAGATTTGGCGTCGGTGCAATCTCGGCAAGTGGACCGCCGTAGGCGCTGATCGCCTGGGTGGCGTGATCGTCGGAAAAGATAAAGAGGATGTTGGGCCGTTCCGCGGCGCGGGACGACAGGATAAGGGCGAGTAGGACAGAACTCGTGATCAGGAACGAGCGAAGGGGAAGGGGGAAACGCATGGCGGCAATCTGCCTCGGAGAGTGACGGGGCTCAAGTCCGGGGTTGCTCGTTGGTTCCGGGTTGGCCGCAGGCTCCGTTTCGTGATAGGAAGCGGACATGTCGAATTCTCTCCTCCTGCTTTCCCGGCACTGGCTCACCGCGATCCTGATTATGGTTTCGCCAACCTTAGGTCTTGCGGAAAACGCCAACCACGAAACCCACCCCAATGTCCTTTTCATCCTCGCCGACGATTTGGGCTATGGTGACCTGAGTTGCTACGGAGCGACCAAAGTTTCGACGCCGAACATCGACCGGCTTGCGAAGGAAGGGCGGAAATTCATGGACGCTCATTCCCCTTGTTCGGTCTGTACGCCGAGCCGCTATAACCTGATCACCGGTCGTTATGCATGGCGGACCTGGGTGGGCGGATCGACGCTCTGGTCAAATGATCCGATGCTGATCGATCCGGATCGCTACACGCTGGCGGATTTGTTCAAGGAACAGGGGTATGTCACGGCCTGCCTCGGCAAATGGCATCTCGGTTTTGGGCAACCGGGAACCGCAGGCTGGGACGATGTGTTGGGGCCGGATTACAATCGCGACTTGAAGCCGGGACCGCTGGAGGTGGGATTCGATTATTTCTGGGGTTTTCCCCACGTGGGGCAGTTCCCGCATTTCCTGATCGAAAACCATCGCGTGATCGGGCTCGACCCCAATGACCCGATCCGGATCACGCCGGACAAGCGTCCGGGCTTCGAACTCGATTACCTGCATCGTCCGCGTTCGGGCCTGGCGGCGGCGTTAGGCTGGGAAGGCGGCGAGGCGACGCGCTACGAGCACGAGGAGCTGGCCGATCTGCTCACGGAGCGCGCCGTTCGCTGGCTCGATGACTACGAAGATGAGAAACCGTTCTTCCTTTATCTCGCCCATCGTAACATTCACGGTCCGTTGAAGCCGGCTTCGCGATTCCTGGGATCGAGTGAGATCGGCGTCTACGGCGATTTTCTCAATGAGTTCGATCATTCCATCGGCGACGTGCTGGCGGCGCTGGACCGCAACGGATTCACCGAGGAGACGCTCGTGATTTTCTCCAGCGACAATGGAGGAGTCCTGCAGTATCGCCCGATCGATCATCCCGAGGTCGAAGGACATCCCATCAATGGACAGCTTCGAGGTCAGAAGACGTTTGTCTACGAGGGCGGTGTTCGCGTGCCGCTGATCGCGCGCTGGCCGGGAAAAATTCCGGTGGGGAGTCGGGATGATGACACCTTGCTCGCACTGACCGATACCCTCGCGACCTTTGCCGAGTTTTTCGGAAAAACGCTGCCGGAAGACGCGGCGGAGGACAGTTTCAGCTTTCTCGGGGCGTTGCTCGATCGCGAGCAGACCACGCCGAAGCGGGAGTCGTTGGTGATGGATTCCTACCGCGAGATGATGGCCATCCGGCGTGGCTCTTGGAAATTGATCCTGGGCCAGACCGGTGGCGGCGCCAATGCCATCAAGAAGCCCGATCCGGAGAAGCCGCCCGGACAGCTGTACCATCTTGGCGACGATCTCGCTGAGTCGGTCAATCGCTATGGCGAGCGGCCGGAACTGGTCGCGGAATTGACGGCGGAACTGAGACGGATTCAGGACGGCGGAAGGAGTCGCCCTCGCCAACATCCCTGAAGCGCCCAGTCTTACCCGTCAGCTGTCCGCTTTCTCCAGGAATCGCCACAGGAACGTGTATTCGATCGCGTAGAGATAGGCGCTCTGTTTCAGGTTGGCGGCGCCGCCGTGACCGCCCTCGATGTTTTCGTAGTAGAAAACATCCTGGTGACCCTGCTCCAGCATGCGGGCAACCATCTTGCGGGCGTGGCCGGGATGAACGCGATCGTCTCTTGTCGAGGTGGCGAAGAGCACCGGCGGGTAGTCGACGTCCGCCTTCACCTGGTGGTAGGGAGAATAGTTTTTCAACCAGGCCCACTGTTCCGGATCGTCGGGATCGCCGTATTCGGCCATCCAGCTGGCACCGGCCAGCAACTGGTTGAAACGCCGCATGTCGAGCAGTGGAACCATCGAGACGACGGCGCCGAAGAGGTCGGGTCGCTGCACGAGCATGTTGCCGGTGAGCAGTCCACCATTCGATCCGCCCGCGACTCCGAGGTGATCGGAGGAGGTGAAACCCCGCGCGATGAGGTCCTCGCCCACGGCGATGAAGTCGTCGTAGGCCCGCTGGCGATTCTCCTTCAGCGCCGCCTGATGCCAGGCGGGTCCGAACTCGCCGCCGCCGCGGATGTTGGCCAACGCGTAAACGCCTCCCCGTTCCAGCCAGGCCGCCCCGACCGAGGCGCTGTAGGAGGATTCCATCGATACTTCGAATCCACCATACCCGTAGAGCAGGGTCGGGTGGGTTCCGTCCAGGGGCAGGTCCTTCGGCCTGACGAGGAAGTAGGGAATGCGAGTTCCGTCCGCCGAGGTCGCCTGGTTCTGCTCGATGAGCAGTCCGGTGGAATCGAAAAAGTCGGGAAGCGATTTCAGCTTCTCGGCTTCGGGCTGCCCGAGTTCAGCGAGGTAAAGCGTGGTCGGAGTCAGGAAATCGGTCACGATGGCCCAGTAGCGGTCCGAGTTTTCCGAATCGAAAGCGCTGATGCCCACGCTGCCCGATCCCGGGGCATCGAGCGGTTGCCGTTGCCAGCCTGTTTCCTTCGAGAAGCGGGCCACGGTGAAGCGATCTTTCACTTCGGCGAGTTCGTTGATGATGATGGCGGAAGCGGTCACCTCAAAACCCTTGTAGGCCGATCGCGGCTTCGGTTCGTAGAGCAGGTCAAAATTCCGATCGCCCGCGAGAAAGCGGTCCGTTTCCATTGCCAGCAGGGAATCGGCGGCCCAGGTGCGGGCTTCCGTCTCCCAGTCCTTGCGCGGATGAAAGAGCAGGTGCTCCCCGGCGAGACTGACCTCGACATCGTCCGGTTTCTCCAGCCGCACCCAATCATCGTCGTGCCAAAGAAACTCCTCCGTGTTGTAGAAATCGATGCCGCGATAGGCCATGCGGCGCCGTTTCCCGCGATGCCAGAAGGCGTAGGCACTGGCGGACACGTCGGAAACCTTGCCCTCGAAGACCAGTTCGGCAGATTCCAGCGGCGTGCCGCGTTTCCAAAGCCGGGTGGTCCTTGGGTAGCCGCTTTCGGTCAGGCTGCCTTCGCCGAAGTCGGTGCCGACGAGCAGCGTGTCGCGATCGAGCCAGCTGGCGTTCGACTTGGCTTCCGGCACCTCGAAGCCGCCTTCGACAAAGGTCGATTTTTCCAGGTCGAATTCGCGAATGACCACCGCGTCGCCGCCGCCGCGCGAGAGCCTGAGCAGGGCGCGATCATAGTCGGGTTCATACACGGTCGGACCCTTCCAGACCCAGTTTTCGTTTTCCTTTTTGGCCAGCGCGTCGAGATCGAGCACCGTTTCCCATTCCGGCGTCGTGGTCCGGTAGGAGTCGAGCGTGGTTCGGCGCCAGAGGCCGCGCACGTAGGTTTCGTCCTGCCAGAAATTGTAGAGCCATTCGCCGCGGGCGGTGACGTAGGGAATCTTGGCGTCGGATTGGAAGATCGACAGGAGACGTTGGTTCAGCGATTCAAACCCTGGCTCCGACTCGAGTATCGCCTTGGTTTCGGCATTCCGCTCGCGAACCCAGGCGAGCGCTTTTTCGCCGTCGATGTCTTCGAGCCAGAGAAAGGGATCGTCGTCTGCTGCCATGCCTCACTGGTCCGTTCGACCGTGCGCCGGGTCAAGGGGTCAGGAAAAAACGGCCAAGAAGTCTTTCGACCACAGTATTTTCATTCAAGAGGGTTGAATGGCGGATCAGACCCTGTTGGATCGATACGCGGAAAAAGACAGGGTGATGAAAGAGAACCGCCGTTCAGGCGTCGAGTGCGTTGGCCATGAGAAAGGCCAGGAGGTCTGCTTCCTCGGCCGGAGTCAGCTTGGCGCGCTTGCGCATGTGGGCCACTTCGCTGCGCCATTCCGCCCGGGTGTAGCCATCGACCGGCTCGGGGGCGTGGCAGGAGGTGCAGCGTCCGTAATAGAGTCGGCGTCCCTCGGCGAGCGAAGGAGTGCCGGTTGCCGAAGCCGACACCTTGCCGGCTTCGGCGGGAGTGGTCTCGCATCCGGAAAAGGTCAGGACGACTCCGGCGATTCCGGCCAGCCCGATCAGTGGGAATCGCAGGAGGGAGACGATGGCTCCTGGCATTTCCGGTGTTGGTAGAGGGTTGAAAACGGGCGCGGTGCGTCGGGACGATCAGAAATGGATGCCCCAGATCGCCCGAAGCTGGAAATCCGCTTCCTCGGTGTCGGTCAGTTCCCAGAGCGCCGCGGCGGTGAACCAGTGGCGTTCCGTGCGGATCGAGGAATTGGGTCCGAGGTAGAGCGCGTGATCGCCGGATTCCTCCCAGTCTTCGAATTCTACCGCGGTCAGCATTTCCGTGCCGACGGAGAATTTCGGGGACACCATATAGGAAAGGCCGACGGTCTGTTCGAGTTCGCCTTTGCGTTCTTCCAGGTTTTCCTCTTCCCACTCCGCTTCCAGCGTCGCGTTGTAGACCAGTGAAACCGGCCCCCAGTTTTTCTGAAGGATGATCTTGCTTTCCAATTCGAGGAATTCGTCGGCAAATTTCACTTCGCCATAAATCGAGGAACCGATCCAGTCGGTGTTGGGATTGGTGAGGTTGTAGATGGCCTCGATGGCGGTGTCATGATATTCCGTCTCGCCGCCCTGGGTATGGCGCCAATCGACGAGGTAGAACCCGAGTTGAAGGCGTTCCGAAACTCCCCATTCGATTTCATGACGGAAATCGAACCGGTCACCGCCGTCGCGATCCTGCCAGGTGACCCAGTTTTCGATTTCGAAACTTCCGGGGACATAGCTCTGGGCCTCATAGCTGTACACGTAGCGGCGCTCGGAAGCCGAGGATGAGGATGGCAGCGCGGCGAAAACCGCCAGGGCACCACCAACGCAGAGGAGGATGGCTCGATGGGAGAGGGCTGAAGGAGAATTCATGGCTGGAGATCTTGAGTTGGAAACGAGTGGTTTTTTGCGACACAGATTGAGACTCAATCTCAATTAAGGGTCGATAAAATACCCGAATGGAGGATGGGGCAAGCAAATAATTGCGTGGAGCGTGGAGGCCGAGATCGGGATCGGGGTAGAGGTTTTTGAATTGAACCGAAGCTGTCTCGTGTGTGGGAAACGACGTTGCTCCGATTTCCCAAACGCCACGTCACGTCGGGACGCTTCGCGTCCGTCCCGCCAACTGCAAGCCTGGCTGAGCCACGGTATCCATCGTCCCGAACGGACAACGCGAAGGAGTTGCGGGATCGATCTCTGGTGTGGTGTTGGGTCAGTTCGCCGTGAAATGCCGCGAGAGATTTTTTCAAAATTCGAGGCACGAGGAGGGAGCGAATCGGGATTCGCGACTGACGAGCGACAAAGAAGTTGGGAAAAAGATTCGCGGTGGGCAAAATATTCGAGCGAAGCGAGCTGATTTCTCAATTTCTCGTTCCATTCTTTTCGCGGTGAACTTACCTAACACCACACTAGGGACGCTTGCGGTTCAGCCGAAACCGACCGGTGATCAGCGGACAGTAACGATTTTCCTGAATTCGCTTCAAACTTTGTGGGCGAACTGAGTTCACCCACAGAGGCTCGAAGCGGAGCGCTCGGTCCTCGGAGTAAAGGCGATTTCACCCCTGTGATTTGAAATCCAAATAAAACCTCCGGATGATTGAAGCTTCCCTTCGGAGGGTTTCGCCCACGCGAATCCGCGAACTTCGGAGGCTTCGTTTCGCCTCGCCCCGGTGGTTGGTATCATTCGGTCGCGGCCAGCGCCGACGGACCTCCAAGGTATTTGCGATTCAGGTAGGCCCAGGAGAGCGCCTCGATCGCTGAGGCTTTGAGCAGCTTCCGGGAAGTCGGCGAATTCGCCTCGGGCGTTCCCCGCATCAGAATGGGCCAGACGGTGTCGGACGTTTCCGACCGATGCTCGTGCAAGGTGAGCGCGAATCCCGCACCGATCGTGAGGCGTGACTCCGACAGATCCCAGACTGGTCGGCCGAGCGTTCGAAAGGGAGTTCCATCGGGCAGGACCAGGTTGGCGAGCGTTGCCGGGATGTCCATTTGGGCGCCATACCAATGGGAACAGTCGACGCCGGTATCGACGACCCGATCGTTCCACAGGATAAAAGGGACGCGCGGCTCGGTTTTCACCCGCAGCTTTGAGCTGTTGTGATCGCCGAAAAAGACGAAGAGCGCGTCCGGATACTGCGATCTCAGCCACTCCGCCATCGATCCCATGGTGTCGTCGGCATAGCGAATGTGCTTGGCGTAGTTGAGTTTTTCCTCCCGATCGGCGCCGACGAAACGGTCGACGATGGCTTCGGGAATCTCGGATTCGGGCCAGAGATCTCCGGTCGGGGCCTCGTAGGGCGAGTGATTGGAGACGTTCAAAAAGGTGACAAAATGAGGGGTCTCGAGCTGCGCCAGTTCCTTCTTCGTCCAGGAGAAGAAATCGCCATCGCAAACCCCCCACTCGTTCGACGGGATGTCCGTGGCGACATCGGGGCATCCGAGAAAGTGGTCAAATCCATAGGCTTCGCAGGCGTCGCCCTTTCCGCCAAACTGGCGGTGCGAGGCGGCATAGAAGAGGGGGTGATATCCGGCCTCTTCCATCAGGCGGGGCAGGGTATCGAGTTCGAACTGCGAGAGTGTCTGCGGAACGGGATAGGCGGTCTGCCCGGTGACTCCCGCCATGGCCGAGTGAACGGCATCGATGGTCGCGCCGGACGAGGACGCCAGGTAGGGAATGGAAATGCCCTCCCAGTGAAAGCGATTCAGCCGTGGGGCCATGACCTCGAGGGAGGGATCGTCGACGAGATCGTAGCCGAAACTTTCGAGGAGGAAGCAGAACACGTGGGACGGCTGCTTTTTGAGCCATCTCGGCCGTGAAGTGGTCTGTCGCACGAAGCGGTCGGGCGATTCGCCGAGGCGTCTCTCGATTTCTGCGTAGGGCGTTTCTTCCTCGACCGGGCCGGAGCGTTCGAGCAGTTCCTCCACACCGGGGACGTTCTGGTCGGTGAGAACTGAGCCGGTGAACAGGGCGACCTGAAATAGGGGCGCTTCCGACAGCTTCACGGGGCTGTAGTGATTGGCGACGGAAATGTTGGGCTTCAGCGCGAGGGTGATGGTCCCCGCGAGCAGGATGACCAGTCCGGAACCGAGGGCGGTCAGGGGATGGGTTTTGAGGAATCGGACTTCTTTCCGATTGATCCAGAGTCCCAGGATCACCGAGAGGACGATGGCCGCCCCGATCGCCCAATCGATGTGGTAGTTCGATCGGGCGAAGGACCAGAGGGCGGAAAAGCTGCCGTCGAACAGACCGAGGATCCGCTCATCGATCTCGGTGCCGAATTCCTTGAAGAAAATGAGTTGAGCGGTTTCGACACTGACGGCGAGGGGGAAAAGCAGAAAGGCATAGGCGGCCCGGATCCGCCGGAATTTCAGGAGGAGAACGGCCGGCAACAGCACGATCAGCACGGAGGCTCCGCCGGTCGCCAAGAGCACGATGAGGCGAAGAAAGAGGTGCTCCGAGGGATTGGCACCATAGGTCCGGAGATACGGCAGGACGATGCCGATGATCAGGGGAATGACCAGGAAAAGGAGGAACGCGTAGGCGCAGACTCTTCCCAGGAAATCCCGTTGCTCGGGTTCCTTGACCAGCTTCAGGGATGAGAGATCAAACTCTTTCCGGAAATTCATTTATGGAAATTATAAATTTCATATTTCCAAAGGTCAAGCTTTCGCATTCCCTGGGGGGTTCGTTTTTGAAATCGAGATCAAATCCCTCGCCCTTCGCCGCGCGTTCGTGGCAGAGTAGCGCTCCTATGAAATCCCTTCTTCTCCTTCTGGCTTCCTCTCTACTCGCTCCGGCGATGGCTCGGGCGGAATTGTCCGTGCCCCATTTTTTCAGCGATCACATGGTGCTTCAGCGCGAGCGGCCCGCCGCGATCTGGGGAACGGCGTCGCCGGGAAGTGAGGTGACGGTCACCTTCAAAAGCGAAACCGCGAAGGCCACCGCTGACGGGAAGGGGAAATGGGAAGTCGGAATCCCCACCGGCAAAGCGGACGGCGAAGGCGCGGATCTCGTGATTTCCTCGGGCGATGACAAGATCACCATCGCGGACGTGCTCGTCGGCGAGGTCTGGTTCGCCTCGGGGCAGTCGAACATGTTTTTCACCATGGACCGGGTGCCGGCCTACGAGGAACTGATCGCGCAATCGAATCATCCGAACCTGCGCATGTTCAACGCGCCGCTGGTCACCGCCGTGGAACCGCAGGACGACATCGAGGGCGAGTGGACGCTCGCCAGTCCGGAAACGGTGCCCGGCTACTCGGCGGTCGCCTTCTTTTTCGCCCGGAAACTGCACCTCGATCTCGGGATTCCCGTCGGTGTGATCAAGTCGGCCTGGGGTGGCAAACCGGTGGAGACGTTCACCAGCCGCGAGGCGCTCAATACCCTGCCGGGAACGAAGGCGCTCGTCGAAGTCGCGGTCGAGGCGGACTCCCGTTTCGACCAGGACAAGGCGATGGCGGCCTACGAGACCAATCTCAAGAACTGGGAATCGGCGATGGCGGAATGGCGGAAGCTGTCCGCGGAGGAGAGACAACAGAAACGACCGCCCCGTCGACCGGCGGAACCGAAGCGCGCCCTCGACACCGAGGGACAGCCCGGAGTGTTGTTCAATTCGATGATTCACCCCTTCGTCGGCTACACCATGCGCGGAGCGATCTGGTACCAGGGCGAGGGCAATGCCAAGCCGGGCGCCGTGCCCTACGACCAGACGCTGGCACTCATGATCAATGACTGGCGCGAACGGTGGGACGATGACTTCTCCTTCTACTTCGTCCAGCTCGCCAACTTTCGCGAGCCCTCCACCGAACCCGGTAATCAGGATCCATGGCCGCTGCTGCAGGACCGGATGCGCCTGGTGCTCGACAGCACGCCGAAGACGGGCATGGCCATCATCAACGACATCGGGGAAGCCGACAACATTCACCCGAAGAACAAGAAAGATGTCGGGGAACGGCTCGCCCTCTGGGCCCTGGCCAAGGATTACGGGAAGGATCTGCCGGTATTTTCCGGGCCTCTCTACGCTTCCCATGAAAAGACCGGCGATGGGGCCATCCGCGTGACATTCAACGACACCGGCGGCGGCTTGAAGGCCCGCGACGGCAAGGAACTGCGGCGCTTCGAGATCGCGGGCGAGGACAAGACCTGGCACTGGGCCGATGCGAAGATCGACGGGAAGGACAGCGTCATCGTCCGCAGCGGTGCGGTCGCCGATCCGGTGGCGGTCCGCTACGCCTGGGCCTCGAATCCCGAGGGAGCAAACCTCGTCAACAGCGAGGGCTTGCCGGCTTCGGTTTTCCGCACCGATGATTGGGATGATGTCGCCGATTCGGCCGCCATCGAGTTTCAGAAAAACACCGAGGAACGCCGAGCTCTCGCCATCGAGATCAAGACTTTGAAGGAAAAGCGTGACGCTCTCGATCGGAAGAGCGAGGAGTATCCGAAAGTGGCGAAGGAACTGCAGGACAAACTCAAGCTGTTCCGCGAACTGACCGAGAAGTTCAAGACGGCGCGGTAAAGTCGTCCGATAGCTCGACGGTCACGGTTGAAACGAAATCCGATAGCCGAAGGGTTTGGCTCGCGTTTGAAATCGGAGTCGGTCGCCTTCCTGGGTGAAGTCGATCGATTCGAGTGGCTGTCGATCGGAATTCATCGCCGCGATCGATTTCACGACCCGGTCTCTCGCTGACAGTTCGTTCAACCGAAGCATCACCTCGAACGCCTCGGAACCGGGAAGGGGAATGAGTTCCCAGTCGGGATCGGCGTGGTTCAACCGGAACGCGCCGTTGGTGACGACCGGGCCGAAGTCGATCATTTTTCCGTCCAGGTTGAGGCGTGCCTCGCGGGCCGCTTCCGCCGGATCCGGCGGGACCGCTCCCCATCGCAGGCGTGGCTTGCCCTGCTCCGTCGTCCCGATCTGGATGGTGCCGCCCCGGGCTCGACCGGTGCGGTCGAGTTGACCGAGCAGGGGCAGACGTTCGCCGCCGGGTCCCGGTTGGTAGAGGCCGTAGCGAATGGCGAAGGTCGATCTGTCCTCGATCGAATCGGGAATCCGAACCTCGGCCACGCTGTCGTAGCTGCCCGGCTTGGTGAACGCCTTCGCGTTCAGAGACAAAGTGCCCTGGAAGAGAATGCCTTCGCCTTCGCCGTCCTTGTCGCTCACGAAGTGGAGAAAAGGTCGATAGTCATCAGCGATTCCCTCGCGCACCTGCCAGCGAATCCTGAGGCGGAAGCGACGATCGCCCAGATCTTCCACAGCCGTGACCTCGGGATGAACCTTGCGGCGCGGATCGACAATCACCGGCCGGGCGTCGGCGAAGATCATGCCGGGGCTTTGCGCGAACGCGGTCACGAGATCGTCGCGTCGGCTGATGTCCGCTTCCCGTTCGCCGGCACGGGCCAGGAAACCGTAGGCAGGCAGGATGGCGTTCTCGACCCGCCAATCCTGCTGGCCGCGGTTGACGCGCACGACGCCGTCGCCGGAAAAACGCGTCACCTGGCGGTGGATATCGTCGTCGACGAAAGCGTGGTCGAGCAGATCGCTGTTACCCAGTTCGACGCAGACATCGTGCAGCAGCCAATAGGTCATCACCGCCCGTCGCGAGAAGGGCCCGTCGCACATCGGGTTTCGACCACCGAGCACCGTCAGGCTCAGATAATCGTCGGAACCGTAGCCATGGAGCGTCTCGTCGAGGCCGCCCGCGTAGCGATGGCCGAGTCCGCCGGCGAACAACACGAAGGCGCCATGCGTGGCCATGTCGTGCCAGGGAACGCGTTCGGCAT
Organism: Verrucomicrobiia bacterium; assembly: GCA_020439945.1. Lineage (GTDB taxonomy): Bacteria > Verrucomicrobiota > Verrucomicrobiia > Verrucomicrobiales > DEV007 > JAEUHH01. The sequence goes on from JAGRPB010000115.1 coordinate 12,593, forward strand.
CGTCGGCCGGCATGCGCCAGTGGGAGGGGCCGTCGGTGTTGGCGGCATCGGGCATCCAGGTGAGGTGATCGGATTCTCCGCCGTCGAGGTGACCGACGAGTCCATCATGACCGGCCTCGCTGAGGGTGGGGGCGTCGTCCCCGAGGATTTCTCGGATGCGATCGAATCCTTTTCCCCAGCGCTCCGCGGTCACCATTTTCGGAAAAAACCGGCCTTCGTGGTCACGGAAATCGAAGGGCGGCATCGCGCTGAACACGTCGACGAAATAGGCGGTCGGACCGAAATCCTCTTTCACCCGCTTCAGGTTGGCTTCCAGTCGGGGTTGAAAGTCGTTGGGCGACCAGCGGTAGGATTGGGCCTGCCGACTCTTGTTGAACCAGGCCCGCTGCGGCGCGCCGTCTGCGGTGAAAAGAATGTGATCGTAGGAGAATCCGGACGCGTCGGGATAGAAGTCGATGTAGTTGTCGTGGGGACAGAAAAACCATCCGTGGCGATGGCAGGCATCCACCATGGCATGGAAAGCCACGCGATCTCCGGCCGGCGGATAGATGTCCGGCAGGCGGTAGTCGTAGCCCCAGCGTTGCCAGACGTGTTTGACGAAAAGGCTGTCCACGAGTCCGTAGCGGACCGCTTCTTCGATTCCCTGGACAGCTTTGTCGTAGTCGCCACCCCACTGGTCGAGGCAGACGCGACCGAGGAGCTTCTTCACGCCACCGGCCGGTTTGAAATCCGCGATCTCCCGGTAGGTCCTCGCGGCGGCAAAGGCGCCGCGACTGGAGGGAATCAGCGAGAGGGTGGCGTCGTGATGGGTGACCAGGGCGTAGCGATGCGCCTCGGGATCGACCCGGAACGAGTCGGGAAAGACATCGCTCGCCTGCACGAGCGAGAGACCTTTTCCGAAATCCATGCCCACGTGGCGGGTCGAGAGGGTGAACCCGCCCGCCCGCAGGTCGAAGGCGCCGGGATTCTCGATGACATTGCCGAAACCCGCATAGACGCGCCGGGCCTTTTCCGAGGCGGCGCCGATCTGGAGGCCGGTGAAGCGCGGCTCGCCGCGAGCGTCGCGATCGGTGTCGGGCATCGAAAACGCGAATCGCAGGGCGCCGTGCTCGAGCCAGATCCGGGCGCGCACGGTGACCGGTTCGCCACCGACGAAGCAAAAGTGATCGATCTCACCGCGGCCATCCGCGAATCGCTTTTCCACCCTGTCGCAAATCCAACCCGTGCGGAGAGCTCCCAAGAGCGCATCCGCGATCTCGATATCGAAGCCGTCGAAAGTGAGCGCTTCGTCCTTTCCCTGAAAAGCGACCCAGGCGTCGGCCAATCCGTTCGGACCGACAACGAGCGAAGCGCCGACACCGTCGGGATCGCATCGCCAGGTCCAGGGAACGGTTTCGCCATCGGCGGCTCTTCGGGCCAGTAGAATGGCGGCTTTTTTTCGCTCCCGTTTTTGTTCGGCCGATTCGAGGGCCACTGGCGGACCGCTGGTGAGGGTCGGTTCGGCCCAGAAACTCTGGTCGCAGGAGGTGTTATGCCGGGGGCCCGGTCCGGTGAAAAGCCGCAGGGTGATCTCCTTCCCGGCCCAGTTCGACAGGTCGACCCGCGCGGGTTCCCACGCCTTGGCGTCGGAGAAGCGGGCGAAGACCTCCTCAAATTCGGCGTCATCTCCATCGCGCACCAGGATTCGGAAATCGACCCCGTCGCTGGCGCCTTCCCGGGCGACGTCGCTGTCGCGAATGGCGGTGGCGAAATCGAGTGAGATCGGTTTTCTCTCCGGCAGGGAAACCCGATAGTCGAGATGAACCTCGCCCCATCCGCCGCGCCACGGGGGATGAATCCCGATGGATTTCCGTCGTTCGCCGCCGCGCTGGGTTTCCGTGAGCGCCACCCAGGTGCCGGTCGTCTCGTCGGTGCCACGCCAACCGACCGGCTTCCGGATCGCGTCGCCGCCCTTGACGGAGATGGAGGGGTGAAAGAGTTCCGGACGATCCAGCCGAATCCGATCACGCGCGCCCAGTTTCAGGAGTGGCAAAGTGGCTTCGTCGGTTTTTGCGGCCTTCACTGCGTCTTCCGAAACCGGAAGGATGATCACGGCGTGAGCTTCCTGGTCGTTTTCAGCGGTGGAGGTGGGGAAACTCGCCCGGACATGGATCGGGTAGAGGGCCGCGTAACTCGCTTTTCCCGCGACCACCCGGAAGGTGACGATCTCGCTTTTTCCGGCCGGAACGGAAAACTTCGGCGCGGCATCTCCCTCGATCCGCCAGTCATCGATGACCGAAAGGCGCATCACGCCTTCGATCGTTTCGGCGCCGTCGTTCCTGGCGGTGACCACGATCTCGAAGGGTTGCCCCAGCGATTTCACTTCGCCGGGATCGCCGATCTCGATGGTGAGCGGGCCAGCCGTGTCCCGGGGAGGGGAGAAGGCAAGGCAGTTGCCACCCGTGGCAAAGAGAAGGGAAATACCCGCGATTGCCCACAGAGTAGATGGAAGCGGTGCCGCAAGTAACCGATACGAAAACCTCATGCTGAACGGCAATCTGAGCCGGGCGCGGCGGCCGGGCAATCGGGCGTTTGTCGTTCACGGGGCGATTCTTTGCCGATGAATGTGCGCCAAGGCTCATCATCGGATCGCGGAGGGAACGATTCTGCCCCATGGTTCGTTTCATCCCCGGTTTCATTGCTTCGCTGATCCCGTCGAAGGAAACGACGAAGAGAGTGTCGTCCTCGATGCCGAGAAAGAGCGGGGAAGGGTCAAAGTCTTCCATCCCGGATGGCTTCAGGGAGCGAAAAAAAGCGAGCTGCGACCGATGGGATTCACCCTGCCGGAGGGGAAATCCACCGAACTCCGCGCGATCGTGGTGAACCATCTCCACGAAGGCGACCTCGAGGTGTCGCCAACGGTCAGTGGCGCGGTGCCGAAGGGGAACGTCCGCCTCGATTGATCAACGGTCGTTCCAACCGTCCTCATAGCCGTCGATCCACGCCCGATTGGCGCTGGAGGAGCCGGCGGATGCGGCATCGTGGCGACGGGGGTTGCGACTGAGCCCGCGATACCGGTCCAGCTCGCCCTGGTCATAACCGGAATCATAGGCCCGGCGGGACGAGGTTTCCCGGGAGGCTTCGCGCTGTTCTTCGAGTTCGTCCATCTCGTCCTCGGCGTCGTCGTAGGCATCGTCATAGGCGTCCTCGAAGTCTTCCTCGTCCGCGTCCGGGTGGAGTTCGTGCAGGTGACGGGTGTAGTCGTCGTCGCGACCGGCGAAGGCGTCGGCCCTGCCGGTGCGTTCACCGAGCGCCACGGGATCGCGTTCCAGGTGACTGTAATCGGCGTCGTTGGTGACGCAGGACGTGGTCAGAAAGGCAAACAGGAAGAACGGCAGGGCGAAAACGAGGGCGGCGAACGGTTTCATGTCGGATGTGAGATCGTGGATTTCCGTTTCCAGTCTCCGCGATGAAAACGGCCGCTGTCAATCGTTCCCTGCCTTTCAATCCGCTGCCGGTCCGGCATCGGCGCGGGGACGGGGGTTGACCTCGCGATTTGATCCCGATAGGCTCGCCGAGTCATGAAACGGGTTAGCGTGTTTTTCCTCGGCGGCTTCGCCATGTTGTCGATGACGTGGGCGCAGGACGGCGCGGTGGATCCGGCGCCGAACCCGGAAGTGGCCGCGGTCCGAAATCAGTTCGAAGAGGCACTGGTTCCCATCGCGGCTCCCTGGCAAAAACTGAGGGAGCAATACCAGGCCAGGCTGGCCGAACTTCAGCGGGATTATGTCGCCAAAGGCGATCTCGCCACCGTACTGGCGGTCAAGGGAGAGACCACCGCGCTCGACGAGGGACGCGCCTCGGATCTCGGCCAATTCCCGGACCTCAAGGCCGTTCAGGAAATTTTTCTCCGGGAGAAGCAGCGCCTCGGCGATGAGGCCGCTCCGAAAGTCGAGACGCTGATGAAGGCTTACGCCGAAGCGCTGGAGAAACGCCAGGTGGAATTGACGAAAGCCGGCGACATCGAAGCGGCGGAAGCCGTCCTGAAAGAAGGCGAACGAATTCGTCGGGTCATCGAGAGCGGAAAGGGTATGGCGAAGGAAACCGGGCTCGCTTTTCTGGAACCGGTGGAGGCAGCTGCGGCCGACACGATCCCCTCGTCTCCCGCTCCCGCCGGCGGCGTGAACGATCCGTTTCAAAAGAAACAGTGGCCCGATGATCTGAAGATCGGGCCCGGCGTCTTCGGTGGCAACAAGGAGGTGGTGGTGATCAAGCCGGCGGAAGAACGCGGCGCACTACCGACCATCGAAATCGTTCCCGGTACCGTGATCCGCGACGCGGCCCTGTTGGTTGATGACGGAAAATTTCTCGCGGAAAGGAGCCTGTTCGATCGATCCCGGCTGATGGTCGACCTCGGCGGCCAGTTCACCGCCACCGACTGTTTGTTCAACGCCTGCGATATCGAAAAGGGCGGCGCCTGGACGCGGAAATTCTGGTCTTCGCTCTGGAGCTTCGAGAACTGCGTTTTCGCCCGGGGATTCATCAAGGGATGGACGATGCGGCGCGTGGGCTTGAAAATGGATCGCTGCACGATCTATGACACCACTTTCGACACGCTCGAGTATGTGGCGGATGCCTCGAACGAAGTGGGCAAGGACGGATTCATGATCGAGGATACCCGCTTCGTGAATTGCCGCATTCCCCTCAGTGTGCTGATCACGACCGACGACTGCTACTTCGAGAACTGTGAATTCATCGATGATGGCGAGAGCATCCTCGGCAACCGGCGCGTCAGCGTGAAGCTCACGGTTAACGAGGAAAAACAGCCCATTCCGAACAGCCAGGGCGCGCGATTTTCGATCACGGTCGAGCAGAAGATGATGTCGGATACCGGCGCCCGGCTCCCGCACCGTTACGAGGGCGGGCGGTTGGCTTTCGAAACGTCGAACTGAATCTGCGTTCCGCGAGGCGCCGCGAAAAGGCGGGAGTGAAGCGGAGACGCGGCGCGGCTTTCTCCCTGTCGCACTCGACGAAGACGGTGCCCTCTTCATCCTTACCAACGAACAAGCGTCACCCGCCAAAGTGGTCACGTGAACGAGAATGGCAGAAAGATTGCCAAAGGCGTCTCGGCGGCGTAGAACTTCGACCAATGCCCGCAACCGAATCCTTCGCCATGACCAGACCCTGTTACCTCGCCGGACTAACCCTCTTGATTGGTTTGGCGGCCTGTGGCTCGCACCTGAATGCGGCCGACGATTCCGAGACCTGCCACTCCGAATTGTTCGAGAAAACCCGGTTGGTGTATGCCGACGATTTCGAGAAGGGCCCAATCAATCTCGATTTCTGGGAGATCCGTCAGCACAGCACTTGGGAGATCAAGGACGGCGTGCTGACCGGGAGTCAATCGTCGAAGGAGTTCCAGGAAGCGATGAAGGAAAAGGGCGATCTCGCCCATGCCGGTTTCAAGCCGGTGATCTGGCTCAAGCAGGTGCCGCGGCAGTTCGTCTGCACCCTGCGGGTCCGCTACGACGGCGAGGACTACATCCCGCGCTTTCCCCTCATCGACCTCGGGCACCACATTCACACCCTGACCTTCAGCAAGGAACAGACGACCCTGACGATTCGGAAGGATGTCGCCACGATTCCCGTCGAGGCGCCGCACTTTTCCCTCAAC
>JAGRPB010000116.1 GCA_020439945.1 Verrucomicrobiia bacterium
TGGCTCCGAATCTTGGGTGATACGATTCTCCAAGTGGAAGCGGAGGGAATTTTGAAATTCCGTGCCTTCCTCACTTCAAATGGCGGATCCGTCGTCCTCCGCCCTTGGAACGACGAGGAAGCCCGCAAGCCCGCTCACGAATGTCGCTGGAAGCTCGTCTCTGGACCCGAGGACGCCTGGCGCTACGTTTCCGCAATCGATCGCGAGACCGGCAAGTCATACGCTCCTGAGTACTGCACCGACAACGGCACTTGGGAGATCACCTGACTGGATTCCGTCGTCGATCTGGCTCCAGAATCACGTAGCTGCCCCATGTCTGCGCATTCGCGTCAGTCTAACTGAATTTGCCAGCGTGAAAGGGTATGTCGGCAGGACGCGGAAAAGGCCGAAGGTCTTTCTCACCATAGCCTGGGGCAAAGCGAAGCGTCGCCCCAGGAACACGGAGCCCCGGCACGAGCTTGGCTGAAGGCCAAGTTCACCTGCCCGTGGGTCGCCAGGCGAACCTTTGCCAGGAAGGTGTCCCAGCCGTTCCGCCGAGTGAAGTTGGCCTTCAGCCAACCGGAAATTTCCCGCCCGTTTTCCTGGGGCGATGCCCCAGGCTATGGTGAGGCTGGGCGATGGTGGGGATGTCTGCGATGGTAGGGATACCGGTGTGCCTTCCTCGGGCTCAACTTCGAAAACCGGACCCTGAAAGGCGGGCGCCGGCAGGGATGCCGGTGTCACAATGAAAAAGATCAGCGCGGATCAGTGTAGATCAGCGGTTCCTTTTCATTTTTCGGCCACTTCCCCCGAAAACCGCTCCTCCAGCACCCTTCTCCGGTAGCCAAAAATATACTCCAGCTGCGGGCGGACGAAAAACCGGTGCGCGGGCGCGGAAAAGGGGTGGCAGGGGAGTGCGTAGTGGACGCGATCCAGCATGCGGACGCCTTCGGCGCACGGCTCGAAGCGGTGGAGGTGATGCCAGAGGCGATAGGGGCCGGTTCGCTGCTCGTCGATAAAATACTCGCGATCAACCACTTCCACGATCTCGGTCAGCCAGGTGGTCCAGATTTTGGGCAGGATCTGGATGCAGTGCACGATCATCTGACCGGCGAACATGGGCTCGTCGTCGCCGCTCTCGGTGCGAAAGGCCAGTTCGGGCGGCGTCATGCCGTCGAGATTGCGCGGATCGCTGAAAAATGACCACGCTTCGTCGAGGGAAACGGGAAGAATCTGGGTCTGCTCGAAGCGGTGAATTTTGACCGGAAACATGGGGCGCGAGTGAGGCTGCGGAGGTTACGACCGATCGATGAAAAAAGGGCCGGAAAATCGATGTAGAAAGGGGGAAAATCCTTAAATTCTCTTAACTTTTAAACTTGCTTATGGAATCCGACGCGGCCTATAGTGAGAGTCAGTTTTCAGCAGATTTTATGGAAATTAGGGGGCAGCCCTGAAGCGACTCAGGTAAGCACGAATTTCCACAGATTTCATTCTTTCACCGCGATGGTCATTTCCATCAGACCCTGGATCGAAATCGGGACTTCCGAAAAACAGGAAGCTTCCGTCGATTCGGTGTGGCGTCAGCCCGCGACCGAGGGCGTGGTGCTTTCTGCGGATCCCTACGCCGTGATGGGCCCGACCGACGGCGGCAAGGGTGCCAGCGCCCGCTCGGGTGGCGGTGAGGAAATCAGCCCCGAGCGCCAGGCGGCCCGAGCAAAAAGCGATTACCACCTGCCGGTCCTGATGGACGAGGTGCTGACGGCGCTCCGCCCCGGCAGTGAAAAGTGGATCTTTGACGGGACACTCGGTGGCGGCGGTCACAGCGAGGCCCTGCTTCGCGCCGGCGCCAGCGTGATTGCCTGCGATCAGGATCTCGAAGCCATCGTCTACGCCTCGGCCCGGCTGGCGGTCTTTGGCGAGCGTTTCTCGGCGGTGCACGCGAATTTCGGCAGCATCGACCGCATTCTCTCCGAGTCCGGGGTGGGGGCCGTGGATGGCATCCTGCTCGATCTCGGCGTGTCCTCCCGGCACCTCGACGCGGCCGAGCGCGGATTCTCTTTTCAGAAGGACGGTCCGCTCGACATGCGGATGAATTTCACCGAGGGCCGGAGCGCGGCCGATCTGGTGAACGAAGAGGACGAGGCGGAACTCGCCCGCATCTTCTGGGAATTTGGCGAGGAGCGCGCCTCTCGCAAGATCGCGCGCGCCATCGTGACGGCTCGCGAAAAGCAGCCCTTCACCCGCACCCTCGAGCTGGCCGGCCTGATCGCTTCCGTGCTGCCCCGCGGTGGTGCGAAGCATCCCGCGACCCGCGTTTTCCAGGCGCTCCGCATCGCGGTCAACGAGGAGCTGGTCCGCCTCAACGAGGCGCTGGCAAAATCGATCGATTGCCTGAAACCCGGTGGCGCCCTCGCTGTCATCACCTTCCACTCGCTGGAGGACCGCATCGTGAAGCAGTTCATGCGTCGCCACAGCGAAAAAACGATCGATCGCCCCGAGTGGCCGGCGCCGAAGCCGAACCCCGAGTATTTCTTCGATCTGCCTGGAAGGAAGCCCATCGCCCCCTCCGTAGAGGAGCAGAAGGCCAACCCTCGCGCCCGCAGCGCCAAGCTCCGTGTCGCCGTCCGTGTCTGAGCCCGGAGGATCCCGAACTTTCTAACCTGCCGCGAACCCGAAAACCGAAAGGAACAGAAACCATGAGCAAGAATCGATACCGCAATCCGCTGAAAACTCCGTGGCTGATGCGCATCGTGTTCGTTAGCGTCACCCTGGCGGCGATTTTCGCCACCTTCGTGGTGCTGCGGAATCGTCAGGTGAAACAGGGCGACCGCATCCATTCCGCCGAAAAGGCCATCGTCCAACTCGACAAGGAAGTCGAGATGTGGGAGGCGCGCATCGAGGGGCAGCTCGACCGGGCCGAGTTGAAGCGCCGGCTCAAGTGGGTCGAGAGCGATCTGTCGGACATTAGTGCGGCGAGCATCCTGGTGCTGTCGCCACATGAGGAAGTGCCCGCCCTGCCGAAAGTGGCGGTGGCCGAGTGAGTTGTCCATTTTTAATTGGAAACACGAGACACGGAATGGACCGGGCAATGAAGCAACTGGAGAAGGGCGTCAAGCGGCGCCTCATTCTCGTCTGCGTCGTGCTGGCTTGCGGGCTCAGCGCGTTGTCGGCTCGGCTCGTCTACCTGCAGGTGGCCGAGCATGAAAAGTATTCCCAGGCCGCGGTCGAGCACTATCGCTACCGCGAGGAGCTTCCCGCTTCGCGCGGCCAGATCCTTGATCGCAATGGCGATACGCTCGCCAGAAACCTGACCGTCTACACGGTGGTGGCCGATCCGAACCATCTGCGGGATGTGAACTTCGCCGCCGTCAAAGGCGTGGCGAAACAGAAGGGCATGCGCGAGCGCGCGGTGCGGCAGAATTTTCCCGATGAGGAGATCATCTCGTCGTACTACGCGCACATCTCGGACAAGCTCTCCGAACTGCTCCGCATCCCGCCAGGCGAACTCAACCGCACGCTGAAAGGCAAGAAACATGGCGACATCATCCTCGCTCGCGACATCGAGGAAGACATCGCCCAGGAGTTCCGCGAGGTGATGGAGGAAAACAGCATTCGTGGCATCTATCTCCGCCGCAGCGAGCGCCGTGTGTATCCCAGCCCGCTCACGCTGACCCATGTCATCGGTTTTGTGCAGGAGGTCGAGAAAAACAATGATCGCGGACGCCCGGTGATCGAGCTGGTCGGCCGGGAAGGGATTGAGAAAGTCTACGATGAAAAGATGACCGGAACGCCCGGCTGGCGAGACATCGAACGGGATAACCGGAAAAATGAGATTCACGCCTTTCGTGGCGAGGAGCAGCTGCCCGTGGCGGGGAAAAACGTCCGGCTCACCATCGACATGGGGCTCCAGACCAAGCTGGAGGAGATCCTGCAGGAAGCCTACACGACGCTGAAGCCGGAGAAGATCTCCTCTGTGTGGATGGATCCGCACACCGGCGAGGTCCTGGCAATGGCCAGCCGACCGCACTTCGATCTCGCCTCGCGAAAAGGATCGCGTCGCAACATCGCGGTCAGCGACATGTACGAGCCGGGCTCCACCTTCAAGATCGTGGCCGCCTCCGGCGCGCTCAACGAGGGGATCGTGACGCCGAACACCGAGATCTTCTGTTACAACGGGCTCTACGACAAGGAGGGCTTCGAACTGCGTGACCACGCCTACTACGGCGATCTCTCGGTGGAAAAGATCCTCGTTAAATCGAGCAATATCGGCGCCTACCTGCTCGGACGTCAGCTCAATCGCCAGCCGTTCTACAATTACATGGAGGCCTTCGGCTTTGGGCAACCGACCGGCATCGAGCTTACCGGCGAGATCGGTGGAGTGATTCATCCGGTCAGTCGCTGGAACCAGAGTTCCTTTTCCCGCATGACGATGGGTTACGCGGTCGGAGTGACTCCCCTCCAGATCGCGACAGCCTACTGCGCCGTCGCCAACGGCGGCGAACTGCTCCAGCCCCACATCGTGAAATCGGTCGAGGACGAGCGCGGCCGGGCGATCGAGCGCTCCCAGCGCACCGTCGTCCGCCGTGTCATCAGCGAGCGCACCTCGCGCCAGATGCGGGTGGCCCTGAGCAAGGTCACGGGCGAGGGAGGCACGGGCACCAACGCCGCCATCCCCGGCTACGACGTGTGCGGCAAGACCGGGACGGCCCAGAAAAACATCCCCGGCAAAGGCTATGCCAAGGGCCGCTACGTGGTGTCCTTCGCCGGGTTCTTTCCCGCCGACGACCCGCAGGTCGTGGGGTTGGTGGTGGTCGATGATCCCCATGCCGAGGGCGTCTCGCTCTTCGGCGGCACCATCGCCGCTCCCATCTGGAAAGAGATCGCTCTGCAAGTGGCGCGGATCCGCGCCATTCCGCCGAAAAATGCCGAAGTCCATCGCCTCGCCGAAATGACCAAGGACGATGTCCTCTTTGAAGTGAGCGACTGAACGAGACACCGCAGTCAACAGGGTTAGGTCCACGACCCAACCCTGTTGCTTTCGGGAAATGCCGAAACCAACGAATGAAACTCGCTGAAATCATCGCAGATCTGGCCGTGAAATCCGTATCGGGACCGCTCGATACGGAGATCGATGGCATTTGCTATGATTCGCGGAAAGCGGGTCCGGGTAGGCTGTTCTGCGCGCTTCCGGGCGAGAAGGTGGATGGCAATGACTTCGTCGATTCGGTCATCGAAAACGGCGCCGCGGCGATCCTTTCCCAGAAGCCGTATCCCGCCGACTGCCCGGTGCCGTGGGTGCTGGTGTCGGACGCGCGGGCGGCCATGGCGGCGGCGGCGGCCACGTTCTTCGGGCATCCGTCCCACGACTTTCCGGTTGTCGGAGTCACCGGCACGAACGGGAAATCGACCACTGCTTTCCTGACTCACTACCTGATGGCCGCCAGTTGGTTCCGGGCCGGGCTCGTCGGCACCTTCCAGTATCAGGTGGGTGAAAACATTCTCCCCGCGCCGCACACCACGCCGGAATCGGCCGACCTGCAGTCGCTCTTTGCCGACATGCGCGAAGCCGGTTGCCGTGGCGCGGCGATGGAAGTCAGCTCGCACGGTCTCGTCCTCAAGCGCGTGGCCGGAGTCCGGTTCGCCGCCGGGATCTTCACCAACCTGACGCAGGATCACCTCGATTTTCACAAGACGATGGACGCCTACTTCGCGGCGAAGCGTCTTCTGTTCGAGCAGATCTCCGCCCAGGGCGAGTCCGGTAAAAACGCCCCGGCCCTGATCGTGAATCGCGACGACCGCTACGGCGAGCGCCTCACCAAGGAGAGCTTCCCGGGCACCCGGATGTTCACCTTCGGGCAGAACGCCACCTGCGATTTCAAGGCGAGCAATATCCGCATCGATTTCAACGGCACTCAGTTCACCCTCGCCATGCAGGGCCGGCAGGTGCTGGTGAAGACGCCGTTGATCGGCCGCTTCAACGTTTACAACACCCTCGCGGCCCTGGCGGCGGCGCATTCTGTCGGGCTGAATTTCCGCGAAGCGGTGAAGCACCTAGAGACCGCGCCGCAGGTGCCGGGACGACTCGAGTCGGTCTCCGATCGCCAGATCAACTATCGCGTCTACGTCGATTACGCCCACACTCCGGACGCGCTGGAAAATGCGATCAAGACGCTGCGCGAACTCAAGCCCCGCCGCCTCATCACGGTGTTCGGCTGCGGCGGCGACCGGGACAGGACCAAGCGCCCCATCATGGGCGGCGTGGCCGACCGGCTCAGTGATTTCTCCATCATCACCTCCGACAATCCGCGGACCGAGGACCCCGAAGAGATCATCCTGCAGGCTCGCGCCGGGATGAGCGGCAACCGGGTCGAGGTGATCGAAAACCGCCGCGACGCCATCGCCCGGGCCATCGAACTGGCCGGCGAGCGCGACATCGTCCTCATCGCGGGCAAAGGCCACGAGGACTATCAGGAAATCAACGGGGTGAAGCACCCCTTCGATGACCGCAAGGTTGCGCGGCAGGTCATTGCCGCCAAGTCGGAGGGTACCTACGGAGAAACGATTCGCTAACCGGAATGCAGGCCACCACGCTGAAACAGATTGCCGATTGGTGCGACGGAACGCTCATCCAGGGGCGTCCCGCGGATACCATCGCGTCGTTGTCCACCGACTCGCGGAAGCTGGCGGGCGGCGAACTCTTCCTCGCGTTGAAAGGGGAGCGTTTCGACGGGCATCGTTTCATCCAGGAAGCAGGCGACGCGGGCGTGGCGGCCATCGTGGTCAGCGACCTGCCGCTTTCCAGCGAGAGTTTCACCGGTGGGATCGTTCACGTCAGCGACACCCTCACCGCCTTGCAGCACCTCGCGCTGCGCTATCGCCGTTCGCGCCCCGATCTCTTCGTGGTCGGCCTGACCGGCAGCAATGGCAAGACTTCGACCAAGGATTTTCTCTCCGCCGTGCTGACGAAATCCGGCAAGGTTAACGCCACGCCGGGCAACCTGAACAATCACATCGGTCTGCCCCAGACGATTCTGAAAACGGAAGCCGACGACGAGATCGGCGTCTGGGAGATGGGCATGAACCATCCCGGAGAGATCGAGGTGCTCGCCGAGATCGCGGCTCCCGACGCGGCGGTCATCACCAATGTCGGCACCGCCCACATCGAGCACATGAAAACCCGCGAAGCCATCGCGGAGGAAAAGGGGATGCTGGCCGAAGCCGTTGGTCCGGACGGATTCGTGGTGCTCAATGCCAACGACGAGTACACCGACTCGATTCGCGGCCGCTGCCGGGCGCGGGTCATCACCGCCGGCATCGATACCGGCGACGTGGTGGCGAGCGATCTGAAACCCACCGCTGCGGGAATGGCCTTCGTGTTGTCCGCTGCCGGCGAATCGGTCGAGGTGAGCCTCCCGGTTCCCGGAGCGCACATGGTTGCCAACGCGGTGTTGGCGGCGGCGGTCGGACTGGAACGGGGACTCTCGCTCCTCGCCGTGGCCGACGCACTTTCCGAAGCTCGGCTCTCCGGCGGTCGATTGCAGCGACGCGAGGCCGGAGGCATCGAGTTTCTCGACGACAGCTACAACGCGAATCCGGATTCCATGCGCGCCGCGCTGGCCACCCTGGCCGCGATGGAAACGCAGGGCCGCCGCATCGCGGTGCTGGGCCGGATGGCCGAGTTGGGCGAGCACGAGGAACGCGAACACATCGCTCTCGGCGAAGCCGCTGTCGCCGCGGGCATCGACACGCTGATCGCGGTCGGCGAAGCGGGAAAACTCATCCTCGAAGGCGCCGGTGAAAAAGGGGGGGCGATCCTCTGGGCCGCCGATCACGAAGCCGCCGCCACCCAGTTGGTCGGAGTCGTCGCGCCGGGAGACATTGTTTTGGTTAAAGGAAGCCGGTCATCGGGAATGGAAAAGGTGATCGAGGCATTTGGCGAACGGGAGAGCCAGACGAATTGAAATCATGCTGTATTTTCTTCATCAGTTTTCCGATCAGTTCGACGTTCTGAACGTCTTTCGCTACTCGACGTTCCGCGCCGCCGGCGCGTGCCTGACGGCGTTCCTGCTCTGTGTGATCTTTGGCGACCGCCTGATCCTGCGTCTCACGGCGTTGAAGATCGGTCAGCCCATCCGCACCGCTGAGGAAGTTCACAAGCTGGCCGAACTGCACGGCGGCAAGGGCGGCACGCCGACGATGGGGGGAATCATGATCGTGGGAGCCGTCATCGCCGCGGTGGTGCTGTGGGCCATCCCCACCAATCCCTTCATCGGCACGCTGCTCTTCGTGACCTTCGGCACCGGCCTGCTCGGATTCTTCGACGACTATCGCAAGGTGACCCGGAAAAGCTCGGCCGGTGTCAGCGGGCGCGTCAAGCTGATCGCCCAGTTCACCATCGCCCTCGGCGCGGTGCTTTATCTCTATCTCCGGCCCGAGACTTCCGCCTTCATCCGCCAGCTCTACGTGCCGTTCCTCAAGGAGCCTATCGTCAAGGACATGGGGATCTTCTCCGTGCTCGTCCTGCCGGTCGTGGTGGTGGGGTGCTCGAATGCGGTCAATCTCACTGACGGTCTCGATGGTCTGGCCACCGGCTGCACTCTCACGACCGCGGCGGCCTACACGATTTTTGCTTATGTCGCCGGGAATGCCGTCGCGGCGGATTACCTCTATTTTCCCTTCAACCCTCTCGTGGGTGAGGTCGCGATCTTCTGCGCGGCGCTGCTGGGCGCGGGACTCGGATTCCTCTGGTTCAACTGCCACCCGGCTCGGGTCTTCATGGGCGACACCGGCTCGCTCTCCATCGGCGGCATGCTGGGAATGGTGGCCATCTGCTGTAAGCAGGAAATCCTTCTCGTCATCGTCGGCGGCGTGTTCGTGGCCGAGGCCATGTCCGTCATCCTCCAGGTCGCCAGTTTCAAACTCACCGGCAAGCGCATCTTCAAGATGGCGCCGCTGCATCACCATTTCGAACTGATGGGCTGGAAGGAAAGCCGCGTCATCACCCGCTTCTGGATTGCCTCCATCATCTGCGCGCTGGTCGGCGTGGCGACCATGAAACTTCGTTGATCAAGCAAGACACCGACAACACCGAATGATTTCCCAGGGACAACGCATCGCGATACTCGGCGCCGGGGCCAGCGGCCTCGCTGCCGCGCGTCTGGCCGTGGCCGGCGGTGCCGCCTGGGTGGGTGTCTACGATTCCGGCGATCCCGAGAAACTCGCCCCGACCGGAGAAACTCTCCAGGCCGAAGGAATCGTGTGCGTCTTCGGCGATGAAGCCCTGACTGCACCGGCCGATCTCGACCTCGTCGTGGTCAGTCCCGGCATCGATGTTTCCTGGCCCATCGCCCAGGCTTTCTCCGGCACCGGAGCGCCTCTCGTCGGCGAGATCGAATACGCCTGGCAACACTGCGATTGCCCCGTGGTCGGCATCACCGGCACCAACGGCAAGACCACCACCACCGAGCTGACCGCCGCCGTCCTCGAGGCGGGTGGCCTCCACACCGTGGCGTCCGGCAACTACGGGCTCGCCTTTTCCGAAGTGATTCGTTCCGGCGAAAAGTTCGACGTCATCACCCTGGAGATCAGTTCCTTCCAGTTGGAAACCATCACCACCTTTCGCCCCAAAGTGGCGGTGTGGATGAATTTCGCGCCGGATCACCTCGATCGCTACGCCTCCATTGACGATTACCGCGCCGCGAAGCTGAGGATCTTCGAAAACCAGACCGCCGAGGATTTCGCCGTCATCAATGCCGCCGAATCTCCCGGAGAATTCGCCGCTCAGACGACCGGTTTTTCCGCCTTCGGCACTCCGGCCGACTTCGATTTCGTCGAGGGATGGATTCGATTCGGTGGGGAGCCGCTGCTGGAATTTTCTACCGTCAAACTGCATGGCAAACACAACGCCGAGAACGTGATGGCGGCGCTCGCGGCCGCGAAATGTCTCGGCGTCAATCTGGATGGCGTCCTGGAAACGATTCGCCAGTACGAGCCGCCGCACCATCGCTGCGAACCGGTCGGCATCGTGAACGGTTCGCTGTTCATCAACGATTCGAAAGCCACCAATCTCCACGCCCTCGCCAGTTCGCTGCGCGGCCAGGAAAGTCCGGTCGTCCTCATCGTGGGCGGCAAGGAGAAGGGCCTCGATTTTTCCGAAATCACCTCGCTCCTGCCGGGCGCGGTCGATCACGCGATCTGCATCGGCGAGATCGGCCAACGCATCGCCAATCTCTGGAGCGACACGGTCTCGTGCGAGATCGCCGGCAGCCTCGAGGAGGCCACCCGGATGGCGGCGGCGGCGGCACAGCCGGGCCAGACCGTCCTCTTTTCTCCCGGTACCTCCAGTTTCGACATGTTTTCCGGTTATGCCGAGCGCGGCGACGTCTTTCGACGGGCCGTGGAATCGCTGACCTGACAGACACCCCCGGAATATTCTCAACCCCCAAGCCAAGCAAGTAAGCAAGTAGCAACAACACAAAAGCCATGACAAAGAAACGCAAGTCCAGCACGAGCGTCCAGAAAACCAGCGATGGTTTCATTGGCCGCCTCTTCGCCCAGACCCAGCTTCCGGCCCACGTGACCGAAGAGCAGGACTGGTACCTCGACACACCCGATGTCCGCCTGACGCGAGTGTTCACCATCGTTCTGATTCTCCACGTCGTCGCCGTGGGCGGGATTCTCGCCTTCAAGATGGTGGAGAAAGCTTCGACTCCCGAAGCGCTAGCCGCCATCGCCGCGACCGAATCCACGACCGACACCACGCCGGCCACGGATGAAAGCGCCGCGAAAAGCGATCAACCGGCCACCGAAGCCGCCGCCGCGGGCACGATCGAGAAGCCGCTGCTCGTCGATCATCCGTCCGCGACCGAATACCAGGAATACCGGGTCGGTTCCGGCGAGAGCTTGATCAGCATCGCGAAGAAACTCGGCGTCAGCGCCTCGGAGATCCGCGAAATCAACAACCGTGACGAAGGCAGCGCCCTCGCCGTGGGTAGTTGGATTCGGGTCCCGAAAGTGGCGAACGCTCCGGCCCCGGCTCCGGCCGAACCGCAGTCGGCCCTCGCCGCCGCGGGCGACACTACGCCTCCGGCTCCCGCGCCGAAGGTCGAGCCCAAGCCTCAGCCCAAACCGGTGGAAGTGGCCAAACCTGCTCCCAAACCCACTCCGGCCCCGGCTCCCGTCGCGCCCAAGCTGATCGCGAAGAAAGATCCCGCACCCACTCAAGCTTCAAAGAAGGACAGCTACCAGGTGCAGCGTGGCGACACGCTCTTCGGCATCGCCCGTCAGTTCGGTATCAAATACCAGGACCTGATGGCCGCGAACGGCATTGAGAGACCGGAAAACCTTCAGGCCGGACAGACCCTCCGGGTTCCCTGATCGGTTCTACGGTTTCTTGCCCGGCTAATCTTTCGGACTTGTGACCGTCGCTCTCCCATGATCGGGAGAGCGGCGGATGTCCGAAGCCTTTTTTGGTATCCCGATCAATCACTTTCCCGACAATGGCCAAACGCAGCGCTCCCACTCTTCTCATCGCCGTGGGTTTCCTCCTCGGACTCGGCGTGGTCATGCTGATCAGCACCTGTGCGTTCAGTGCGACTTCGCCGGCGGATGACATCTATCAGGATGCGAAGCGTCAGGCGGTCTGGCTATTATTGGGAGGCCTGTGTTGTGCCGGGGCGGCATGCATCGACTACCACTGGATGCAGAAACGGGCCTGGTGGATCTTCGGGATCACCGCCTTTCTGCTACTGCTCTGCTACATTCCCGGCATTGGGACGGAGGTGAACGGCGAACGACGTTGGATCAGCGCCAAGCTGGTCGGTCTGTCCGCCCTGCGGATGCAGCCATCGGAAATGGCGAAACTGACCATGGCCATCATGCTTGGCTGGTGGTTTGCCATGTATCCCGACAGCGGGCGGCATCCGCTGCGGGGATTTCTCTATCCGCTGTCACTGGCGGGATTGCTCATCGTCCTGGTGTTGTTTGAAAAGGACATGGGAACGGCGGCCGTGCTGTCCGCCACCTGTTTCACCCTGCTCTTCGTGGTGGGCGTCAGAATCCGTTACCTGACCGGCTTGGCGGTCTCGGGAACGGCCGCGCTGGCGCTCTTGGTGAAATACGATCCCAATCGTTTCGCACGTATCATGGCCTACCTCGACATCGAGGGAAACAAGCTCGGCTTCGCTTTCCAGCAATGGATCGGCCTGATGGCGCTCGGTTCCGGCGGCGTCTCCGGTCGGGGACTGGGCGAGGGCCGTCTGAAGATGCTCTACATGCCCTTTGCCCACACCGACTTCATTTTTCCCATGATCGGTGAGGAGCTTGGCCTCGCGTTCACCCTGCTGGTGGTGTTCGCCTTTGTCCTGCTCGCGGTCGCGGGCATCACCATTTCGTTTCACGCGCCCGACGCCTTCGGCCGGGTTCTCGGTCTCGGCATGGTGTGTTTCATTTCCTTTCAGGCGGCCCTGAATATCGGGGTGACCACCGCCGTCCTGCCGAACACCGGTCTGCCGCTGCCCTTCGTCAGCTACGGGGGCACCGCGCTCCTCACTGCGATGACCGCCGTCGGCATTCTCCTGAATATCTATCGCCAGGGCCGCGAAACCGTCGCCGAAAACCGCTACTGGGTGAACGGCAAACGCATCACCCCGCGCCTCTAATCGGGGAATACAGGAAAATGAATTAGGAAGGCAGGAAAGCAGGAAAAATAGAGACGGGTTATTACTTGACGATATCCCGCCCGGTGGCCGCGGCTGAAAAATAGAAACTCTTCCTGCTTTCCTGCCTTCCTTATTCCCATTGCCTGCCAGGTGACAAGCTCGCGATTCACACTAAGGTTGGTGTCCCTTCATCATGGCGACTGAGACACCATCCGGCCCATCCGCATCCGAATCACTGAGCACTATTTCAGGCAAACGCCTGGTCGTCGCCTGCGGCGGCACCGGCGGACACCTCTTTCCCGGCATCGCCGTGGCCGAGGAATGGCGGGCGAGGGGAGGGGAAGCCTTGCTCATCATTTCGGAAAAACAGATCGATACCCTCGCCACCGAGGGCTACGGCCACCTGCGCTTCGAGCGACAGCAGAGCATTGCGATGCCCAGGCTGCTATCCCCGAAGATGATCGGCTTCGGCATCGGCTTTCTGAAAGGCCTCGCGCACAGCCGGAAACTCATCAAAGCCTTCAATGCCGACGCCGTGCTCGGGATGGGCGGCTTCACTTCTACCGCCCCCCTGGTGGCGGGTTGGATGCGCGGACTGCCCACCTTCATCCATGAATCGAATGCGATTCCGGGTCGCGCCAATCTGCTCAACGCCCGCTTTTCCACCCGTGCGCTGGTCGGTTTTGAGACCTGCGCCAAGCACTTCGGCAAGCGCCAGGTGTCCGTGGTCGGCACGCCCCTGCGCCCGTCTCTCGCGACCATTCCCGACCGGGCGACCGCCCTCGCGCACTTTGGTCTGCGGCCGGATCGCCACACGCTTCTGGTCATGGGCGGCAGCCAGGGTGCCCGACGTCTCAACGAACTGACGGCGCAGGCGCTCGAAAAACTGCCCGCCGAAAGCGTCCAGGTGCTGCACATCAGCGGCCCGCAGGACTTCGGCCTGGTGAAACCCGCGCACGAGAACGCGCCCGCCGATCTGACCACCACGGTGATCCCTTTCTGCGCCGAAATGCAGATGGCGCTGGCCGCCGCGGATCTGGTGGTGTGCCGGTCGGGCGCCTCCACTCTCACCGAACTGGCCGCCTACGGACTTCCCGCCGTTCTGGTGCCCTATCCCTTTGCGGCGCACGATCACCAGACGCGCAATGCCGAGGGTTTCGCTGAAGCCGGGGCCGCGCGTCTCTGGCCGCAGGACGAACTGGACGAGGAAACTTTCGCCGATCGCCTGGTGGCGTTGCTCGAGGATGAGACCGAGTTGCAGTGGATGGGCATCGCGATGAAAGCCTTCGCGACTCCCGGCGCCAGCGGCGCCATTTGCGATCTCATTGGTCAGTCGATCTTGGCGGGCCGGGGCGACTGAGTATCCGGCCGACATTCGGGCGATTCGGAATTGACCCTCAAGCGATTCCGGGGCACAGGGGAAGCGATTTTGATCATGGAAAACGAATTGGTAAGAGAGTGGGCGGCTAAATTTTCTGCCGGAACCGAGTCCCCGGTACGCGTCCACCTGATCGGCGTGGCGGGCTCGGGCATGAGCGGACTGGCCTCGCTGCTGATGGGCCTGGGCCACCGGGTTTCCGGATCGGACCGCGTCACCACGGAGGAAACTGAGCGTCTCGCCGCTTCCGGTTTGGTTTTTTCGAGCCCGCATTCCGCCGACGCCGTGGCCAATGCGGACGTGGTGGTTTATTCCAGTGCCATCAAACCGGGGAACCTGGCCTACGATGCGGCCATCGAGGCAAAAATTCCCTGCCTGCGGCGTGCCGAAGCGCTCGCCGCGATCATGAACGGTCGCCGGGGCATCGTCGTGGCAGGCACCCATGGAAAGACGACGACCTCCGCGCTGGCCGCCCACACTCTGCGGGTCGGGGGCAAATCGCCGTCCCATTACGTCGGCGCCGAAATCCCGATCCTGGGACGCAACGCCTGCTGGGATCCCGAAGGCGAATGGTTCGTGGCCGAGGGCGACGAAAGCGACGGCACGTTGACGAATTTCGAACCCGAGCACGCCATCCTCCTGAACGTCGAAGCCGAGCACCTCGATTTTTACGAGAATCTCGATGCCATCAAGGCCGTGTTCTCCCGCTTTTGCGACCAGACTCGAGGCAAGGTGATCTACTGCGGCGAAGACGCGAACGCCCGCTCCGTCGCGGGTGATCGGGAGGGCGCCATCAGCTACGGATGGCGCCCAGATTGCGACTACTCCGCGACCGACCTTTCGCCGAAAGGCGCGGGCACCGAGTTTACCATCCTGAAAAAGGGTGAACTGATGGGCCGGGTGCGCCTCGGCATTCCCGGACGCCACAACGTGCTGAACGCTCTGGCGGTCATCGCGCTGGCCGACGAGATCGGCGTCCGGCTGGATCGTATCGACGAGGCGCTCTCCAGCTTCCGTGGCGCCCGGCGGCGTTTCGAGATGAAACGGCAGAACGATTTTGTCACCATCGTCGATGACTATGGGCATCACCCCACCGAGATCGCCGCCACCATCCAGACCGCCCGGTCCCAGCATCCGGGTCGCTTGATCTGCCTGTTCCAGCCGCACCGCTTCACCCGGACCCAATTGCTCAAGGAGGAATTCGGCTCCGCCTTCGACGGCGTGGACGAACTCTGGGTCACGGATGTTTATCCCGCCAGCGAAGCGCCCATCGAAGGCGTCAGCGGCAATACCATCGTCGAGTCGGTGGAGCGTCTCGGCGATGGCGTGAAGGCCTTTTCCCATCCCGATCTCGCCACCCTGCATCTCGCCGTGGGCAGCCGCCTGCGCGAAGGCGACTGGCTGCTCACGCTCGGGGCCGGAAACATTCACGAAGCCGGCACCCGCCTGGCCGAGGACCTGGCCACGCTCGACGAACTCCGTTCCGTGCTCGCCGAGCCCGCCTCACCGGTGAAACTCTACGAACCGATGCGGAAACACACCACGCTCAAAGTGGGTGGCCCCGCCCAGTTCTGGTTGGAGCCGTCCACCATCGCCGGATTGGCGCGGGTGGTGAAATATTGCTGCGATAAGGGCGCGCCGTTTCGCGTCATTGGCCGCGGATCGAATCTGCTGGTCCGCGACGGCGGCATTCCCGGCGTGGTCGTCAATCCGGTGCGGGGCGAGTTTTCCATCCTCCACGTCGAGGGCGATCTCGTCACCGCGGGAGCCGGCGTGAAACTCAAGGCCCTCGCCGCCGCCGCCCAGTCCGCCGGTCTCGGCGGATTCGAGTGGATGGAAGGCATCCCCGGCAACGTCGGCGGCAGCCTGCGCATGAATGCCGGCGCCATGGGCGCGGAGATGTTCGGCCAGGTGGTCGGCGTCCGCATGATCGACGGGGTGGGGAACATCATCGAAAAAAGCGCCGAAGAGATCGTCCATCACTACCGCAATGTGCCGGAACTGGCCCACAACGTCGCCATCTCGGCCACCTTTCGCGGTACGCCCGAATCGGCCGATGTCATCGAAAACAAACTGGAAGCCTCGAAATCCAAGCGCCGCATCTCCCAACCCGTCGCCGCGAGCGCGGGCTGCATTTTCAAGAATCCCGGTCCCATCGGCGCCGGTCAGTTGGTCGATGAGATGGGCCTGAAAGACACCGGGATCGGCGGCGCCCGCGTCAGCGAGGTTCACGGCAATTTCATCGTCAACGACGGCGACGCCACCGCGCAGCAGGTGCTCGACCTCATCGCCCGCATCAAGAGCGAAGCTCGCGAAAAGCGGGGCATCGCGCTCGAGACCGAAGTCCAGATCATCGGCCAGGACGAGCCACTCTGAGCGATCGAAGATCGCCATCATCTTCCGATTCCTCGTCTTCTTCCTATTCCCCTGCGGTTTCATCGGATGAATGCCCCAAGACTTTCTGATAACCCGGCACCCCAATCAGTGTGACACCTGCATCCCTGCCGGTGCCCGGAGCCGGGTGCCTTGAAGTGTTCCAGGTCATGCCGTAGCCGCGCTCGCCAGAGCGTGGGCCACTACACAAAAGAAGAATAGGAAGAAGACGAGGAATAGGAAGATGAGGTCGAACGCCATCGGGTCGCGACCTTGGCCGGACGCACGTCTCGGGTCACCTCAAATCACTCACCCCCACCCGGCTCCAGATCGAGCGGGACCGTGATCTTGGGGAAGGCCTTCAGGGTCAGGCTCAGCAGGATGCCGAACTCGTCATCACCGCGGCGATTGTCACGCACGATGGCACCGAGACTGGCGGTCCAGCTGGAGAGGTCCTTGTGAATCTGATATTGCTGCACTTCCAGCGTATTGTCCTCCGCTTCAAAACGGTGAACCGTGCTGAAGCCCCACTCATCCGAGAGACGGGTGTAGGTGCTGAAGGACATCAGGTTCGAGTCGCGGAAGAACGGGTGATCGTTCAGGTAGTAATACCCCACCGAAAACTGGAACCAGTCGCTCGGCATGAAGTAGAGCGAGCTGGAGTTTTCCGTGAAATCCATGTCCTCACCGAACAGAGGCAGCTGCGAATCGATCCGGGCCGACAGCCAGGGCAGTGGCGACCAGGTGACCTGGTTGAAGAAGTTCGAGAAATTCCGGTCGAACTCGGGATCGTCGATGTAGCTGTCGAAATAGGAGTTCAACGTCAGCCAGTTGTGGGTGCCGCCGTTTCGCTTGGTGAGGAAGCGGTTGAACGTCCCGATCCGGGCGATCTGCCAGTCCTGGATCTGGTCCGTGGCCGTGAACATCGGCAGATCGATGGGACGGAGACGGGTGGTCGGGGTGAGGCGATCGATCGGGGTGAAGTTGCTGCCGATTTCGTCGGTGCTCACGAAGGAGTAATTCACATAGGGCTGGAAGACGTGGAGGATGCCGTCGATGCCCAGCGCACGATTGTAGAGATCGTTGTAGTGCTTCGAGAACTTCATCGACGTGTCGACACCGGCGTGGAAGATCGACCGGTCGAACGAATCGATACCCGGCGCGTCGATGCTGGAGTAATTGGAATAGCCACCACCAATCTTCGGCACCACATTCAGGACTCCGCCGAGGTCGAAGGGATAGAGCAGTTCGTGGTAGGTGTCGAAGCGGCCATAACCGCGCGGGGCGAGGAGTTGCTCGATCTGGGTGAGAATGTTTTCGCTGTATTGCGGATCGTAGTCTTCCTCCAGCACGTTGCCGTCGGCATCCATCAACTGACCGTTTTTCAGGGTGAGGACGCCCGCGTCGAGGTCGGAAAGGTAACCCTCATTCAGATCGCGTTGCTCGATGAGCGATTGGTGGCGGCTGTCACCCAGATGCTCTTCGAGGTAACCGGCCGTCGTGAAGCCGGTGTAGAAAAATCCGCTGTCCTTGAGCGGCGTGCGGAT
>JAGRPB010000009.1 GCA_020439945.1 Verrucomicrobiia bacterium
GGCAGTCTCTGCACCGCCTTCCAAACCCCACAGGCCAACGAGTTCAATTCGCAAGTCATCGCGCCGCCTCCTCCTTCCGCAGGCGGCGTACCAGTCGCGGGACGAGTTTCATCGACCGCAAATGACCGAATTCCGCCATACCGGGATCCGGCGTTCCGCCCGGCCGGCCTTGACTTCTGCTCCCCGCCGAAATACCAACCAAGGCCCGGCCTTGGTCGCAACCTATTCTATCCCCGGCTCTCGCAACGCCCGAATTTGCCTGACATGAAGATTCCCATCCCCCGCATTTCCCTCCGCATCGCCAGCGTGATTCTTCTCGTCGGCGCCGGTTCGCTCTCACTTTCCCGACTCAAAGGGGCCGACGAAGCACAGCCACTGCCGGACCATCTTGTCGAACTGGCCTGGGCCTATGCGATCACGATCGAGGAACCGCCGCCGCTGCCGGAAGATGACAAAAAGCATAATCTGCCGGATACACCCCTGACTTTCACCCGCGATGAGATCCTGGGCAGAGTCGACGGCGTCATGTTCCAGGGACCGCCGGCCGACTGGTATCCCGGCGATCATCCCGAGATGCCCGAAATCTACGCCAAGGGCGATCCATCGCGAAAGGTCATCGCCTGCGCCCTTTGTCACTATCCGAACGGAAAGGGAAAGGCGGAAAACGCCCCGCCCGCCGGGCAGGATCACCGCTATCTCATCCAGCAACTGCGAGACATGAAGGCGGGCGTGCGAAACTGCGCCGACCCTCGCAAGTCGAACTACGGGCTGATGGTCGATACCGCCAAGGGCATGACCGAGGAAGAGATCGAGGAGTGTGCGAAATACTTTGAATCCATGAAATGGACGAAATGGATCGAGGTCATCGAAACCGATACCGTCCCAAAAACCTACCTGCGCGGCGGACTTCACATCCCGATCGAGGGAGACGGTGCGGGAACGGAACCGATCGGAAAACGCATCATCGAATCTCCGGTCCACCCTCACGAGACCGAATTCCTACGGAATCCGAGATCCGGTTTCGTCGCCTACGTTCCCAAGGGAGCGATTCAGAAAGGCGCCGCCCTGGTCTACGGAGGAGGCGAGGGAAAGACTCTCCAGTGCGCCATCTGCCACGGTCCCGACCTCAACGGCATCGGAAACATTCCCGGGATCGCCGCCCGGTCTCCCAGTTACCTGGCCCGACAGCTGAACGACATCAAGCAGGGAACCCGCAACGGCGAGATGGCCGCGCTGATGAAGCCGGTGGTGGCGAACCTCACTTCCGAAGACATGCTCAATATCGTCGCCTACCTGGCCTCCATGCCGGCACCGGCGCCCGAGCATTCAAAACCGTGAATCATCCGTCAGCGGCAACGGTGATCGACCGCCGGAGCCCGACTTCCCCGCTTCCTGAAAAAGCCGGCTAACTGTCCGGACTCTGCTCATCAGCGACCAGCATTCCCAGCGTCTTTCGCGCTTCCGCCTCGTCCACCACGGCGATCGAGAAGCCGACATGAACCAACACGTAGTCGCCCGGTTTCACCATTGGCGTATAGGCGAGATGGACGTCCTTGACGATGCCCTCGAAGGAGACGCGCCCGGTGCGAAACAAAGGATCATCCCCTTCCGTCACTTCGAGAATTTTTCCGGGAATCGCGAGGCACATAAAATTACGAAACTGGATCGGGAAATCGCGCCGTCGCCACGACAGCCTGCCCGAGAGCAAGGCCACCATCGTTCGGCGGCGCCTGACGAGGCCAGAGGGCAATAAACCCCTCCGCCTGGAGTCTCGCAACCGTCGACTCCAACAGGCGGACGTTCTGAAAACACCCGCCGCCAAGCGCCACGATCCCTTTTCCGGAATCCCTGGCGACCAGAAGAATGGCGTGGGCCATGGAATCAATGAACCGGGCGGCGATGGTCGGGCCGGGCACCCTGTTTCGCAAGTCCTCCAGCAGTCCGCGAACGACCGGTTCCCAGTCGAGTATTCCAGACTCCAGCGCGAGGGGAATGAAGGCGCCGTCGCCCACGCCGGCGGCGTGTTCCAATTCCATGGCCGCCTGGGCCTCGAACTCGTTTCGCCAGCGCAATCCGAGCAGGGCTGCCACGGCATCGAACAGCCGTCCCGCGCTGGAGGTGAAAGGCACGTTGATGCCGCGTTGAATCTGCCTGTGAGCGATGGTGAGCTCTTCGCTGGTAAAAGCGGCTCCGAGCGGCGTGTCTTCAATCGGGATTCCCGCTTCGGCGAGCAAACCGAGCGCGGCGTACCTTGGTTGGCGAACGGACAATTCGCCGCCGGGTAACGGAAACCATCGCAGGTGCGCCAGACGCCTGAATTCACGGCGGGAAGCCAGGAGAAACTCGCCTCCCCAGATCGTGCCGTCGGGACCATGACCGGTGCCGTCCCAGGCCACTCCGAGGACCTCTTCGTCCAGTTCGTGCTCGGCGAGACAGGCCGCGATGTGGGCATGATGATGTTGCACCGTTACCAGCGGCAATCCCATCCCGGCGGCCAGGCGCCCGCCGTGATACCCCGGGTGCGCGTCGCAGGCGATGGCACGAGGCCGCACCCCGCAGAGCGCGGGGAAATCGCGACATTGCGCCGTGAAAGTCTCCTGGGCGGCTTCGGTTTCCAGATCGCCCACGTGGGGTCCACAGCGAACCCCGAACGGGCCGGTGACGGCGATCGATGTTTTCTGATCGCCGCCCACGGCAAGGACCGGCGTCAGTTCGGCTCCCAGTGAAAAGGGCGCATAGCCGCGGGCTCGCCGCAACACCAGCTCGTGTCCCGCCGCCACTCGAACCACCGAGTCATCGAGGGCCCGTTCAATGGGACGGTCGTGAATGAGGAACGCATCCGCAAGACCTCGCAGGCGATGGAAAGCGTCGTCGTTATCCGTGCAAAGCGGCTCGTCGGAAACGTTCGCGCTCGTGACGACAATGGGAAACCCGAGCCGTTGCATGAGCAGGTGATGCAAAGGCGAATAGGGCAAGATCACGCCAAGGTCAGGATTTCCCGGAGCCAGGATCAAAGGCAGATCGTCGTCGTTGCGTCTTCGCAAAACAACGATGGGAGCCCGCGCCGAAGTGAGCAAGCGCTCTTCCAGGGCCGACATTTCGCAACGGGCACGCGCGTCACCGAGATCGGGCACCATCACGGCGAGCGGCTTGGCGGAGCGTCGCTTTCGAAGCCGGAGCGTTTCGATGGCCGACGTGGAACGCGCGTCCGCCATGAGATGGTATCCTCCGATGCCTTTCACGGCGATGACCTGTCCCGCTTCGATGGCCCGCGCGGCGCGTTCGAGCGCTTCCTCGCGATGCGCGAGCACCCGACCCGGGGCATCGGCGAAAGCCAGCCGGGGTCCGCATTTCGGACAGGCATTCGGCTGCGCGTGAAAGCGGCGGTCGGATGGCGATTCATATTCGGCACGACATTCGGAACACATCGTGAACTCGTGCATCGTCGTGCGGGCCCGGTCATAGGGCAGAGAGCGGACGATACTGAACCGCGGGCCACACTGGGTGCAGTTAGTGAACGGATAGCCGTGGCGCCGGTTCGCGGAATCGAAGATTTCGCGCACACAGTCCACGCAGGTGGCGAGATCAGGGACGATTTCGGTGGTGGCGGCAGCAGGAGGCGCCGTCTGAGATTCGCGAATGACGAAGCTCGATACCCCTTCGAGCGGCAGGCTTGATTCCGTGACGCTTCGAACCCTCGCGTGGGGTGGCGGGTTCCCGCGGACCTGCCGCAGAAAGACCGCGCAGGCTTCGGCGGGGCCTTCGATTTCCACGTCAAGCCCCGCGAGGGAATTGCAGACCCACCCGGCGAGTCCCAGCTCGCTGGCAAGGCGGCTGACAAACGGTCGAAAGCCAACGCCCTGAACGGCGCCGATGATCTCGAGCCTATGCCGCGCGTACTCAGTCATTCAACGCGCGATTCTTCAATCTCCACTTCGAGGTTCCGCAGTAGAATCTGCTGAGCGTTGGGATCGGCGTTGTCGTCGGAAACGTGGATGTCCAACCAGGCGCCTTCGGCAACCGTGCCCCGGGAGAACTCTTCGAAATAGTCGGCGAACCGGTCCCTTGAAAGATGACTGAGCGCACCCAACCACACTTCCACGGCCACCGCCCGTTTGCCCCCGTTGGCTTTCACCACGGAGTCGATCTTGCGGAGCAGGTCGTTGATGAGTGACAACTCGTGCATGGGGGTCGCTCAGCGTTTCAGTTCCTCTTCGATCAAACGGGAAGCTTCGGCGACTCCCGCCACGATCTCGGGGCCGGGGGACGCGCCATGATCGAACGACCTTCCCTCGATCCCGAACACGATCACGCGCGGCGGCAGGGTTCCCAGCGATCTCGCCAGTTCCACGGCCTCGGCGAGCCCGAAAGCGTGCGTGGAGCAGGGCGGGAACGCCTCGGGCAGCGGAGTCTCGGAGCCGTCGAAACGCAAGACCGTCCCCGGCTCCGCACCGGATTGCGCCGCATCCGCCAGCAGCAACACATCGGCACCCTCCCAGAGTTCCATGAGGGACGCCGTTTCACCCGACGATTCGTGGACATTCTCGATCCCACGCCCGGACAGCCCTCGGGCCACGAGCAATCCGGCGGCATCATCACCGCGCAGGGCATTGCCAACTCCGATCACCACGGCCCGTGTCATGCCGAAACGGTTTCGCGATGGATTTTGAGAAAATGCGTGGCGCAGGAGATGCAGGGATCGTAGTTGCGGATCGCCTGCTCGCACTGCCATTGCAGGCCGTCGTCATCCAGATGCAGAAAGTCCGGCACGAGACGCCGGAGATCGTTCTCGATCGTCTTCTGGTTCTGCGAAGTGGGCGGCACGATCTTTGCCTCCTGGATATCGCCCCGCTCGTCGAGTCGATAGCGATGATACAGCAATCCCCTCGGAGCCTCCGTGCAACCGAATCCGGTAGCCCCATTGGCATTCACCTCGATGCTGGATGCTTCCGGCGGCTCATAACTGTCCAGAATCCGTAGCGCCTCCTCGCACGCGTAGAGGATCTCCACGCTGCGCACGATGATGCTGCGGAAGGGATTGCGGCAGCCCGCGTCGAGCCCGACCTCGGCGGCGAGCGCCCGACAACGCGGCGTGAGCTTGTCGAAGTTGAGCGCCAGGCGCGCCATCGGTCCCACGAAGTAGGCACCGTGGCCCTTGTGGATGGATTGCAGCGCGTTCGTGTAGGGCACGTGTTCCTCCTCGAAATGCTCCTCGTATTCGGAGATGGCGATATCCAGCCCGCGATTCGACACCAGCCTCCCCTCGTTCATCGGGTATTCATCCGGATGGGACAGGCAGACGAATTCGTAGTCCTCCTCGAAGTCCGGGAAGGGCAACTCCGCGGTCCAGCGGATCGTCTTCTCCGCCGCTTCGACCGCCCACTTCAGGTCTTCCTCGAGCTTGGCAAAGTCCCGCTTCAGCGGCGCTTTGAAGAATCCGCCGACCTTCACGTTCACGGGATGAACCTCGCGACCGCCCAGAACATTGCCGATATCGTTGCCGACCTTCTTCAGCTTCAGGCCCATCTCGACGACTTCACGGTGGTCCTTCGCCATCTCGATCGCACTCGGATAACCGAGAAAATCCGGCGCGTGCAGCATGAAGACATGCAGTCCGTGGCTTTCAATCCATTCTCCGCAGTAAAGCAAACGCCGCAGTTCGCGAAGTTGCCCCGTGACGCGCACGCCCGCGGCGTCTTCCATCGCGTGGCAGGCGCTCATCTGATAGGCGACCGGACAGATGCCGCAGATCCGCGCGGTGATGTCCGGGGCTTCGCGAAAGGATCTCCCGCGCATGAAGGCCTCGAAAAAACGGGGCGGCTCGAAGATCTTGAGCTTCACATCCTCGATGCGCCCATCCTGGACGCGAAGATGCATCGCACCCTCGCCCTCGACCCGAGCGAGGTAGTCCACCTTGATGGTGCGCGTGTTCCTAGGAGTTGGGGGAAGATCGTTGCTCATGATGGTCACTCTCCTCGCGAAAAGGTGAGGCATAGCCGTTGAAAGATCGATACGCCCGCATGATGTCGCGGTCGGGCACGCCCATGGCGCTCCACCGCTCGGAGAGCGCGGCGGGGTTGGGGGATTCCATGGGGCCGAAGCAACCGAAACAGCCGCGATTGTAGGCCGGACAGAGCGCTCCGCAGCCCGCCTGCGTGACCGGGCCGAGGCAGGGCGTGCCGTGCGCGACCATGACGCAGGGATTGCCGCGCAACTTGCATTCCACACAAACGCTGTGCTCGGAAACGAGAGGTTTACGCCGGTGCAGAAAGGCCAACACCACCTCCACCAGTTGTCGCTTGTTCACCGGGCAACCGCGCAACTCGAAGTCCACCGGCACGTGATGCGAAATCGGCGTCGAAGTAGCCAGGGTCTCCAGGTACTGCGGCGACGCGTAAACGACCGAGGCCATCTCGTCCAGGTCCTGCCAGTTTCGCAGGGCCTGGATGCCGCCGGCGGTGGCACAGGCGCCAATGGTCACGAGATACTTCGATTGCGCGCGCACCTCCCGGATCCTTTCGGCGTCGTGCGCGGTGGTGATGGACCCTTCCACCAGCGATAGGTCGTACGGACCATCCACCACGCGCCTGGTCGCTTCGGCAAAGTTTGCGATCTCGATCGCTTCCGCCACGGCGAGCAGTTCATCCTCGCAATCCAGCAGGCTGAGTTGGCAGCCATCGCAGGAAGCGAACTTCCAGACGGCCAGCTTGGGTCTTTCTCCGGTGGCACTGCTCATATCTCTCTCTGGGAAAACCAGTGACGAATGCGGTCGAAGCGAAAAACCGGACCATCCCGGCAGATGAACCCGGGACCAAACTGGCAGTGGCCACAGATACCGACCGCACACTTCATGTTCCGCTCCAGCGTGACGAAAATCTGATCGTCCGACAGCCCGGCCCTGGCCAACTCCATGGCGGTGAAGCGCATCATGATCTCCGGACCGCAAACCATGGCGATGGCATTCGAGGAGTCGAACCGCGCGCGTGGTATGAGGGTGGTCACCACTCCGACATGGTGGTGCCACCCGGACCCGGCCTGATCCACGGTGAGTTTCACCTCGACACCGGACTCCTCCATCCACGAATGCAGTTGTTCGTGATAGATGACATCCGGTGCGCTGCGTGCGCCGGCGAGGATCACGATGCGACCGTAATCTTCGCGGTGCGCCAGCGCGTGGAGAATCGCGGGACGAAGCGGCGCGAGACCGATGCCGCCGGAGACGAAAACCAGGTCGCGCCCGCGCGCCTCGTTCATCGGCCAGGGGCTGCCGAAGGGTCCGCGCACCCCGACCACGTCGCCGAGGACGAGCCGGTCGAGTGCGCTGGTCACCGTGCCCACTCGTCGGATCGTGTGCACGAGTCCTTCGGTCTTCTCCGGCGATCCGCTGATGGAGATGGCGCTCTCCCCGGTGCCGAAGGCGTAAAGCATGTTGAACTGCCCGGGTTCAAAAGACCGCGCCGCCCCCTCGCCTGCCGGACAAAGGGTCAACGTGAAGGTGTCCGCCGTCTCCTCGTTGCGCTCCACCACGACGAATGGCTCCGGAAGCATGGTGCCAAGTCGGAGCGCCGCGGGGTCAGGGGTGTGGAGGATGTTGCTCATGGATGGGTTCCGGGACCGGGGCTTCCATAGAGATCGAGCAATTGAAGACGCGTGGCCTCCAGGCGATCCGCTACCAGCGTAGAGAATTGCTTCATCATCTGGTAGCCGAAACGGGGATCACTCTCGCATTTTTCACGCAGGCAGCGGCCATCGATGGAAAAGGCGCGCACCTCGCTCACGGCGCGCAAGTCGAAGTGCCAGTGGTAGGGGGGCACCAGCCACGACCAACCGACCACATCGCCCGCGTCGGCGGTCTGCAAACGCGCCGCACCGCCTTGGGGAGCAGGCATTTCCAGGGCGATGCGGCCCTCGCGAATCAGAAAGAACTGGTCGGCGGCTTCGCCCTGGCGTGCGACGACATCACCCGAGCGGAAACGGACGTTTTTGGCGCAGCCGGTGATTCGATGAATCGTGTCATCATCCATATCGGCGAAAAGCGGATGCTGACGCAACAGGGGTTCGAGCGTGGTAGTCATGGCGCGGGGGATTTTGGATTCTGGGGGTCGCTCTCGCGGAAGGCCGCGACCTCCTCGGTGAGATCGATGCCCACGGGGCACCAGGTGATGCAGCGACCGCAGCCGACGCATCCGGAAGAATCGAACTGATCGTGCCACGTGGAAAGCTTGTGGGTGAGCCACTGGCGATATCGCGATTTGGCAGACTGCCGCGCGCCACCCCCGGGCATCCAGGTGAAATCCATCGTGAAACACGAGTCCCAACGCCGCCACCTCTCGGCGTGATCTCCGGTCAGGTCGGTCACGTCCTCCACCGTCGTGCAGAAACAGGTCGGACAGACCATGGTGCAGTTCGCACAGGTGAGGCAGCGCTGGGCCACGTCTTCCCAGCGTGGATGATCGAAATTCTCCCGCAGCAGTTCGCGCACTCCGTCGGCGCTCATGGCGCGCCCCATCGAGGCGGCGGCGCGGTCGACGCGCTCCGCCGCGGCAGCCCGGTCGTCCTCCGAGGCCATCGTCACCGGGAGCTCCGCTAGCACCTCGCGCCCCTCGTCGCTGCCGGCCGTCAGGAGGAAGAAATGCCGATCCCCGTCGATGACCTCGGTGAGCGCCAGGTCGTGCGGGGTTCGATCGGTCACTGCCGGTCCGGTTTCCATCGACACACAGAAACAGGTGCCCCCGGCCACGCCGCAACTCACGCCGATGGAGAATATCCGCCTACGCCGACGCTCGTAATGCGAATCCGCCGCCCCGCTTCCCAGGAAGACCCGGTCCTGGATCGTCATCGCATGCAATTCGCACGACCTCATCCCGAGAAAGGCATACCGGGCCGGCTCTCCGTCATCGCCGTCGGAGAATGCCATGCCCCCCTTTTCATCGCGATCCGCTTTCACCAGCCGCAGTTGCGAGGGATGCAGGAATTGTTTCCAGGATTGCGGTCCGACGGCGTAGCCGAAGAGCGCCGCATCGTCCCGGCGCTTCAAACGATAGTGTCCCCCGTCCTGCTCGTCCGTCCAGCCAACCGGCATTTCATCCGACCGGCTGATTTCATCATAAACAATCGTGCCGTCTCGCACGGTCGGGCCGACGACCGCATAACCGCGCCGTTCCAGCGCGCCGATCAGCGCATCGAAATCTTCGCGGAGCAAGAGAACGGGAGGATCGGTAGTCATCAGCAGATTCTGGGCAGCGGTTCCCCGAGCGGTAATTCCACCACTCGACACGTTCCGACAATCGATTCAAGGACAACACGACCATTTTGCCCCGCCAATGCGCAACCGATCCGAGCCGCATTCTCCGAAACCGGGAATCGTCGCAGTACCGCGATCGCTTCATCGGCCGCCTCGGCGGGAAGGACAACGACCATGCGGCCCTCGTTGGCCACATGCAGGGGATCGAGCCCCAGCATCTCGCAGGCGCCGCGCACTTGCGGCTCCACGGCGATGTCGGACTCCCGGATGCGCACCGTGAATCCGGAGTCGCGCGCCAATTCCTTCAACCCCGCCGCGAGACCTCCCCGGGTCAGATCGCGCAGGCAGTGCACGGGAATCCCCGCCCGCAACAGCGCGAGCACCGGTTCGTGGAGTGGAGCGGAGTCACTCCGGATCGCCGTCTCGAAGGCCAGTCCCTCGCGCGCCGCGAGCACCGCGACGCCGTGCCGGCCGATGTCGCCACTGAGGAGGATGGCATCACCCTCGCGAATGGAGGCGGGCCCAATATCGAGATCGTGCTCGATGATTCCGATGCCGGAGGTGTTCACGAAAAGACCGTCGCCATTTCCGCGGTCCACGACTTTCGTGTCGCCCGTGACGATGCTGATCCCCGCTTCGCTGGACGCGCGTTTCAGCGATTCCATGGCGCGGCGCAGTTCTTCCATGGGCAGACCTTCCTCGAGTATCAACCCCACGCTCAAACACAGCGGTCGCGCGCCGCACATGGCCAGATCGTTCAAGGTCCCATGCACGGCGAGCGACCCGATGTCACCACCGGGGAAAAAACGTGGCCGAATCACATAGGAATCGGTGGTGAATGCCAGGCGCGCGCCTCCCGCCGTGAACACCGCTCCATCGTGAGGCGGACCCACCCCGGCACCTCCAACTCCGAGTGCCGGAAAAATCACCCGCTCCAGCAAACGATGCATCATCACGCCACCACCGCCGTGGGCGAGTTGCACGGTCCTGTCTTCGACTGGCGGCAAGGGACAGGCGAGATCGTTCATGCGAGTATCTCCAGTTCGGCCTGCCGGTACCGGAAATAGGCGGCACAGGCTCCCTCATCCGATACCATGGTGGCTCCCAGCGGATGTTCCGGTCTGCAGCGCGTTCCGAAATGCGGACAATCCTTCGGTTTGCAGCGCCCTTGCAGGATCGAGCCGCTGATGCAGCCCGATTCCAGCCCGGATTCCGGACCATCATCCAAGGCAAAACGCCGCGTGGCGTCGAAATCCGCATACGCCTCCGAAAGTCCGAAACCGCTGCCCGGAATCGTGCCGATGCCGCGCCAATCCCGGGGAATCACCCGAAAAACTTCACGGATCACCTGCTGCGCGGCGGCATTGCCCTCGCGGCTGACCCAGCGCGCATACTGGTTTTCCACCTCAGCACGGCCCTCCTCGAGTTGCCGGACGCAGAGCAGCACTCCCTGCAGGATATCCACCGGTTCGAAGCCCGTGACAACGATCGGCACCCGGTGTCGCCGGGAAATCGGAAGGTATTCCTCCCAGCCCATGATGGCGCAAACGTGGCCGGCGGCGAGGAAGCCCTGCACGCGATTGTCCGGCGCCTCGATCACCGCCTCCATCGCGGGCGGCACGAGAACGTGCGAGCAAAGGATGGAAAAATTCCTCACCCCGCGTGCCCTGGCTTGATGGACCGCCATGGCGTTGGCGGGCGCGGTGGTTTCGAAACCCACCGCGAAGAAGACGATCTCGCGGTCCGGATTGGCAGTCGCGAGCCGGAGCGCGTCCATCGGCGAGTAGACGATTCGCACGTCGGCCCCCTCCGACTTTGCCCGGAAGAGATCGTCTTTGCTGCCCGGCACCCGCAGCATGTCGCCGAACGAACAAAGGATGGTGCCCGGGTGGCGGGCGATGGCGATGGACGCGTCGATCAGGTGCGCCGGGGTCACGCACACCGGACAGCCGGGCCCGTGCACGAGCGTGAGTCCCTCGGGCAACAGCGTGTCGAGGCCGAAGCGCACGATGGCATGCGTCTGTCCGCCACACACTTCCATGATCGTCCACGGACGCGTCATCGCGCGCGCGATGGCATCCGCCAAATGGCGAACGGCCTCCCTGTCACGGTAGTCGTCGACGTATTTCATGAGCCCTCAACGGGAGGTGGAACCACGGCTTCCGGCGGCAGCCTCAGCGGCTGAAAGGTGACGCTGATTTCCTCGTAAGGCCAGTTCTCGCGCTTCAGCAGTGTCTCCACCATCGGATCCACCGTTACCCGCAAGAAGCCCTCCACGATTTGCACCGGGAAATGAAGATTGCCGATCTTCCAGCCGACCAGCGCCGCCTGTTCCGCAGTTGGCGTGGCGACCTGAAACACCCTCTCTTCTCTCTGCACGATCACGTAATCCGCTTGGTCGGTCCGGTGAATCACGCAGCCGTTTTTCAAGCGCGATTCGAGATCGAACTCGAATTTGGTCCCGTCTTCAGCCAATCCCTGCCAGCGCCTCTTGAGAAAGAGAAACCGTT
This sequence comes from Verrucomicrobiia bacterium, assembly GCA_020439945.1. GTDB lineage: Bacteria > Verrucomicrobiota > Verrucomicrobiia > Verrucomicrobiales > DEV007 > JAEUHH01. The sequence continues at coordinate 11,755 of JAGRPB010000009.1, forward strand.
CCACGAGCAGCCTCACCTGCTCGCACTCCGGGCGTAGCGATCGCTCCGCCGCCATGCTCCGCACGATCTTCGTCATCCCGGGAACAGGCGAATCACGGTGACCGACAATCCCGCAACCACGACCGAAGCCCCGGCGATGGACGTCGCGATGGAAGACCGCGCTTGGAGCAGCCGAGCCACTGCCGCGCCCAACCAGATTCCCGCTGCCGTCCCCACGAAGAGACCCATTCCCGCCTCGAGACTGCTCCCCTGCGCTCCGTGACCGCCCCCCTGCCAGAAACCGATGACCGCCACCAGGACCCATTGCCAGGTTTTCGCCGGCCCGGGGTCTTTCAGCAAAAGCAGCGAGCCGGCCATCGCGACCGACAGCGCCAGGAGCCAAGTGGGCGATGCGAAGCCTGAAGCAACGCCCACACTCATCGCGCCAAGAAAGCACGTCCCCAGCAAGCGCCGAGACAGGAAAGATGCCGCACCCACCGCCAGCATCACCACGAGGTGATCCAGGCCGGTGAAAGGATGCACCAACGCCGACATGAATGCCTCGTCATCGAACTCGTCCACCTCCTCGACCGGGTGGGGATGTCCCGGGTGCGCCCAGGCTTCCGCTGAAAAACCGAGAGCAATGATGACAACCAGGAACCACAACAACGGAAAGCGCATGATCAAAAGCTAGGGCAATCTTCCATCCGTGGTCAAGACAGCGATTGTAACACAACGTTGTGATCTCATTCGCCATGGATTTACCCCAAGCCCGGCAGCCTCCCCTCCTCGGAAAGGACGGAGTGAAGCCCCTTTCCTCCCGAATCCCACTCCCTGCCGCCTCGTTCAGGCGGCATGCGGAACCTGCAGGGGGCGCTCGCGATGAAGCATCACCCAATCGGCATTCTCCGCCAGAGCTTCTTTGCCCAATTCCAGTAACAGGGCGGGAATGTCTCCGCTTCGGCCCGAGGAAATCCAATCCTCGAAATGTCGCTCGGCACGGTCGAACAGCAGGGCCATGCGACCGAAACGCTTGGCGTGCTCTCCTCTCGCCTTGAGTTGATTCAGACTGTGCAACAAGCCCGCGGCGACCGCGAACATCACGATCAGGATCATCACCCAACCGTGAGGGAGCGGCACTTCGACCCAGGACTTGATCGCCTCCAGGGGCGCCCAGGGCAGGAAAACCGGCGCCGTGAGAACGACCGCCAGAGCGACGGTCAATCCCACGCTCAGCCCCAGCATCGTTCGGATCCATTTCTCGGAGCGCTCGAGACTTTCCATTTCACGGTGGGTCTTTGACACAAAGTAGCGCTGCTGTTCCCGAATCCAGTCGCGTTGGACGCGGCGCAGCACTTCTTCGTTCGGCTCGCCCCCGTTTTCCGTCCCATCGGAGGCGGCATCCGAAAGCACTTTCCGGATACGCAGCGCATGCCGAATCCACTCGAGTTCGCCACGCTCTTTTCCCAGGTAATGATCGGCGGCTTCCTCCTTCATTCCGGCGAGGCTCCAGAAAAACTGTACCCTCAAGCCTTCCGCCAAGGCCCGGTAGTCCTGGTATTTGTTCTGGTATTCGCGTCTCTCGGCACGCCGGTGATACCAGACGTTTCCGGTCACCAGAATCAGGTAGAGCCACAGGAACCAGGGAATCACCGCGCCGTGCCCATCGTGATGTGCCTCGCTTTTCGAATGATTGCCCGCACTCTCGTGGGCCTCAGCCGAGTGATCCTCCGGCCCGTGCGCGGCGGGCGGCTCCGGGGAATCCTCGTGGAGTTGGACGACAGCTTCTCCATGGGCATCGCCGTCCGCTCCGTGACTGGCGTGCGGCAGCGAGTGAAACAAATTGAAGAAAAGGGCCGCGAGAAAAACCGCGAAAAAGACCCGCTCCAGGGTGCGCCTGGTCGAACGCTGAAACCAGATGGAGAGCGCATCCGCCAACCCGAAGGTTCGCAGATAGGGCTGCGCGGTTTCGGGAATCGCCGCGGATTCCTTTCCAGGGATCAGCATGGCGATGTTCGCGTCCGCCTCCCGGGCGGCGGGATTCGTCTTCACCTCCGCGTTGAACGTTTCGAGATTGGCCAAGGTGCGATCGCGTTCCGATTTCGCGAATCCTTTGGGCACCAGGACTTCCCGCGAAAACGGCTCTCCCTCCGGATGGGGATTTGATCGACGAGGGGTGACGATATGCACCACGGACGCGCTGTCCGCGGGATCGAGCAGCGCCTGTGCCGGTCCGAAGGGCGGCGGTACCCCGTCGAGACGAAATCGAACGATCTGGGCGGTTCCGCCCACCATCTCGTGTTCCTTCACGCCATCCCAGAGAGCGAGGAGAACCTGACAATGCCGCGCCAGGTAGGCCCCCATCCGGGCATATTGATTCGCCGACTCGGGACCCGAAGTTCCGTAGTCGGCCTTTCCTTCCGCGCCTTCCCCGATCCACGGCAGGGAGAACGCCCGATCGGCTCGGGCCAGGAGTTCCCGGAATTCGGCCCGGGAAGCGTCGTCTTCAAACTCCGACTCATACCGCTCCCGCGGCATCGGCAAGGGCACGCACAAGCCGGCCCCCTCCGCCAATCCCACCCGGGCGACAAGCCGGTCGGCCCCTTCGCCGAGCGGGGAAAGAATCATCAGGGGAGAGTTGGGATAACGGGCTTCCAGGTCGTTCAGAATCTCTCGCACCCGATCTTCGAGATGAGGAATATCCTCCGACCGAAGATCGCGATGGCCCGTGACTCCGACAATCAGGGGCAGGGTCTCCTCGGAAAATGATGACATGGACATGGGACGATTCACTCGGGATGACGGGTTTCGTTTTGCCCACCCAGGCGTATGACCTGGAAGCCGGCGCGAGCCAGCGACCTCGGTATTTCCTGGACGAAGGCGTGGTTCAGTTCGCGGGTCGACGCGGGCAAATCTTTCCAGGGAACGAGATTCGGATTGGTTTTCCGGAGTTCATCCCGGTGACCACGGGTCCATCCCAGGGCCAATCGCTCGGCCATCCACCGCTCATGCTCCATTGCCGCCATCCGTTCGATTTCCTCCGGAGAAAAACAAAACCGGTCCGCGTCCCAATCCGTGAGCGGCGCGATGTCACAACCGATCGCCTCCAGTTTTTCACCGATGGCCAGTGCCTGGGAGCGGGAGGATTCGCGGGCCTCTTCGGGAAGCACCTCCCACGACACCAGTCGCGGATTGAGTGAAACCGTCTCGCCGAGCGCCTGCCGCTCGCTGACGTATCTGTCGTGCAGGGCGCGAGCCACGATCTCGGGAATGCCGCCCACCACCAGGTCGGGCTGGCAGGCGCGTTCGAGCAGCCCCACGGCGTGGAGATTCCTGAACCGCGGTCGATCCTCGCCGACGCAGTCCAGCAGCGAAGACAGGCCGGCATCCTGCGTCATCGCCACCACGATGGGCACTTCGGCGTCGCGGAGCCTTCCGTGCAAGGCGAGCGCCGCCGACAAGGCCGAGGCATCGTCCGGCAGGCAAACAAAGACGTGATCGACCAGGCACGCGCCATCCGGATCACGCAGGTATTCCCCCCGACGGAATCGCGGATCGGTCCGATCGAAGTTCAGCGAATGCCACTCGCAGACCTCCTCCAGTTCCGGATGACGAGTCCGCAGGATCTCCCAGACTTGATCGGAATCGGAGTCCACCAGGGACAGTCCCAGTTTCGGCACCTCATGTCGTCCCGGCTCCCCGGATGAACTCGTTTCTCGCCACGACCGGGCCAGGTGGATGATCAGGTGCTGGGCCAAACGCCCGCCTCCCACGATCATCACCTGCGGCGGCCTTGGGCGATTCCCACCTCCCGAATCCTGCCGATCGGATTGGCCAAACGGAGGATGCTCCACCAACAGCGATCTCGCGGCACTGTCGACGCCATTGAAAAACTGGAGCCGGAATGGACCGTCCAGGGCCATCTCCCATTCGCGCATCAGGTACCACAATTCGGGGTCAACGATGTGCGCGCTGCAAACCAGCACCCGTTCCCGGCATCGATCGGCTCCCGCGACCGCCTCCCGCTTGAGGCCACGGGCATGCGCGGCGACTTCGGCGTTCACCCCATCATCGCCACAGACGACGATCAGGTTTCCGGCGGAAGTAAGCCGGGCCTCACGCAGGGTGGAGGGTTCCCGCGCGTCCCCGAGGATCACGACCGCTCCCAACGAGCGCGCCACCGCGGAAGCGTCCCTGTTTTCCTCCCTCTCCACGACCACCACGTCGCGCCCCTGCCCACGAAAGGCCTTCATCAGAAGCATGCCCTTTTTACCCAAGCCACAAATCACCACATGTCCCCGAAATCGACTCAGCCGAAGGCGCTCGAAAACGTTTCCGCGAACAAAATAGGCGGCGATGGAAGCCGTGAAGAGACCGAGAGTTCCGATGCCGCCGATCATCAGAAACAGGGCGATCAGCCGCCCTCCCATGGTCTTGGGGAACAGGTCTCCATAGCCGACCGTGGTGGCTGTAACCATGGCCCACCAGAGACTGTCCCAGATGGTGAGATCGGGTTGCGTCGGCTTCTCGAAGAAGAAGAATCCCAACGCCCCCAAAGCCGCGATGCCGAGCACGAAGCCGCAGACACTCAGGATGAGCGAATTCCTGCCCGGCCTGCTCATGCTCCGCCGCCTTGAGGTTGGTCACCCCGCATCCGCATGGTGATTCGTCGCCATTCGATTCCCGGCTTCGCGCGAGTCACGATCGTTTTTCTCATCAGCCGGTGATTGGATGAGGATCGCGGCCAGAACGCGCCCGATCCCCCTCGGTTCGAAAGCGAACCTGCACAAGATCATCGGTACCGTCAATCCTTTTGGAAACGGCCCGCGCCGCCCCGGGCCAAAGCCGCTCAACCCGATTCCGAAGAAATCACGTTTCAGAGCTCCGGGAATTCGACTATGCATGGAAGCATGGAATCCGTCTCCGTTCCCCGACGCGAATACTGGGCGTTCATTTCCTATCGCCATTCCGACAACCGGGAAGAGGGACGTCGCTGGGCGACCTGGTTGCATCAAGCCATCGAGAGCTACCGGGTGCCGCCGGATCTCGTTGGAAAATCCAATCCGGTAGATCACTCGATTCCCGAAAAGATTTTTCCCGTCTTTCGCGATGAGGAGGAACTGCCCGCGGATGCCGATCTATCCTCTCCCATCTACCGGGCACTCGACCAATCGAAATACCTGATCGTGCTGTGCTCTCCCCGGGCCGTCGCGAGTCTCTACGTCGCGAACGAGATCGCCTATTTCAAGAAGCTCGGCCGAGCCGACCGGATTCTCGCGGTCATCCTGGACGGTGAACCCAATGTCAGCTGGGATCATCAGAAACTCGCCCAGGGATTCTCGCCCGATGAAGAGTGTTTCCCCGCCCCGTTGCGTCACGAGATCGACTCGGAGGGAGAAGCGCTTGAGCACACCCACACGGAACCGATTGCGGCCGATGTCAGGATTCTCGACGAATCCAAACCCAGACTCGGTTGGACCTCCTCGGAAGCCTACCGACTCGATTTGGAAGCGAGAGGGGGCATCGATCGGAAAGAAATCTCGGCCCGGGTGACGAACTACGAAACCCAACTGGAACGCGCCAAGCTCAAGGTCATCGCGGGCATTCTCGGTGTTCCCCTCGGCGATCTGACGAAGAGAGATGAGGCCTACCAGTTGCAGGAGGAACGCAAACGGGCGAAACGACTCCGGCGTTGGCTCGGCACGGTGGCGATCCTGTCCGTGCTCGCCGTGGCCTCCGGAATCTTCGCCTGGTACCAGCGAAGCCAGGCCGTTTCGAGCGACCAACGGACATCGCAGACGCTCTCCCGCACCCTGGCCGACCAGGGCTTTCTGAAGGGAATGGATGGAGAATACGGTGAAGCCATCGCCACGATGGCCGCGGGATTGCGAGAGTGGCCCGGGAACGAGGTCGTCTCGGATCAACTGATGATGGTCCTGACCATTCGTGACTGGCTGCTTCCCCATCACCGTTTTCCGGCGCCGCCGCAGGGAACCGGTCTCCTCACGGCACAGGCGATGGCCACCGAGAATCAGCTTTTCGACGACTACGACGGTCGCCGGAAACCGTGGTCCATGTTCGATTCCGGGCAGGACCGGATTCTCTATTTTTCACCCATCGATGGAGATTCCTCCCGGGTTGAGGTGGCGGCGCTCTCCTTGCAACCGGGTGCTCAATGGGAACCGCAGGGAACGGCCCCGCCCCCGCCGGACGGCCACTCCTTCGGCGGGAAGCGCCTGATTTCTCTGAATGAAACGGAAGGCAGCCCGATCAACTCGACCCTCTATGTCGTCGACGAACGGGGAGAGCAGGCGCCGTTGCAGGTCACCCAGTGGGATGGCCGGAAAGTGAATACCATCGGTCTGGGATCGATTTCCAATGACGGGAAATTGGTGGCGTTCGTCGGAGGTTTGCGGGAACCCGATGGCAGTTTTCTCAATCGCGAGCCGGCCCTGTATGTGGTTGACGGGAGTTCGGGAGAAATTCTGAGCTTCTCGGATTTGCCCCCTCCCGGTGACTATCAGATCTACGTCGTCCGCATCGTCGGTCACTTCGTGGTGGCTCAACACTATTCGTTGAAAAACCGAAACTGGAGAACGGGGATTTTCGACATCTCCGATCCCCGGATGGTCCGGCCCGTGATCGACCGGCAATTGCTCCCGGGACTCATCGACGACTTCAACCCGAACACCGGAGAGTTTCTGGTCCGCGGCGATTCCGACCTCGCCACCTACCGACTCTTCCGATCCCCCGATGCCGAAGAGATTCCTTGGGACCGGAGTATTCATCTCGTGGAGGGAGTGAGCCATTCCGATGGGTGGAGTCCGAAGGATCTCGAAGTTCAATCCATGGACGACCAGCGACGGGCGCACCTTTCGCCGACCGGCGAAGTCCAGATTTTTGAAAATGCGAAGCCGGACGCGCTTCCAAAAACCTTCTACCTGGATGTCGACTTCGCGCTCGAAGGTGGCCGCTTCCTCCAGCGCGCCTTCTTCATTCCCAACTCACCCTACCTGGGACTCGGCTACGGGGTTCGGTCCGATCTTTCCTTTCAGTGGGAATGTTGGGACTACCAACGGGGGAAACTGGCCTTCCGTGCCCCCCACTTCGAAAGCAAGCAGTTGATCGGATGTTCCCCCAACGGGAGGTTCCTCGTGTTCGACCAGAAACCCTATCCCGGTCCCGATGAATCACCCGGGGACCTCGTGGCCCGCGGGATCCGGTATCCCTTCCCGAGCGACCCCACCCCGCTGGATCTCCTCGCCGAACTTTGCGGGGGGACCCAGTGGACCGAGAACAGCCTGGAGCAACTCGATTCCGACGGCTACTTCTCGAGGCACGACGCCCTGGTTCAGCGTCCCTGCCCCACCGACGATTTCGGAAGCTGGCTCATGCCCTGGGTCGAATTTCTCCGCACGCCGTGAACCGGGTTCGCGGAAAGCGAAGGCACTACTTCACCTCGACCACTTTCACCACGTCCATCTGGACGAACTGTCCGTGATAGGGTTCGGGTGCCGGCGCGATCTCGGGAACCACCAGCTTGGCGAAATTCGAGATCAGCTTCCCGTTCTGACCGTTGCCGCTCAGCTTGATGGTGGCGCCACCGTCGATCTCGATCGTCTTGGTATAATCGATGGTAAAGATCCGGTGTCCGACCTTGTCCTGGCGATTGAGGAAATAGTGGGACTCGGGCGAGGAAACATCGATCCGGTAGATGTTGTAGGTCGCGTTGTTGGGTTCACCGCCGCGGTAAAAGTAGTCGCCGTCCATTTCGCCATCCTTGTACATCATCGGCTCCACCACGCCGCGAAAACGAAGCGTCACCTGGTAGCGTTTTCCCTTCTCGCCGCCAAAGGTCTTCACCGACTCGAAATTGTCCGTGGTGTTCGGATCACCGGTGACCAGGGCCGATTCGCAATTGGCGCCCTCCTTCGGGTTCTCCGGCATTTCGCCCGTGCAGGGGAACTCGAAGCGAAAACCGTCGATCGAGGTCGCGGGCCCGGCGCTCTTGTTTCCTTTTTCAGCGTCATCAGCCGTGGCGACAACGGCATTGAAAACGAACGTGGCGAACAGGAGAAAAAATGTGGGAATCTTCATTGGTGATATTTTCAGTTCTCCGCCCATCGTCAACAAGGACGCAATACCGGATTGCGAGGCTCGGGTGGCAACCTGGTTCCCCGCGGAATTCACGAAAGTAGATTCCATTTTTTCAGACCGCACCCATGTGGCCATCCAATCGATCGATTTGACCCTGTCTGGTCTCGGACCCAACAGGGTTGAATCGTTCCGAACGATCCTAACCGGGTTCCGCATCCATCCGTCTACCCTGCCAGCCCAGCATGGCAGCCAGGCCGAGGATCATCGCCAGGACCAAGAGCACCTTCCACGCATCGGGACGCGATCGATCACCGAATTCCAGTTCGAGCTTCAACGGCGCATTTTCCGCCACTTGGAGGGCTCGCTCAAATCGATAGACCTGCCCCTCTTCCGGCAAGGTCACCGACATCGCCCGCGTGGCCGGCTCGATGGTGCGCTGCTGACGAACGATGCGCCCGGCGATGCGCTGGAGCACGGCGTTGTCTTCGTCGGTGTTTCCCTGGAGCAGTTGGACGAGATCCTGGGGACGAAAGTTGAGCGCGCCCTGTTGGAGCACCGGGTTGGCGGCGGCGCCCTGCTTGACCTGATCGTTGGCCTCGAAATCGACCTGGTCGCCACTGTTGTCCATCACCAACCGCTGGCGTCGGGTATTCAATCCGACGATCGCCTGCTGGGTCTGCAGGTTCTCCAACTGCACCCGGGCATCCTCGTTGGAGGCGGCATCGATGGCAAAACCGTTGGCCACGGTATTCAAGGCCTGGCGCGCCTTGGCCTGGTCTCCGCTCTGGATGAGTTGATTGGCCTGCTCGAGAAGCTGGGTCGCCTTCCTCACCTGATCAGCCCTGTTTTCCTGGGCCTTGGTGAAGTAGCGGTTCCGGTCGAAAACTCCCCGGGCTTCACCGGAGCGAAACTCGAGATCGCCGTCGCTGTCCTCCAGTTCCATCCCCGGTGGCGCCACCACCTGCCAGCTGAGATTCTCGAGCGGCACGTCCAGAACCGGGCTGACCAGGGAAACGTCATCCGATTCCGCGCGCGGCACCGCGTAGACGAAACGAACCTGGGCGGTGCGCTCGTCGGTGCCCGGCAGGATGTAGAACTGCCACGCGTCGCCCTGGCGAACGGAGTGCACGCTCTCGCCATTGACGAAGATGTTGAACAGTTCGCCACCCGGCGGCAGGCCGACCGTCAGGCTGCTGCGCTGCACCACCTCCATGGTCAAATCCACCGCCGTCAGCTCGCCACCGGTCGGAGACAGGACCGTGGTCAGGTTCCCGCTGGCGACCCTCAGCTTCAGCGCTTCGGCGAGTGAATGACGGCGCACCTCCAGCTTCAGCGCTTCGCCGGGGGAGACCACCCGGAGGGTCAGGGCCGGGGTGGTGCGGTCGCTGGAGGCATCCCGAAGCGATGCCGCGACCGCATTCCACTCGGAACGCTGCCAACCGGCCGGCAGGTCGCCGGCATCGATCTCGAGCCGCCCCGAGGTTCGCACCCCGACATGGTATGCCACCTGTCGCGCGGTCGGAAAGGTCGCCGGCAACACCGATTCGTTGCCGTCCTCCCGATCATCGCGGCGCTCGAATTCCAGGCCGAACTCCACATTGCCCACGATGCGCCGCTGGAAATGAATCTCCCAGAGATCGGAATCGGGCGCGGTTCGCACCAAGTCACTGACGGCGTCCCCGCTGGCGCGAAGGGTCCGGATCTCGTCCTCGTCCATGATCGGAAGGCGAACCGGCAAAATGCGAATGGCGGCGTTCTCCACTTTGAACGAACCCGTCAACGCGGTGCGGGTCTGTCCTTCCCTCAGCGTCACGACCTGAAGCACCTGGCCGGTGATCCAAGGCTCGAGTTTCTCGACGCCCAGGGTGAGCGTCCAGTCGCGCTGAAGCAGCCGGAAAGCGAGCGCGCCGCGGGCATCGCCGCCCATTTCCCGAGGATCGATCTCGGAGAGATTTTGTCGGTCGTCGGTGCGGAGACGGATCCCGGTGGCGGGACGGATCACCAGGTCGCCGGTCTGTCGCTCCGCCTCGTTGAGTTCGAACCGCGGCACCTCCCACTGCCCTTCCTCGGACGGCGCCAGCCCGGCGAGGGTCAGGGAAAACTCCTGGGCTCCGATCGTTTTGCCGTTCAGGTGCATCACGATCTGGCGCTGGTCGCCTTCGGTCAATTCGCTCCAGTGATGCAAGGCTCCGCCGGTCAGCGATTCCACTTCCAATCCCTCCGGCAACGGGAAGCTTAGCTGAAAAAGTCCGGCCCGGGTGATCTCCGCGGTGAATTGGATCGATACGACCAATCGCTCGTCACCCAGCGAAATCACCTGTCGACTCGTGACGCGAACCTCGGGATCGACGGGGCTGACTTTCACCTCCAGCCCGCTGCCTTCCTCGGCGCCGTAGCGAAATACTCGATGCAGGACGATGCCCTCGCCCGGCAAAAGCGACGCATCGAAATCCCCCAGGTTGACCGCAGACATTCCGGTCGCGGTGACGTTCTCCGGTTGGGCATCCGGACCGAAGGCAAGACCTACGAGGCCAACCTCGCCCGAAGCCGCCTCCACCCGCAAGGGCGACAGGGCCAAGGTCACCGGCAACGGATCCACGCCGCGCTGGGTTTCCACCTCGATCACAAACGGCTGCGATTGAGGAGGTTCGACGTTCAATGAGAGTGCCCCGGAATCGGCATCGAACTGCCAGGTGCCGACCGGTCCGGTGACCTCGCTGACAGTCAGGCCCGCCGGAACTCGCATCGTCAGGGCGCTCACCTGCCCCTGAGACGGGCGCACCCGAAACCGATGACGACCGTCGAGAACGCCGGGGCCGGGCAGGTAGAGTTGTTCGGCCTCGACGTAGAATCGCGTTTCCTCGGCGGTCACATCTCTCGATCGGGGTTTCAGGGAAATCTTCGCCCCGCCGCCGGGTTCCAACAGCAGGGTGGCGCCACTCGCCTTCTCACCCGCGTTCGCCAGGGGCTCGATGCGGAGGGCCTGGGGGCTGACGAATTCCCAGCCGCCCCGGTCGTAGGTCGCCGACAATTCCTCGATGATGGCGGGACCGGTCGGCAGGTCGATTCCCGCCACCGGATCCGGCACCGCCAGTTCGTATTCGAAGGTGAGGCGACGGACGGACGTTTCAGCTCCTCCCCCAGTCGCCGCGGCATCTGTCAAACTCACCACATAAGCCACCCGCTTTCCATCGCCGGAGATCGATCGCTTCGAGACTCTGACGCCTTCTCCCTCGAACCGGGTGAGGATGGCCGGATCTTTCAAAAGCAAAAAACTGTCGCCCGCCTTCCCGGAAAACTCGGCCACTCCGCTCGCACGAAGGCGCCCCGTCTCCTGACTGATGGTCCACTCCTGGCGAATCGATTCAGCGTTCGAAAAAACGGAATCGTTCTTCTCCGCCGCCCCACTATCGGCGGTCGCGCCGAGCATGAGGGCGGCGAAGGCGATCAATGCGCTTGGCTTGGCGACGGAACCCGATGCCGTCTCACCTCCATTCTCCGACTTCGCTTTCTCCTTTTTCTTCCTGGGAAACTCGCGACGCCAGTTCCTCACTGCCGGCACCAGCAATCCCGCCAGAAGGATCGCGGCAACGACCACGAAGAACCAGGGATCGCTGTGCCGCTGCCATAGCAAGCCGAGGAAAAACGCGATCAGACCGATCACGAGCAGGCGGGTTCGATTCTCTCCCCGCAATCGAAGGAGCGCGAAACCCACTGACCCAAGACCTCCGATTCCCAACAGAATGCCGAACCAGGACCAGGCCGACCGCCACGCCGGCAGTGATTCAAGATCCAGAACGATGGCCTCTCCGGCCGAGAGAATGGGCAGGCTCAGGCGAAGGGGCGACACCGGATCGTGAATCGCCCCGAGTCCGGCGGCGGCGAAAAGCGCCACGATCACCGCACCAGCCAGCGCCAGCAAAGCGGTCGTCCGGAAAAGCTTCGTCCGAGTTCTCCCGAGACCGACTCCAATGGCAGCCAATGCTCCGACAACCAACAACCAGCCAAGTCCGTGACGAGCCACTCGCGAGAACCCGGTTGCCGGCAACACGGGTTCGGGAGGTTCGACATTTCCTCCCGAGGGAACGAGGACCCGGGTTTCGTCGCCATGCACCCGCCATTCGGTTTTCAACACCGGAGCATCAACCACGGGAAGCTCCAGCCGGGGACCTCGCCCGTCCACCGCCGGCCGGCCGAGCCGCAGGCGCGCTTCCACCGGCAGGTTGGGATCGACCGCGCCCGGCAAGGGGATCAGCGTGGTGTCGCCATCCTGGCGCGCGTTCACGGAACGACCCGCCACCGTCACGGCCCAGAGCCGAACCGCTTCCGGCAACTTGATGGACAGGGCGGAACGGCCACGAGATTTCACATAGTAAACCAGGTCGGTCACCACCTCGCCATCGGCGGAAACTTCCGTCCCGATGTCCGCAAATTCCACCACCTGGTCGACCGTCGTGCCCGGTTCGAACCAACCCACGTCGAAATCCAACGCGAAGGGTCGCTCGGTATATTGCCAGACTCCCAGGGAAGGCGCGCCGCTGAGCAGGCGGAATTCGGCCGGCAACTCCAGCGGATCGAGAGGCAACAATCCTTCCGACACGGTGACGGGATCCACCCGGACCTGCTTCGGACTGACCAGTTCGACGTAGCCGCGCTCGGATTGCACTCCGAGCGGCGTCACTTCCCCGGCCGTCAGTCGGCCGCCCTCGTTTCCGATCGCTTCCTCGAAGGTCACCAGCAGGGTGTAGGGACCGATGACCGGTTGGTGCAGGGAAACCTTGAGCGTGTCCCCGTCGCGTCGCCAGGTGCGCACGTCCTGGCCATCCACGGTCACGTTCTCAAGCGTTTCGGGCACCTTCAGTTCCCATTCCGATACCGGTGCACCGGTCACGAAATAGTTCACCACGGCGCTGGCGTAGGCGGTTCCCTCCACCAGCGAATAGAGGTGAAACAGGTCCGCCTGGATGCTTTTCTCGAGAGGCTCGATCGTCATCGTCGCGGTCCATTCCGGTTCGCGAATCCGGAAGGCCTGCTGGAGTCGCGGTACCGGCTTGGGAAAGTAGGATAGCGGCTTTTCCACCAGCAGATCGGTGGCGGCGACACCGATGCGGAAACCCGGCGCCCCCACCACGCCGATGTCACCCCGGCTGGATTTCGCCTCGGGATACTCCAGGCGTGGCAGGGACCATTCGCCGGCCACGGCCGCCTCGTTCTTCTCCAGCAACACCTGGATCAATTGTCTTCCCGCGACCTCCTGGGAAAAAATCACGTTGAGGTTTCTCCGACCATCCACGTTTTCACTGGCGGCCACGTAGTCCCCGACCGCCGAACCCACCACGGACACGACCGAGTAATCTTCCGGAATCTCGATCGGCCACTCCCGGATCGCGGCTTCGCGAATGTCCAGTTCGATGTCGGCGCTGATGATCCGGTCGGTTTCCGTGACCTCGTAACGCACCACCTGTGAAACCGACACCTCGGGTTGAACCCGATCCGCGGCGACCTCGAGATCATAGTCGGCCGAGGGAAACCGGTAGGCGAACACCTGGCGCGCCTCGAGGGCTTCCCCCGGATACTGATCCGGGGCCAACTGGGTGAGGCCGCTCGTGTCGGCCGGTTCCAGCCGGACCGATCCCAGGTTCGAGAGTCTCAGGTAACCCGAGTGCCGCACCGCCGCCATGGGCGTCAGGCGCATCGCCTTCATCCGCACCGGGAAGGCGTCCAGGGGCGTCTGGGTGCGAACCTTGAGCACCAGCGATTCTGTCACCGGCCGGCTCAAGGCCACCACTAGCCGACGCTTTTCCCCCTGGTTGGCTGGCGCCTCGATCTGCCAGCCGGTGACATCCGGTCCCTCCACCGCGAGGACTTCGCCCTCGCCTTCGATCGTCATACCCAACGAATCAAGCCGCCCCTGGAGCACCCGGAATTCGATCTCGTGATCCTGGCGCAACAGTCCCGCACCCAGGCGGGTTTCGACGTGGGCGGCGGTGGTGAAAAAGAGTTTTCCCTCGCCAGCCCGGCGATCCGGTTTCCACGCCAGGTTGGCCCGTCCGCTCGCGGGCAGAAATCCCACCCACTCGTTCGCGCGGCGGGTCGGGGTCACCACGTCGGCTCCCCGGGAAAATTCGAGATCTTTTCCGAGCCCCTCCAGGGTCATCGGAACGACCGCCCCGCCCGCCACGGTGAAGCTCAACTGTCGCCAGGCCCCCTCCTGAATCGAGGCCACGAACTCGATCGCGACGGGAAAGGTTCCCGCCCGTGGAAAAACGAGACGAAACTCGGGCGTACCACCCGCTCGGGAAAGTTCCACCCGATAATCCCGGCTCGCCGGCACCCGGCTGACCGCCGCTCTTCCTCCGAGAATGGCCAACGAAGCGTCGGCTTCACTGACGACGGCGGTGCCCGACAGTTGAAACTCCACCGTTTCCGTCTCCGGATTCACCCGCCCGCTCAGGGCGACATCGGAAAGTTCCACCACCTCGGGAGTAGCGAGCGACCGATCGGCCACAAACTCGACCGAGCCACCCGTCGAGGTCTGGAAGCGGTCAGCCTTCGTGCCGGGTAGCGTGACCGGGAGAAAGTCCGCGACCTTCGTGACCCGCAGGCTCATTCCCCCTTCGGGAGACAATTCGACGAATTCATCGAACCCGGCTGAGGCTTCGGAAAGCGGAGCGAAATGCGCGAGTTGATGAGTTGCCGGAAGTGATTCGGTCCGATCCGACCGAAGTGCGACATCGAACTCGTGCTTCTGCGCCTCGTTCACCGTCACATCGAGAAAGCGTTTCTTCTCGCCCTCACGCCGAAGCGACCAGGCTTTCACCGTCGAGCCCTTTACCGAAACTACCTCGTCCTCTCCGCGAAGCTCGAAGCGCAATGTCCCCGCTTTTCCTTGCCGAATCTCGACCACGAAATGCGCTTCCGTGGTCACCCGCTCCGCTCCCGCCCGTGACTTGCTGTCGACCCGGGTGACGAAAAACAGGGGCGGTTCCGGCAACTCGCCATGCGCCTCCACCACGATCCGACCCATCCCGTTTTCCCCGATGGAGGCGCCCACGCTGGCCTTCTTTTCCAGGGAGATTTTCCCCTGGTTTTCCGGTACCTCGGAAGGAGTCGGCTTTTTCGGCTCCTCGTTTTCCGCCGCTTTCGGCGATGAGTTCGACGTCTCCTGAGCCTCAAGACCACAGGCAAACACCGCGACCGTCATCATCGACCACATCAGTCTTCGCAAACCGTCGCGATATCCGAAACTCCGAGAAGAAAAGAAAAAATCAGCGTTCATCAGCGTTTATCAGCGGTTCAAAATTCTCAAAGTTCCCAGCATCCTCAGCCATTTCCCTCCAACTGACGGGCCTGCTCGATCATCTCGCGAAGTTGGCGCACTCTCTCCGTGCGCTGGTCGCGTTCCGGCAGGGAAGCCGCGAGGCGCGCCAGTTCTCCCAGGTCAATAGCATCCCCCAGCGGACCGCCTTTCAGCTTCGCGGCGAACTGCGCCGCCACCGTGGCCAGCCGCATCGAGTCCGCCGCCTGGTCGGGCGAAGGGGCGCCGGGTAGAAAGGGAATCGGCCAGCGTTTCTCCACCATCTCGCCGCTGTCGAGATCGCGGAAGCGCACCGAAACCGAGCCGAGGTCGCCCTCGCCTTCCGGCAGCGGTTCCACCTGGTAGACCGCCACCCCGGCTTCGGCCGCAGCCATCTCGGCGGCATCGACGGCGTCGTTGCGGAAGTCCTCCTTCTCCAACCGATGCTTTTCGAAGCCGAGCAGCTTGTAGCGCCCGACCCGGTCGGGATTGAACTCGACCTGCACCTTGACGTTCTTCGCCGCCGGACGCAGCGCGCCCGCGATCTGTTTCGCGAAGCCGTCCTCGGCATCTTCGGGCCGGTCGAGCAGGTAGTAGCGGCCGTCACCCTTGCGGGTCAGCGCTTCCAGGATCTCGTCATTCAATCCGTCGGCCCCGATCCCGGCGGCGTCGAACGCGATCCCGCTCTCGCGCATCGATTCGATCATCCGGGCCAGATTCTCCGGCTCCGCATCGCCCAGGTTGGCGGCGCCGTCGGTGAGCAGCACGATACGATTCTGGGCACCATCGAGTTGATGTTCCTTCGCCTTTTCGAAAGCCAGTTGCAACGCGGCTTCGAGGTTGGTGCCGCCCTCGGCCGGCAAGGTGGAAACCGTCTCCACCAGTTCGCCAGCTTCCGCTCCGCTGACAGCATCCGCCACCAGGCGCGGCTGACGCGCGAAACTGATGAGGCTGACCTGGTCGTTCGGCTGCAGTTGCGCCGCCAGGGTGGCGAAGGCCCGCTTCACCGTTTCCTGCCGATCGGTCCGTTCCATCGAGCCCGAGTTGTCCAGCAGAAAGGTCAGACGCAGGGGAGTGCTCGCCGAGCGTCCCGCCTCGGCCGTCCGCATGGAGATCCGCAGCAGGTTCCGCTGCTGGAAAAACGGATGCGCCGCCTGTTCGACCCGGCAAGCCACCTTGTCCGACTGCCCCGGCATGGGATCTCCGTAGTCGAAGGCGTTGACGAATTCCTCGATCCGGATCCGCTCCCGATCCGGCCACTCGCCCTCTGCCAGCGAGGCCATGGCCAGTTGGAAGGAAACGTCGCTGACGTGAAGGGAAAAGGTGGAGAAGGCCTCGTCGGTGGTCGCGGTCTCATCGAGTCCGGCAGGCAGGGTGAAGCGGAGTTTTTTTCCCAAACTTTCGGTCGTGATCGGGGCGCCGAAATTCACGAAGCCGTCGAACTCGACCGCCTCGGGAGTGAGGTTCAGATCGATGGCCATGTACCCGGATTGCGAGTCAAACGGGACACCCGCGATTGATGACATGACATCATGTCGGAGCCCCTCGGTTTTTGCTTCGGTGATCAAGGCATCGATCGAATCCCCGTCCAAGGCGACGGCCCCGCTCCGCAGTCCGATGGTGATCGGCGTAACTTGGCCATGTCCGTGTTGGCCTCCTGTCGGAGCCATCTCGGAGCCGCCCTCGCTCTCCCGCTTCGCCAGTGTCTCAAGTCCGGAGGCATCCACCGTTCCCCCACTGCCGAAGACCTTGCCCCCACCGTGCCCGTCTTGCCAGTAGACCAGATTCCCTTCCTCCTGCGGGCTGTCAGGTAGCGCTCCGGCCTGTCCGCCAACCTCGATCTGCGGCGTCAGCGCGAGGATGTCCTGGAGACCGTTCCGATCCTCCTTTCCTGGAACACGGCTCTCGGGATCGGTAACTTCGATCGTCGAATTCCGACTCGTACCTGCCCTGACGCCAAGTCGCACCTTGGCTGGCATGTCTTCTGACTCGACCGAACCCCCTCCCACCACCCGCGGCACCTTCGAGGACAATCCCTGCGTCGCCTCGCGATTCTCATCCGCCCATCCGGAAATGAGATTCACATTTCCCGCACCGGAGGTCCGCGCGTGATCGCCGACGATGACGTTGTCTCCCGCGTAGGCACCGAAGGACGCCTGTTCGCTGGTCCACTGGATCGCATCCAACTCCTGCTTCACCGGCGGCAGGGGCGTGCTCGCCGGATGCCCCGGGTATTCCTGCCACTCGTGCTGAGACGGCTGGAATTTGCTCAGATCGCGATCGACATCCCCACCCGCCATCGGAGTTCCCCAAGTCGCGCCTCCCGCATGAGCATTCGGGTTCGACTTTTTGGTTTCGCGCTTCTCTTTGAGATCGAACTCATCCAATGCATTGTCCTGCGGCGTCACCGGGAGTTCCCAATCCTCAGCCACCTTCCTGATGAATTCCGACCGGGTCTCGTTCCTGGCCGTTTCATAAAAATCCATCCGTTGCTGATCCTCCGCCTCCAATCCCCGCCGTGCCGCCGAGTTGTATTTGTCGGCGTTGAGCACCTTGGAATCTTCCGCCTGCGCCTTGTCGAGATCGCCAATCTCGGCGTAGTCTTCCGCGGTCTTCAGCGACCTATCCACTGGCGTCTCACCCGACGGCGACGTCTGCGGTCCGTCATCAAAACCAACTTGGCTTCCTCGAGGTGATGAATATCCTCGCTGCTCGACACTTGGCTGCCTCCTGAGATCTTTCCCGCTGACATCCCCCACGATGGACTGCTCCACGGAATCCATGACACCAGCAGTCGTGGAGCCGGAGTAGGAGAAGTGGTTGGTGGTGCCTGCCAACTGAGGACGCTCGATCGAGTCCAGTTCGCTTTCCGAGGATTCGCCGCGCGATTGAACGACTTCGAAGTTGGTTTCGAAAGCCTTCCCCAGCACATTGACGTTTACGAAATTGGGAACCTTGTCGTCAGGTTCGGATTCCGGCTCCGACGAAGGGCTGGGCTCTCTGCGGACCAGGGACTCCTCCTGTGAAGATCCCGAACGCGTGCGAACCGTTCCGCCGATGGACGCTTCTCCAGTGACTCCGGCATCCACGAAAACCGCGCCTCCACCGCCACCTCCGGAACTCGCCTGCAGAGAACCAGCGTTGGAGATAGCCTCGGCGTGAATCGTCTGGCGGTTTGAATCCGGGCGATCGTTCTCGGGCTGGTTTCCACCCCGACCGGCCTGGAAAAATAGGGCAGATGGTTCTTCCCCTAATCGTTCTTCTTCCATGATGGAAGGATCCTTTCCCCTAAATCCCCCACCGACTCTCAGGCGACCTCCGTTCTTTCCGGAGGCATCGAGGACGTGACCAGCATTGACGGCAAGGTCGCCGTAGACGCTGCCAGGATTTCCAACGCCGACATCGCCTACTTGGGCGAAACTTTCTCTCTCTGCCAAATCTACGGGTTTGCTCTCGGCAGCCGGCGCCTGGGGATGCGGGATCGCCATCTTTGCTTCACCGGCCTGCTCCAGCAGGATCTGCCTTCCCGCCGTCACCGCGACCTGACCATTCAGCGCCCCGACGGATGCCTGAGCGGTCGGCTCTCCCATCAGGACGGTGCCACCTTTTCCACCGCCGGCACTGATCTCCGCCCCATCGCTGACGGAAAGCGACTCTCCGAGAACGGAAACATTTCCCGTCTCGGCGGCGAGGAAGTCACGATCATCAACATCGAGCGACGAGAGAACCGCCGGACCATTTCCATTCTTGTTCAATCCCAAGGCATTCGCGTTGCCCTCCGCTGGTTTTGAGACAAAGGGACCGTTTACCGGTTTCGTGACCGTTGCGAGTTGCGTCACGTCCAACTCCTTCGCCCGTTCGACCCGGTATTCATCCCGGGCGTTCTCGAAGGCGGTGGTTGCCGACGGGGAAGTGCTCGAAGAAAAAGTGGTCGTTTCCCCCGCGTCGATCGAGAACCGGCTGTAATTGAGAGCGTTTTGCTCTTCCAAATCTCGGACCTCGGCGGCCAGAACGGGGCCGGACCGCTTCGCCTTCTTCATCACCGATCTGCTGGCGGGAATCAGCAGTGCCGAGAGCAGGGCGGCCGCCGCGAGACTGGCGGCAGCGACTTTCCACCATCGCATTGTCGAACGCAGGCGAGACACAGGCGTTTCCCCGGGTTCGGGTCGGGAGTCTGCTGTTTCCACCACTTCCCTCAAGTCCTCACCGCCCAAGTGCGCCAGCAACCGGGATCGCCGTTCTCCCGACAATTTCCACTCATCCTTCTTTTCTTCGGACTCGCCTTTCCCGACCTGACTCAGCAACAAATGCATCGCCTCCAGCCGCTTCCGATAGGCGCCCAGTTCGGGACGCGCGGCAATCTCGCGCTCCAGTTCTTCCCGTTCGAAGTCCGAGGCCTCGCCCAGCACCAGCGCGGTCAGCCGCGCCTCCAGCTCAGGCTCGATCCAGGTGTGGAGAGGTTCCTGAGATTGATCGTTGTCGGTTCCGTCGTTCATATCATGACACGCCGTCGATTCCAAGATTTCGCAGCTTGTCGGCCAGCTGCTTGAGAAGGTGGTGCAGTCGATAGCCCACGTTCCCGATGCTCATTCCGGTCTGGTCGCTGATTTCGCGATAGCGGAGGTTTTCAAAATACTTCAACTGGATCAGCCTCCGGTCGGCCTCCTCCAGTTCCGCCAGCAGGAGCCGGAGAAATCCCGCGGCCTCCATCCGCTGCAAGAGCGACTCGGGCGTGTCCTCGCCTCCCGACTCCGATTCTCCGTTGTCGTCGCTGAGAACCTCCCGCCGATGATCGCGGTGATGATTGTAGGACCGGTTGCGGACACTGCGATAGAGCCAGGCCTGGGGATTTTCGACCTTGTCCCAGTTGGCGTGGAGTTGGAGAAAGACTTCCTGGACCACTTCCTCGGCGATCGCCCGTCGACCCACCAGGGAAAACGCGTAACGAAGCAGCGGGCTTTCCTCCGCCTCGAACAGGGCCCGCAAGGTCGGCTTGGTCGCCGCCTTCGCGCCGTCAGATGGGCTCGACGAAGGCATCACGCGGACCGGCGAAAGCTCGCTGGGATCTGGTTGGGCGGGGATCACACGAAGGAAGGCATTTCATCTCCTTACCTATCCAGACCCGCGAAGAGGAGTTTTCTTGGAACTATTTTTGTAAAAAGAATGTCAGGGCGACCCGCCACCCCGGAGGGCGGACCTCCGTGTCCGCCCAATTTTTCAGAGCGCCCCTGCCGAAATCGGCGGCTTACCGGAGACGCCACGCCGCCTCAGATCAGGGCGGGAACGGAGCCCCGCCCTCCCGTCAATCCAACAACTCGAAGACCACCTCAACGCCGGCGCTCAATGTCACTCTGCCTCCGGAGGCGGGTACCTCATCGACTCGATTCGTGTAAACATTCCGGGTCTGAAAGAAAGGCGTCTCCGCTGTCTCGGCGATCTTGAGAGGCTTTCCGATTTTCTGCCCATACACTTCCGCCATGGCGACCGCCTTTTCCCGGGCTGCCACCAGCGCTTTCCTCCGAAGTTCCTTCCTCACCTCGATCTCATCCTTGCGGGAAAAGCTGGTTCCATTCACGGCCACGTCCTCACTTCCCGCCAACTCCTGCTGGGTCGCTTCCAGGAGACTGGCATCATCCAATTCGACCACGAAATCGCGCTCGCTGAAAAATCCCACTAACTCCCGTTTCCGGTCAGGTCCGGAGGTTTCGTACTCCTTTCCCAACCGGTGGTTCCGCAATTCCACCTTTTCCGGCGGAATCCCGAGTTCGCCCAGTTGTCTCACGATGTCCTCAAAGATTTTCTGCGACGCCTCCTGCGCCGAAACGAGGACGTCGCCAACTCTTCGGAGCGTAACGGAAATCGTGACCCGATCCGCGGGCAGGATACTCTCGGCTTTTCCCGAGACCTGAATGCTTCGGCTCCCGGTGATGGCTTGCTCCGTTTGCGCATCAGCGCGGGCCGAAAGCAATGTGAGGCAAGTGATGACGAAAAACAGGGCGCGGGTGGTCTTCATTCGCCAAGCCTAGCGAAGTTGAGGAATCAAGTCACCCTCCAAGAACGATTCAGGCACGGTCCTTTCCCGCCGCGATCCCCATCATGCCAGAATCCCCTTCGCCACTTTGCCGTAGACGTCGGTGAGACGAAAGTCACGACCCGCGTAGCGATAGGTGAGCCGCTCGTGATCGATGCCGAGCAGATGAAGCAGGGTGGCGTGAACGTCGTGAACATGCATCCGTTTCTCCGCCGCCTTGAACCCGAATTCGTCGCTGGCGCCGTGAACGTAGCCGCCCTTCACGCCGCCGCCGGCCATCCACATGAGAAAGCCATGGGGATTGTGATCGCGCCCGTTGCCGTTTTCGCTGACCGGAGTGCGGCCGAATTCCCCGCCCCAGACAATGAGCGTGTCCTCCAACAAGCCACGCTGTTTCAAATCCTCGATCAACGCCCAGATAGGCCGGTCGATGTCGGCCGCCAACTGGCGAGTACGTTCGTCATGCTTGCTGTGGGTGTCCCACGGTTGGCCGTTTCCATAGTAAACCTGGACGAAGCGCACGCCACGCTCGCTCAGCCGGCGCGCCAACAGACATCCGTTGGCGAAATGCCCTTCCCCATAGGCTTCGCGCACCTGTTGTGGTTCGCGTCCGAGATCGAAGGCGTCGGTCGCCTCGAACTGCATCCGATAGGCGGTCTCCATGGCCTCGATCCGTCCCTGCAGCGCGACATCGGCTCCACCGCGGGCGGCGAGGTGGTCGCGGTTCAATTCAGTGAGCAGATCGAGTTGACGACGTTGTTCTGCGGGAGCGACATCGGCATTCGTCAGCCAGGGAATCATGGCCTTGGGCTCGATCTTGGAATGATTGATATAAACGCCCTGGTGCTTCGCCGGAAGAAAGGCGCTGTTCCAGAGAATCGAAAAACGCACCGGCCGACCGGGACAGAGAACGACGTAGGCGGGAAGATCGTGGTTTTCGGAACCCAACCCGTACGACATCCAGGCGCCCATGCTCGGCACCTTCGGTGTCATGGTGCCGTTGTTCATCAACAGCAACGCCGGACCGTGATTCGGGTTGTCGGTATAACAGGCGGGCAACAGGCACAGCTCGTCGGCGTGCCGGGCGGTCATCGGCAGAAGTTCGCTGATCGGCAGCCCGCTCCGGCCATGGTTCGCATACTGGTAGGGCACCGCCATCAGTCCGCCGGTCGGCCGCTCCGTGCGCAAATCGGCACCCTCGGGACGCTGACCGTCATACTTCGTCAGCGACGGTTTGGGATCGAAAAAATCGGGACCGAACGGCCCCCCGTTCATGAACAGGTGAATCACCCGCTTCGCCCGGGCGGGGAAATGCAATCCTCCCGCGGGAAGCGCTCCACCCGACGCCTGCAACGCGGACGCCAGACCCAACGAACCCAATCCGCCCCCGAGACGGGCGAGCGCTTGGCGCCGAGACAGGCCGCTGGCGGTGGTGAGGTCCATTTCCACCAAGTATGCGGATTTTTCCCGGGCGGATCAAATCACGCATGTGGGGCAGATTTGCAATCTGCCGAAGTTGACGAAAAGGCAGATTTCAAATCTGCCCCACATTATTCAACACAGCCTGCGCCGCCCAGTAGCCGCCCATGCCATGCACGCCGCCGCCGGGCGGAGTCGAAGCCGAACCGATGAAAATGTCCTTCGCCGGCGTGGTGTAGGGATTCCATCGCGCCACCGGTCTCGTGAAAAGCTGCCGCCAGTCAGCCACACCACCGACCACGTCACCGCCGACGCAACTGGGATTGTAGCGTTCGAAATCGGCGCAGTTCATGGCGTGCCGAGCCAGAATGCAGTCGCGAAATCCGGGGGCGAAGCGTTCGATCTGATTCTCGATCGCTTCGGTCATGTCGACGGTCGAGCCATTCGGCACGTGGCAATAGGCCCAGAAGGTGTGCCTGCCCTCCGGCGCCCGCGTTTCGTCGAAAAGGCTCTGCTGCGCGGCGAGAACGAACGGCTTCTCGCAGTGGCGTCCGTACCAGGCTTCGCGCTCCGAAATCACAATTTCATCCAGGGTTCCTCCGACATGGACGGTTCCCGCCTTCCGGCAGGCCTCGCTTTTCCAGGGTACCGGCTCATTGAGCGCGTAATCGATCTTGAAAACGCCCGGCCCGTGTCGGTAGCGCTCGAGCCGTTTTCGGTAGCCTTCCGGCAGGCGTTTCCCGGCGATTTGGGCGAGTTCACGCGGCACCGTGTCGAAGACGTAGGCTCGGGCCTTCGGCAACTCGTCGAGCGACGTCACCCGGCGACCGCATTCGATGGTGCCGCCGAAATCATCGACAAAACAGGCCGCCAAGGCGTCGGTGATTTTCTGCGCCCCTCCCCTGGGAAATGGCCAGCCATGGGCGTGTCCCGCCAGCATCAGCATCATCC
Organism: Verrucomicrobiia bacterium; assembly: GCA_020439945.1. Taxonomy (GTDB): domain Bacteria; phylum Verrucomicrobiota; class Verrucomicrobiia; order Verrucomicrobiales; family DEV007; genus JAEUHH01. The sequence continues at coordinate 35,529 of JAGRPB010000009.1, forward strand.
CGATCGCGCTCGTCGCCAGCGGACGGTCCAGCGGCAGAACGGAATGTGCCGCGTTGCCGGCGAACAGCGCCCGGGCCGGTTCGTCGGAAAAGTAACGCCGCGCCGCCGCGAGGGCGGAGGGCAGGATTCGCAGCCCGAAACGCTCCAGCAGGAGGGGATGCATCGGAGGAATCGGCAACGGTCCGAGCAATTCGTCGAACAGGGCGTCGGCGTTCTCGACCAGCGGCTCGAAAAGATGACGATAGGACTTGCCATCCCTGCCGAGCCCCGCCGCGGTGTCGGCCACCGATTTCATCATCGCCGCGGCGGGCGCGTCGCCCTCGTCGAGCGGATGCGCCGCGAGCACGTCGGGGTGAACCCACTCCAGTCCTTTCTCCGCCAGCGGGAGGGATTGGAAAAACGGCGAACCGACCGCCATCGGGTGAATGGCCGAGCAGGTATCGTGAACGAATCCGGGCAGCGTCGATTCCGCCGAACGCGCTCCACCGCCGGGGCGCTCGTGGGCCTCCACCATCAGCACCCGCCAACCTTCGCGCGCGAGCGTGATGGCGGCGCCGAATCCATTCGGGCCGGTGCCGATGACGACGGCGTCGTACTCGTATGAATCGGCGGCCTTCAGTTTTCCGTCTTCGGTGCGACCTCGATGTGATCGAAGCCGTTGGTGGAGGTTTCCCAGAGACCAAAACTCACGACGCCAAATCGCCCCATGATCTCGCCGGGATTCGCCCAGAGCGTTTCTCCGATCTGGTGAACGTAGCGCTGGTGATCGTGTCCGCTGAACACCGCGTCGTAGACACCGCTTTCGGCGAGTCTCCTCGCGATCTCGGGATAGTGCTGGAGCGCCACCTTTCGCCCGTCGACATCCAGTTCCGCCAGCGGGGCGTGGAGCGAGACGTGGGAATGTTTCCCCGCAATCTGGCAGAGCAGGAACTGGTCGCCGTCGTTGTTTCCGAAGACCACATCGATAGGGCCGGAGAATCCCTCGGCCAACGCCGCGAGAGAAAACGGCGCGCAGAAATCGCCGAGAAAAAACAGGCGCTCGGGCGCGGCTTCGGCGACGGCTTTCAGCACCGCGTTCAAGTGATCGAGCCGGTCGTGAATGTCGGAAAGGACGGCGACTTTCATGGCGCCAAGGTAGCACCGATTTCGCGATGCGCCGAGCGGGTTGAAGCAGGCAAATTCGGGTCAATCCAACCCTGTCGGATCCGGGACTGAACAGGGTTGAATGTCCGGCTCCGAAAATCAATCGCCCGAACTGAACAGGAACTCGAGATCCTCGCGCTGGAGGTTGCGGGCGAAGCCTTCCTCGCCGAGCACGCCGGTCATCATGGCCCGTTTCTGCTGCTGGAGGATGCGGATCTTTTCCTCGATGCTGTCACGAACCAGCAGGCGATAGGCGATGACCTTGCTCTCCTGACCGATGCGGTGGCAACGGTCGATGGCCTGGTTTTCCACCGCCGGATTCCACCACGGATCGTAAAGCACCACGTAGCTGGCGGCCGTCAGGTTGAGACCGCTGCCGCCGGCCTTGAGCGAGAGGAGGAAAACTTTCGGGTCCTTGGTGGTCTGGAAATCCTCGATGACTTCCTGGCGATTCTTGGTCTGACCGGTGAGATAAGAATAGGGTCGGTCCTCGTCCTCCAGTCGGTCGCGGATGATGTCGAGCATGGAGACGAACTGGCTGAAGACGAGCACTTTGTGCCCTTCCTCGCGCAGTTGATCGAGCAGGTAGAACAGGGCCGTCAGCTTGGCGCTGTCCTCGTGGGAATGCTTGGAATCGAGCAATCCGGGATGACAGCAGATCTGGCGAAGGCGCATGAGCCCCTGGAGAATGACGAAGCTGTTCTTGCGCAACGACTCGTCGTTTTCGATCCCAAGCAGCACTTTCTGGATGCGCTCCAGTTCGGCCTTGTAGAGCTCGTCCTGCTTCGATTCGAGTTTGCAGAACACGTCTTCCTCGGTCTTCGACGGCAGGTCGAGGGCCACCTCGCCCTTGGTGCGGCGCAGCAGGAAGGGCCGGAGTCGCGCGGTCAGGCGGGTGTGCGACTGGGCGTCCTTGCGGCGATCGAAGCGGTCGCGGAAGTATTTCCGATTCCCAAGAATGCCGGGCATGGCGAAGGCCATCAGGCTCCAGACATCGAGCAGCCGATTCTCGATCGGCGTCCCGGTCAGGACGAGACGATTCCGAGCCTTCAGCCCCCGCGCCGACTTGGCGGCCTTGGAGTCCGGGTTCTTGATCTGTTGACCTTCATCGAGAATGACCGAGAGCCACTCCACCGCCAGCAGATCGTCGGCCGCTCCGCGAAGCTGGGCGTAGTTGATGACGAGCAGGTCGATATTTTTCGCCACGAAATCCATGTCGAGGTCGGCCCGATTGCGGAGGACCTGGACGCGAATCTTCGGCGCCGCTTTCTCGACTTCCGCCGCCCAGACATCGAGCACGGATTTCGGGCAGACGACGAGGGAAGGCGGCGGATTCGCTCCCGCCTGGGCGCGCAGGTGCAGGATCCAGGTGAGCGCCTGGATGGTTTTCCCGAGACCCATGTCGTCGGCGAGAATGCCGCCGAATCGGTTCGAGGAAAGGTAACTGAGGAAATGATAACCCTCGACCTGGTAGGGACGCAGTTGCACCTTGAGACCTTCGGGTTCGGAGGGGCGCACCTGCAGTTTGAGCTGGCTGGCCTGGTTGGTGATCCGTTCCCAGGCGGAAGCATCGAAGACTTCACGCGCCAGGGGCTCCGCAAGCTGGAGCGCGTGCATGCGGTGGGTGTCACCGGTCAGGTCGTAGGGATCGATCCCGATGCGGCTGACGGCATTTCGCTGCTCCTCGCTGAGGTTCATCTTCAGCCGCAACCAGCCTCCCCGCTCCATGCGGACGAACTCGCCGCGGGCGGCCACCAGCGAACGGATTTCATCCTGCGACAGGTTCAGTCCATCGACGTTGATGACCACCTTGAGGTCGAACCAATCGATCTCCTGATCGACCACCTCGAAGGTCACGGTTGCCTCGACCGGCTCGGCCTCCAACGTGGCGAGATCTTCGTCGGCAATCACTTTGATCGCTTCGGGCAGGGATTCCCGCCACTCCGCGTAGCGAGCCGGAAAGGTCTTGCCGACACGGCAACGCCACGAAGCGGTATTCCCATCCCAAGTGGGCTGCATGGGCTGCAGGAGAGCCGGCACTCGATAGAGCAACGAGCGATCGTAGCGATAGATCATTTCGCCTTTCTCATCGTGACGCTTCGTGATCTGCCAACCGTCGCGATCGAGCACCTCCTCGCGGGTGCCATCGGGATTGGTGGCATAGGCGCGAATGAGCAAGTGTTCACTGGCCCCGGCGGTGGCGTTGGAGGACAGCGACAACTCGAGGCGAACCTGCAGGACCTCGTCACGCAATCGGGTTCGCAACGAGTCGGGCAGATCGGCGCCGATTCGGGTGAGGAAATTCACGCCGATTTCGCTCTCGATGACTTCTCTGGGCAGTTCGTAGCGCGGCTCGACCATCGATTCACCGTGTCGCCAGAAGACGGGACCGCGGAAGACGGTTTCGTCGGAGAGCAGCAGGTTTTCCTCCCCGGGAAGCAGGCGGAGTTCGTGAGAGACATCTTCGCCACCGTCGGTGACGAGTTGGAGTTCGAATTCATCCGAGCCCAGCGAATCGGGACGACAAACCCAACGCAACGGTTCCGGGACAAATCGGAAAGGCGCTTCATCCAGCGTCACGAGGTGCTTCAGCGCATCCGGCTGGTGGAGCAACCGGTTGAGCAGGCGCCGATTGTCTTCGCGGTCGAGACTGAGCCCGCCGTCCTCGATTTCCTCTCCCGCGGAGGCACGGAGGAATTTCGTCCAGATCAGGTCCGAGGCCGCATCCATGCGCAGTCCGCCTTTGGCGTAGCGTTCCTGGAGCCACTCCAGTTCCTCGCCCTGGGAAATCCGGCGGAATTCCCCCTCTTCCGGACGCTTCCACAGCAGGCGGGCCTCGCGGCCACCGAGCCGGAGTCGGAATTCCACCGGTTCGACACCATCGTCCGGCGGCCGGCGATCGAAGGACTCGACCGTGTGGCGCCATTCGCTGATTTCGCGCTCGTGTTCCCACTGGCGCATCTTGTCCTCGGCCCAGGAGGGATCGGTGACGGCTTCGAGGAATTCGGGATATTCCAGATTCCGTTTCCGGAAGGCGTAGGCGATGTAGTTCCAGAACTCGAGAATGTTCTCCGGCGGCTCGGGCCAGAGATCGGTGAGTGGATCGAAATTCTCCACCGGCCAGCGCGGGTGGATGCGGACGAGATCGTGATCGAAAATCTGCCGCTCGAGTTCGAAGCGTCGAAAGCGTCGCTCCAGCTTGCTCAGATACTCGTCCTCGACTCCGGTCAGAGAACGTTGGTTCTTTTCCTCGAGGACTTCCGTGAGCGATTTTTCCCCAACCTCATTGGGCGCCTCCGGCAGTTCACCGGCGCGGGCGATCCGCTCCAGCATGGTGGCATACAGCGCCGCCTTTCCGCTCTCGCTGCGCTCGGAGCTTTCGCCCGACCATTCGTTTCCCTGAAGCCGGAGCGTGGTGCGGCAGGACCACGGGCCCTCCTCCACCTTCCCCTGGATCATCAGGTGATTACCGAAGATCTGGACTACCGATCCCTCATCGTGGAGGCGTTGGCCCTCGTTTTTGGCGGTTTCTGAAAAGGCATTGAGGAAATTGAGAGTAGCTCGATCGAGATTCATAGGGAGGGAAGGTCGTCTGCCACACGGCGGGGTGACTTGGAACCGCTCCTCCGGACGTTCCACGACCGGGCCGAGATGCGAGCAAATCAGCCGACCGGGGGACGAATCGGGGGAAAGAAGGTTGTAACATCAATGCCGGGGGTTGCGCAACCGGCCATTGATTCGTCACTCGAATTTCCTCCGCCGCGGCCCGCGGAAAAAAGAAGTGAATTTTTCCCTTCACTTGTCTCGATCCATTTGGCATAACATCGAGGAAAATGAACGACGCGACTCTTGGAACCCGTCACGCCCGACTTGAAATTGAATTTGTTCGGCAGCTAACTTTTAGCTGGAAAGCAGCTTGGTAATGTGGAAAACTTCCCCATTGATCATCCTCACCAAATTCCTAATCAAAGTTTGTTTTGTCTCCGTCTCCGGAAAAATGATCAGGAAAACTCGGATATCTGGAACCGTCCGAGCCCCGTTACCTGACGGTTGAAATTTTCATCCCGATCTTGCCGGATTCGCGCAGGGTCGGGGAGCTGTCTGTTTGCCAACACTTTAGTTTAACCCCAACCCACCCCTGGATATGGCAACCAAAAAGAGAACCAAGAAGAAGGCCGCACCAGCCAAAAAGCGCGTGCGTAATAAGCTGTCGGTCAAAAACATCAAACGCATCGATTCGACCAAGACCCACGGTTGGCAGGTGCACGTCCGCCGCGGCGGCGTCCTGAAGACCAAGCTCTTCAGCGATCGTCTCAACGGCGGTAAGAAGAAGGCGCTCGAGGCCGCCAAGGCCCATCGCGACGAACTCCTGGAAAGCATGGCGAAACTCGCCAAGCCGCTCTGGAAGATCAAGCGGACTCCGCGCACCAATACCGGTCATCTCGGTGTGTCCCTCACGGAATACACCAACAAGTCCGGCAAGAAGCGCAAAGTCATCACCGTGACCGCCCGCGAATCACTCGGAAAAGCCGTGAACCGGAAGTTTTCCGTCGACAAGCTCGGCTACGAGCAGGCCGTCAAGAAGGCCGTTGCCTGGCGCAACAAGGTGCTTCGCGAACGCGCCAAGGTCGAGAAATAAGCGGATCGATCCTGTTTCAAAACCATCAAACTTCATCAAAACCGGCAGGGCGCGTCCCTGCCGGTTTTTTTGTGGGCACAAACCCGCGACTCAACGCGAAGCCGATACCGGCCGGCGCCTGACCAAGGGCCAGAGAATCATCAAGGCGACTGAAACGAAAAACAGGCTGAAAACGGTCAGCGCCTTCACCGAACTGAAGGCCACCAGGTAGAATCCGATGAACGGTCCGGCGAGGGCACGCAACCCGGTGAGGAAGGTGTGAACCGACATGTATTCACCGACATGCTCGGGTTCAGCAAGCTTGGTTACCCACAGGTTCCACAGGATCTCTCCCCCACCCCGCGCGAATCCAAACAGCACCGCGCCCGCCACGATCGCCCACAGCCACGAGGTGGAAAAGTAGAGCGCGATCGCCACCCCGAACAACACGTTTACCAGGATCCTCAACCGGAAAAAATCGGCGCGATCGAACCAGTTCCCCCACCACAACGTGGATAGCACGCGGATGGCTGACGGGAGGATGCCGGTGATGAATGCGACCAGCTTGGCATCATAAACCAGTCCGTGTTGTGGATTCACGAGATAGTCGACTCGCAACGCGTTCGCCGTCAGCACGCCCGTTCCCATCGCCATCGCGGACAGCAGCACCAGGCGGAAGGGACGATCGAGCCTGATCCATCGCATGGCCCGGAACAGGGCCACCCGCCGACTGGGAATCCCCCGATCGGTGGCGGGCAGACGCGGCACCGACCAGTAGCAGATCGCGGAAACCATCGCCGCCACGGCAAACGCGGCGATGATCCAGGGAAACCAGTCGAAATGCAGGTCCAGCAACCAGCCACCCAGGGCCGCGAAAGCCATCGATGACGAGGCCCGCACCAGCAACGTTCTTGAGAAAAGCCGGCCCCGCCGGGCATCGGGAAAATTCTCCCTCAGATACTGGGTCTGCAACGGCAGCGGCAATGCCATCCCCACAAACCCGACACACATGCCGATGACGAATAACCCTTCCGATTTCGGAAAAAGGGCCGCCACGCAAAACCCCAACGAACTCACCAGGGCAATGGCGCCGGCGAGCCGATTGACCCGCCATCCCGTGTTTGCCGCCAACGGAACCACGAAAAGGCTGCCGATCATTCCGACCGCGTAGCTGCCCAACAGGATGGCTTTCGCGGTGGGTCCCGAATCGAAAGCGCGCACCGCAATCAGGATGGCAAAGGTGGCCATCGCCGTCTCCATCCATCCGGCCGCCACGGCGCGCACCATCTCGACGCGGAAAGTTCGCGAAACGATCTCCGGCGAAGGCTCGATCGATGCACCGGGATTCATGAAAGAAAAAAAGACGGCGTGCCGCGCCATTCAGTGACGGCGTCCGGAAAGCCGGGCGCGGAAAAACGAGGGGCGTTTTCGGTCACTGACCTCCCGTTCCTCCGGATGGCAACGGACGAACCTCGCGCGGCGCACCGCCGGAGTCCGGGGAAGGCGCCGGAGGATTCGCTGTCGCGGGTGTTTTTTCCGCCCGTTTTCTGGAAATCAAATCCTCCCACTGGTGCAATTCATACCCCTCGCCCAATCCTCCGATCCCGTCCAAAAGCCGCGCACAGGTTTCCCGCCACTTCTCCAGATCGGGCGGTCCCTTCTTCTTTTCCGCCGATTGGGGAAACACGAGATAGGTGACCTTCAGGTCGCTCTCCGGCCGGGTATAGACGCCCGCGTTCTCGTTCAATGCCTTGGCCAAACGAAGCGATGCTTCGCCCACCTGGAACGTCGGCCCCGCGTCCCCGGCGATCGCGGGATAGGCTTTTCCATGATAAAACACCACGGCGTAGTCACCGATCATCGGTCCGAAGGGCGTCTCGTCCATCCTGCCCAGCATGCTGAGAGGAAGCACGATGAACGGATCGGCTTCGGCGATCAGGAAACTGCGCGCCTTCATCTCACCCACCGCCACGGTCAATTCCTCGATATCGGACCGCAATTGCCGGTTTTCCTCGATACTGAGCCCCGCCACGGAAAAGCGGGCCTCTTTCTGTTTCAGGGACGCTTCCGTTCTCGCCAGCATCGGGTTCGGTGTCGCCGTCCGCTTCGGCCAGGCGTAGCTCGTCGAATAGCGGTAGTTGTCCGACATCGAAATGTAATCATCCAGTTCCGGCCACCGGTCTCCGTCGGAGCCATCACTGACCACGTCCATCTCGCTCTGGATGAGCAGCGCCCGTTGCCCGGTGTCCGGATGCGTCAGTTCCAGCATCGTCTCGCAATCGTAAAAATTGTGCCGCGACAGGATGCGATCGAGCCGGGTCAGGTATTGCTGAACGCGTTTCGCTTTCGCTTCATAGAGCGCGTGATAGAAGGGCGAGATTTTCGCGGTAGGCAGCATCCGCTCCAGGGCCGGCAACTGCTTCGGCAGATCCGGATTCAGCTTCGCCAGGTCCGCGAGGCTGGTGTCGGCCTTCGGAATCGTGAGCGTCAGTTCCAGTTCCAGTTGAAAGCTCTCGTCGCGATCCCGCTCCACCGTGGCCAGTTCGCCCTGCTCGGTCTGGACGGCCGAGGTCACTGTGAGCCCGTTCCATAGTTCCACCGTGTCCACGGTTCGCCGATCCACGTAGCGACTGGGAAGCGGCTCCTTCTTTTCCACTTCCACGATTTTCTCGACCACTTTTTCCACGACCCGTTCGACCACCTCGGGTTCGGGTGTTTCCCCCGGGCCGCGTGCGGCCTCGACCACGTCCACCACCCCCTTTTTGACCCGGTCGCCGCTATCCGTGAAATCGATCAGGAGCACCAATGCCACGATCAGGAGGACGACACTGGCGACACAGATGGCGATCAGTTTCAGGCAGCCTAAGTGGCGGCGATTTCCGTTTTCTGATCCGGAGGTGTGGGAGGTGGAGGGGCGATTTCCCATGAGATTGTCGTTGCTCATCGGCGAGGGCATCATAGCGTTAGCGCCGCGAACGGCAACGGTGTTTGCCCCGCGAATCTTTCAGTTTTTCTCCAAGCTCTGGAAATGACCATCCGCCAGATCGACGAACAGGCTCCCTTCACCACCGCCGACGGCTCGACCATTCGGAGCATCCTGGATCGCGCCAATGCCCCGGTCGAAAACCAGAGCCTGGCGGAAGCCACCGTTCCCCCGGGAGGCGCGACCGAGCGCCACTACCACCGGCTTTCCGAGGAATTCTACTTCATCCTCGAGGGCCACGGAGAAATGGAAATCGACGGGAACCGCCGCTCCGTCGGTCCGGGCGACGGCATCCTCATTCCCGCGGGAGCCTGGCACCAGATCACCGCCACGGCCGGGAAATCCGCCGGACTGCGTTTTCTCTGCTGCTGCGCCCCTCCCTATTCCCACGAAGACACCTTTTTCGACTAAGCCTGCCATCATTCCCATGTCCTGCCTACCTCTCCGATCCCTCCATCGCCTGCTCCCCATCGCCCTTCCCGGACTTCTCCTCAGCTCCTGCATCTTCTCCGAAACCCCGGTCGTCGGTGGTTTCGCCAGCAAGATATCCGACCCCTTCAGCGCTCTCGAAGGCGAGCCCGCACCGACGCCGCCCAATTCCCACATGGATCCGGTGATCCTGCGGAACGGCGCCTTCAACCTGCGCTGGAACGAGGACCTCGGGAAAAGCTCGAGCAACTACGAGGAAGATCCCGACGACGCCAAACCGCGCCCGGGCTCGCGCTGATTCCCCGGATCAACCCGGAATCGCGACCTCGATCTTGCCGTCCGCGGTTTCGCGAATCGGGTAGGTATTCACCGGCTCCACCGCCGGCAACGACTTCGGCGCGCCCGTTTCCAGGTCAAACTCGGCGTAATGCCACGGGCAGGCCACACAACCGTCCTTCACCGGCCCGAAAGCCAGTGAAGCGTCGGCGTGGGTGCAGAATTCGTCGAGCGCATAGAGTTTGCCCTCGTGGCGAATGACGGCGATCTGCACGCCATTCACCTGGTAGGCCTTGCCCCGGTTTTCCGCGACGTCGGCGGCATCGCCGATGGTCCGGTATTCGGGTTCTGCGCTCACGAAAACAAGAGATCAGTCCAGTTTCGAATTCCAGTCGGAGATCCGGTCCGCCTGGTCGGCGAAAAGGTCGTCCGTGGAATCGTGAATCTCGATCCCGGTGATCTTGTCGCCCTGGGCGATGCTGTCGACCACGTCCTGGCCCTGGGTGACTTCACCGAAAACCGAGTGACGCCCGTTCAGGTGCGGCGTGGCCACGTGGGTGATGAAAAACTGGCTTCCGTTGGTGCGCGGCCCGGCGTTGGCCATGGAGAAAATGCCCGGCTTGTCGTGCTTCAGCTCCGGCAGAAACTCGTCCTCGAACTTGTATCCCGGACCGCCCATGCCGGTGCCCGTCGGATCGCCGCCCTGGATCATGAAATTGGCGATGACTCGGTGAAAGGTGATCCCATCGTAGTAACCACGCGAAGCGAGGTTCAGGAAATTGGCCGTCGTCACGGGAACCTTCGACGCGAACAGGGTGGCGTCGATGTCGCCTTTCTCGGTCTTCAGGGTGATTTTGATGTCTTGGATATCGCTCATAATGCGCCCGATCCAACCACACGAACGCCCCCGGCGCAACCGGCACCGATCTTTTCAGAAATCGAAGCCCAAGCGTTCGCGAACCGCTTTCGGCGATTCGCCCGCTTCCCGCAACGACCGCAGGGTCTCGGACTCGTCCCGCTTGGCCAGGCGTCGACCATTCTCGTCACAGACCAGTTCGTGATGATGATATTCCGGCACCGGCAGATCCAGCAGCGCCTGGAGAACGCGATGCAGATGAGTCGCCTCGTAGAGATCCTTTCCCCGGGTCACGCGGGTGATGCCCTGCAACGCATCATCGTGAACGACCGCCAGATGATAGCTCGTGCCGATGTCTTTTCGCACCAGCACCGCGTCGCCGAGCAGTTCCGGACGCGCGGTCACTTCGCCGCCCCCACGATCGAACCACGAGAGCGGTTCGCCGATCTCCGCCAGTGCGCGACCGAGATCCAGCCTCAGCGCAAAATCATCGCCCGCGTCGATCCTGGTCTGCCTTTCATCCTCGGAAAGCGATCGGCAGGTTCCCGGATAGAGTGGTCCCTCCACCCCATGCGGCGCTCCACCGGCTCGCTCGATCTCGCGGAGGATGTCCTTGCGGGTACAAAAGCAGGGATACAGCAGGCCACGTTCGCGAAGTCCTTCGGCGACCGCCGCATATTCCGCGAGATGTTCCGACTGGCGCCGAACCGGCGTCTCCCATTCGAGCCCCAGCCATTCCAGATCCTCGAAGATTCCCCCCTCGAACTCCTCCCGACATCGCGTGAAATCGATGTCCTCGATCCGGAGCAAAAACCGTCCTTCACCGCGCCGCACCGCCTCGAAGGAAAACAGGGCCGAGTAGGCGTGCCCGAGGTGGAGCAAGCCGGTCGGACTCGGCGCAAAGCGGGTGACGATGGAAGGCAGGTCCATGAATCGGAATCGCTTCCAAGGCTCGCCACGAATCAGCCGATCCGCAACCCAACAGGGTCAGGTCGGCGACTCAACCCTGTTACGTGGAAAACCTTGGCGTGAGAAGGCCGGAGGTTGCGGGCGAGGAGAATTCGCCGCATGCTGGGTTCCCATGGCGTCGCGCCCCCAAGATCCCACGCCCCGGGAAGCCGCCCGCGAATTGGCGAATTCGCTGAAAGCCCACGCCGTCACGCTATTCGGTATGTTGGCGGCGATGTGGGCGATTGAGTTGATCGATTTCCTGCTGCCCTTCTGGCACCTCGATCACTACGGCATCCGACCGCGACAGGCGTCGGGCCTGCTCGGGATACCGCTGGCTCCCTTTCTCCACGGTGATTTCGGGCATCTCGCGGCCAACTCGCTCCCTTTCCTGATCCTCGGCGGCATCGTCATGCTCGGCGAACGCGGCGTCTTCTGGGCGGTCACCGTTTTCGTGACCGTGGTGGGTGGCTTCGGCGTCTGGCTGCTGGCGCCGGCCAAGACGGTTCATCTCGGCGCGAGCGGGCTCATCTTCGGCTACCTGGGATTCCTGCTCAGCCGCGGAATCTTCGAGCGTTCATTCCTCTGGATTGCCATCGCCCTCGCGCTATTGATCGCTTACGGAAGCATGATTTTCGGCGTCTTCCCGGGAACGCCCGGAATTTCCTGGCAGGGTCACCTCTTCGGTTTCGGCGCCGGCATTCTCGCCGCCTGGGCCATGTTTCCGAAGAATCGAAAACTCTACCGGAAAAGCTAATTCACTGAAGGAGCGAACAGATAAAGAATCCCGATAGCGAGCCATGGGGGAATCACCAAGGCAAGGAATTGCCAGAACTCGCCCGATAATTCCGCGCGGGCAAAAAACGGAAGACTGACCTCCTCCCTCCAGTGCTTTCGCGATGAAAATGGAATCAGCACAGCCCAAATCGTAAAGCCAATCGCTCGAAAACCCATGACCCATATATCGGTCTCCGCGGAAAACAAAGGCGGGGCGAAGAGGTCCCCCAGAATTACCAGCGTGTGGGATAGCGTTCCGAAGAAGGCAACCCCGAAAACCCATAAATGAAACCTTCGGCCCTTCGCCAAACCCTCCTGGAATTCGGCATATTCCAGCTCGGCGAGACGGGTTTCAAAGCTCCCGCTTTCCCCTTGGAGCGAATCGGAATCTCGATCCGACTCCGTCTCTTCCAGGTTTCGCGATCGGCCCGAGTCCTTCACTCTACCCAACTCCGCTCGCTTTTCACATCGCCGGTCAGCGGATGGAAATCGACTTCGAAGAAGGCGTTGTCGGATTCCACCCGGATCTTCAGCGGCTGGCACATGCCGGTGGGTTGAAAAACCCAGCGACGAAAAAGACCGCTCTGCATGTCGATCCAGTCGGTCTCGCCCCAGAACAAAAGACTGTAGCGAACCCCGTCCGGCAGTTCGTAGCTCTCGTGATACTTGAGGCCTTCCCGCGCCGTTGCCAGCGCCCGATCGGCCGCGGTGGGTTCCCGGCCTTCATTGAGATCGATTCCCCGCTCGCGAGAGGCATCGATGATTTCCTGCTGCTGCTCGATCACCTCGATGTCGCGCACCAGTTGATCGAACTCCTCGCTCTCTCCGTAGGGATTGAAAAATCGGGCCGCGTGAAAGCCGCGTTCGTCGAAAGCGATCTGATACGGCACCTGTTCGGCCATCGCCCGCGCCCGCACCGTGCGAACCATCCGTGCCAGCTCAGAGACCGGCGCCCGCGCCGCGCGCTCTTTCTCGATGGTATTGACCGTCGGAATCGTCACCCCGGCGAGAATGCCGATGATCGTCAGCGCGATGACGATCTCGACGAGGGTGAACGCACGGGAACGCCGTGCGTTCTTCAGCGATGAGTGACGGGCGTTCACCTTTTTGGATCACCAGTTGCCGACATCGTCCTCGCTCTCGACACCGTCTTCTCCCATGGACCAGATGTCGTATTTCTTCTTACTTTTCTGGGCAGGATAGCGGTATTGATACTGGTTGCCCCAGGGATCGAGAAGCGCCTTGGGATCTTCGAGGTAGGCGCGCCAGCGCTCGGGTTGCGGCTCGCTGGTGGGACGTTCGACCAGCGCCATGAGCCCCTGTTCCTGGGTCGGCGGCTTGGAGTAGTTGCCGCGCTCGTAGCCCTTGATGGCGAGGTCGATGGTGTTGATGTCACCGCGAACCCGCTCGAACTTGGCTTCATCCAGCCAGCCCACCAGCATGTAGATGCCCGAACCGGCAAGGATGCCGATGATGGTGAGCACGATGACGAGTTCCACCAGGGTAAAGGCGTTGGGACGTCTGACGGACTTGCGTTGCGATTTCAGGTTTATTCGTTTCATGGCTATCGGGATGGTTTGAAAATACTACTCGCTGCTTCCGCAGGCGGAAACGCATTCTTGCTCGATCCAGATGGAATCACCGCCTCCCGTGGCGTCTTCGGTTCCGTCGGCACGCAGCCAGAGCTCGAGCCAGCCCAGCCCATTGACTCCGCGGACTGTGAACGATTTCCCCCGAGCCCTCTGAAAAACCGCCTTGGTTTCAGAAGCCAGTGCACGGTCCTGAATCACGGAAACCGGGATTCGGTCCACTCGCACTCGATCACCGGGCTGATGTCTGGTTATCGTCATTTCTGATTCCTGCTGGCGGTCATTCAACCCGCGCCACCGCCGCCACCGCGGAAACCCGACATGGAGCCGAAGATAGTGGTCATGATGGAGTAGGCCACGATGCCCACGACGACCGCCATGACCACGAGGATGACCATGGGCACGAGACTGGTGAGCCGGTTGATGCGGACGTCGAGGTCCTCGTCATACTTGTTGGCGGCCTTGGTGAAGGCCTTGCCGAGTTCGCCGGTCTGCTCGCCGATGGCGATGCGATCGACCAGCGCCGCGGGAAAGGCGCCGCTTTTCTCCAGGCTGCGAGCCAGCGAGTTTCCCTCGCCCACATCGGCGACCGCTGTTTCCAGATGCCCTTTGATGTACCGATTGGTGGTGCCGCGAGCGATCAGTCTCAGGCTATTGAGAAGCGGCACCCCGTTGTTCACGAGGTTGGCCATGGTCTGGCAGAACTGGGCGTAGAATCGACCGGTGAGAACGGGACCGAAGGCCGGCAGTTTCATCTTGAAAGCATCCCACCAGAGCCGCCCGCCGGCGGTGGCGATGTAGGCGCGAAAACCCAGGATCAAGGTGATGACCACCAGGATGATCAACCACCACCAGTGACCCATGAAATCGGTGAATTTCATGAGCATCTCGGTCAGCAGACTGAATTCCTGGCCGGTCTTGGAAATCAGATCGGTCAATTTCGGCATCAGGATGGTGCTGAAAACAAACAGCAGCACGATACAGCCAACCAGCAGGAAACTCGGGTAAACCATGGCGCTGGTCACGCGCCGCTGCAGGCCGAATAGCTGCTTCTGGCTCACCGCGAGGCGCCGCAGGATCTCCGAGAGCGAACCGCTGGCTTCGCCCGCGGCGACCAGGTTGCGGTAGAGATCGTCGAAGGACGGCGAGGCTTTTTTCAGCGCGGCGGAAAATTTCGTCCCCTCGCGAATCTCTTCCCGCAGGATGCCGGCGATGGCGCGGATCGACTTGTTGGTCTGGCGTTCATGGAGAATGCGCAGGGCACCCTCCAACTGCACGCCAGCGTCGAGCAGGTCGGCCAGTTCCTCCGTGAAAACGATGACCAGCGGGCGGGAAAGCGGAACCGGACCCGCCGAGGCGGCGCTCGCCCTGGCTTTTGCTTTTGCGCCCTTCGGATCGGTCTCATCGGCAACCGCCCGGACCTGGACGGGTATCAGCGATTTCGCCTCCAACTGCCGATACGCTTCCGCCTTGTTGCGCACGGCGAGATTGCCGGAAACCTGTTTTCCGGCGCCGTCGATGGCAGTGTAGGCGAAGGCGGGCACGTTTGAGTGATGAGTGAAAAGTGAAAAGTGAGGAGTGGCTAACAGCCCCCCAATTCGGAACTAATAACTAAAAACCTGTGACTCATCACTCCGTGGCCGCCGTATTGGTGAGTACTTCCTCGATGGTCGTCTTTCCCTCCGCGACCTTCTGCCAGCCGTAGTCGCGCAGCATGGTCATGCCGTCTTTCAACGCCTGGGCGCGAAGTTTTCCGTAGCCGGCGTTGGCGGTGACCAGCTCCTGGAGCGCCGGGGTGACGAGGCAGATTTCCACGACCGCCATCCGGCCTTTGTAGCCTGTACCGCGACAGGCCCGGCAACCACCTGCCTCGTAGATTCCGGCTTTGTGTTCCAGCGGAAAACCGATCTGTTTCAGGTAGTCCTCATCCATATCCGCCGGCTTGCGACACTGCTCGCAGAGCGTCCGCACGAGGCGCTGGGCGAGGAAGGCGCGAACCGAAGAGGCGATCAGGAAAGGCTCCACGCCCATGTCGAGCAGGCGTGAGATCCCACCCACGGAATCGTTGGTGTGGAGCGTGCTGAAAACCAGGTGACCGGTGAGCGCACCGCGCACCGCGATCTCGGTGGTCTCGAGGTCGCGCATTTCCCCGACCATGATGATGTTCGGGTCGCCACGGAGAATGCTCCGCAACCCGGCGGCGAATGTGAGCCCAATCTCCGGTTTCACCGCGATCTGGATGACGCCGTCGAGCTTGTTTTCCACCGGGTCCTCGATGGTGACGATGCGGGTTTCCTTGGTGTTGAGAATCTTGAGGAAGGTGTAGAGCGTGGTCGATTTCCCGGAACCGGTTGGACCCGTGACCAGGATGATCCCGTTGGGCAACTTGAGCAGTTCGCGGATCGTCTTCTCGCTCTTTGCGTCCAGCCCCATCATCGACATGTCGAATTTCTGCCGGGTCAGCAGGCGCAGGCTGACGCTCTCGCCGTTGACCGAGGGAATGGTCGCGACGCGGACGTCGATGGGTTCGCCGTCGAGCTGGAGGTTGATGCGGCCGTCCTGCGGCAGGCGGCGCTCGGCGATGTCGAGCTGGGCCATGATCTTCAGCCGCGAAATCAGCGAGGCCTGCAGGGCGCGGATGTTCGGCGGCACGGTGACTTCCTGGAGGGCGCCATCGATGCGGTAGCGGATGCGCAGGTCCTTTTCCAGCGGTTCGATGTGAATGTCGGTGGCGCGTTCCTTGAGCGCTTCGCGGAAAACCTGGTTCACGAAATTCATGACCGAGGCTTCCTCATCCTCCTCATCCAGGAGCGTGACCTCCTGGGTCATTTCGTCGTCGTCGCCCGCCGCCTCACGGCCCTCGATCAACTCGTCGAAATGTTCGGCCCCCACGCCGTAGCCGCGCCGGAGACCTTCCATGATCTGGTAGCGGGTCGAGACCGCCCAGGTGACGTGCTTGTGGAGATCGCGCCCCACTGCCTGCTTCGCCTTCAGGTCGAAAGGATCGTAGGTCATCAGGCACACGTCCTTGCCATTGAGATTGCCGGGCAGAAGACGATGACGGAGCGCCAGCTTGGCCGGGAAACGGCTGTGCAGCGGCTGCGAGAGATCGAGTTCGGATTCGGACAGATAATCCAGCCCGGTCGCCTGGGCCAGGTGTTCGGCAAATTCCACCTCATCGACCAGTTCGGCGTCCAGCAACGCCTCCACCAGCGAGCCTTGGCGGGTGGCCGCTTCCTGGAGGACCTGCTCGCAACGCATGCGGTCGCGACAGCCGCTTTCGATAGCGATCTTGGTGACGAGGGGGACGAGAGACATGAAAAGTAAAGAATAGCGTTCCTGATCCGCGGAAAGAACCGAAGATTAGGCGTCGATGAAACCCGCGGCAAGCCCGCAGGTTGTGGTGGAATATCGCCGAATCCCGCACTCCGGAACCGGCGCTTTTCCGGTCTTGTCGTCGCGATTCCGGCCTCCTAGGTTCAGCCACATGAGTTCGCTCCGAATCCTCCTCCCGATGGCCGGCTTTGCCGTGCTCGGAATGGCATCATCCCCTGCCGAAAACTGGCCCCGTCTCCGCGGTCCCAATGCCGCCGGCCTTGCGGAGGGAATTCACGTTCCCGCCGAATGGAAGGAGAGCGACTTCCGCTTCCAGGTCGACCTGCCCGGCATCGGCAATGGGTCGCCCGCCATCTGGGGCGACCGGATTTTCCTCCTCGCCGCCAGCGAGTCGGCTCCGCCCTCCAAGGGCAAGAAGAAGCAGGCCGCGACCGATGCTCCCGCGAAACCGCAGACCTGGCTGCCGATGTGCCTGAGCGCGAAGGACGGCTCGGTGATCTGGCAGCACGAAATCACCGAAGGCAGTTTCAAGGGCCACCGTTTCAACAGCCCGGCCTCAACCACGCCGGCGGTCGATGAAAAGCGGGTGGTTTTCACTTGGGGAACCAAGGAGAAACTGACCATGAGCGCCTTTTCCCACGATGGCGAAAAGCTCTGGGAATCCGACCTCGGCCCGGTCAATGGTAGCCACGGTTTCGCCGCGTCTCCGATGTTGCTGGGCGATCTGGTGATCCTGAACAACGACCAGGAGAAGGAAGCCGGGAACCTGCTCGCCATCGATGCCAACACCGGCGAGGTCGCCTGGACGGTGAAGCGGCACAGCCAGCGAATCAGCTACTCGATCCCCTGCGTCTTCGAGGCCAACGGACGGCAATTGCTCATGTTCACCAACTGGCAGCACGGTTTCACCGCCATCGATCCGAAGGACGGCTCGGTCGTCGCCGAACTGAGCGTCTTCGACACCGAGACCAACGAGCGGGCCATCAGTTCCCCGGTGGTCTACCGCGATCTCGTCATCGGCACCTGCGGATTCACCGCCAATCCCAAGCATTGCGTGGCCGTGCGCCTGAACGCGCAGAACGAACTGGAGGAAGTCTGGCGCATCGAGCGCAACGTCCCCCACATTCCGAGTGTGCTCGTCGTCGGCGACCGGTGTTTCCTGTGGGACGACGCGGGCATCATCACCTGTGTGAATGCCGCCACCGGTGAGGAACTCTGGAAAGGTCGCGTCCCCGGCGTCGAGGGCGCCTGCATGGGTTCGCCGGTGAGCGATGGCGAGAAGATTTTCTGCGTCGACGTCAGTGGCAACGTCCACGTCATTGCGGTGGGCGATGAGTTGAAACCACTCGGCAAAAACACTCTCGGCGACACCTGCCGAACCACGCCCGCTTTCGGTGACGGCGCGATGTTTGTCCGAACCTACGGAAAGCTCTTCGCGGTGAACGGCGCAAAAGAGTAGATCCGCGGATGGACGCAGATGAGCCAGAAAAAATCCGCGTCATCAGAACGATCTCCGGTTAAAACAGGGGCATGATCAAACGCCCCCTTCCACTTTTCGCCGCATTCGTTTTCACCGCCGCCGTCGCCCATGCCGAGCCCGATGCGGCTCCCGAAGGTTTTACTTCCCTTTTCAACGGCAAGGATCTGACCGGCTGGAAAATTCCGGAGGGCGACAATGGCCACTGGAAAGTCCTCGACGGTGTCATCGACTACGACGCCCAGTCGGAAGCCCAAGGCGAGAAACACCTCTGGTCCGAGGAAGAATTCGGCGACTTCGAACTGATCATCGAGTGGCGCATCAAGAAGACGACCGGCTTCTACGATGTGCCCTACGTGCTGCCCGACGGCACCTACGTGAAGGACGAAAAAGGCAAAAAGATCACCCATCCAATCAAGAATGCCGATTCCGGCGTCTACCTGCGCGGCACGCCGAAAGCCCAGCTGAACATCTGGTGCTGGCCCATCGGCTCGGGCGAAGTCTATGGCATTCGCAACGACGAATCGCAGCCCGCCGAAATCCGCGCCGGCGTCACCCCGAAATTGAATCCCGACAATCCCATCGGCGAGTGGAACCGCTTCCACATCACCATGAAAGGCGACCGCCTCACGGTGGAATCCAACGGCTACCTCATCATCGAAGACGCCCAACTCCCCGGTGTCCCCGAACGCGGCCCCATCGCCCTCCAGCACCACGGCGGCAAGAAGCCCGACGGCGAGTTTTCACCAGCTTCCAGCCTGGTCCAGTTTCGGAATATTTTCGTGAAACGGCTGGATTGATTCTCCTTGGCTAAAAACCGCGAATGAACGCAAATGAACACCAATTCAGCCGCCGGATTTGAACAACCTTGGTGCGAATTCGAGTCAATTTGCGGTGAAAATTCGAATCAAACTAGGTGTGGCGATTCCGGTGGCGGGAACAGATCCAGTTTCTGTTCCATATTTCGCACCCTGATTCTCCTCGGGTGATTGAGATTGAGCACATCAATCGTAGCCCGTCCTTTGGAAGTTGTTCCGGCCAAGTTGAATCCCCGCCAAACAAAATGGTCTTCCCATCGATCTCGACGAGGATGAAAGAGAGCGACCATCTCGCCAGTTTCAGGATCTATCGATTCGGTTCGATCTGACTTGTGGAGATTACAGGAAGGACACGCCAGAGCCAGATTGGTTGCGAACGACTCGCCTCCCCGGCTTCGCGGAACGATGTGCTCAACATGAAAGGTGGCGCCCTGCATTTCCTGCGCCATTCCACAGTATTCGCACCTACCACCGGCTCGTTTCCGAACTTGCCCCACGATTGATTCGGAAAGCATCGTCCGCCCTCTCAGGAGTCCGAGTCCCCAAGATACTGCGCCGCCTCACCCCGCAGGATCGAAAGCTCCTCTGACAGTTCGGCCAGGCTGGCCAATTCATCCTGTTGCTCAGTGGAAAGCCGCCCCTCGTTGTTTCGGTCCATCAGCCATTGCAGACGGCCATCCGTTTCCGCGGGAAACCGGAAACTCCCCACGGCTTTTACCCACTCCTCGGGAACTTCGATCGAACCGCTCATCCAAAAAAGATTAGGTCGATCCACGACATTACTCAAGCTTGCTTTACCGCGTCCTTGCGACCTAAACCATAGGCGGAAAAGACGCGTTCGATCTGGTCGCGCACGTCGCGAAAGATGTGCATCTGGCCTTCCTTGTCACCGGAGGCGTGGGCCGGGTCGTCAAAGCCCCAGTGATAGCGCCGCACCTGGCCGGGAAAGGCCGGGCAGGCCTCATCGGCATTGCCGCAAACGGTGATGACGGTCTCGACGTCCTGATCGAGGAATTCTTCGAGCGATTTCGAACGGGCGTCGCTGAGGTCAATGCCGACTTCCTTCATCACCTCGATCGAAAGCGGGTGGACGTAACCGCTCGGCTTGGAACCCGCGCTCGCCACCCGAAGTGTGTCGCCAGCCGCCTGACGCAGAAAGGCTTCCGCCATCTGGGAACGGCAGGAGTTTCCGGTGCAGAGAATCAGGACGAGTGGGGCAGATGAATTTTCGCTCATGGCGCGACGTGAAATCGGGATGTCGTTTTTGTCAAACGGTGGTTTGATACGGACCTGTCACCGTGAACGACTCGCAACAGAGCAAGCCCCCTGCCATCGGGCTGGAAAAAGACGATTGGATCGCCTGGCTTACCGGGCGAGGCGAGCCCGCGTTCCGGGCAGGTCAGGTCCTCGATTGGCTGTTCCGGAAACGAGTCGATTCCTTTAACGCGATGACGAATCTCAGCGCCGGATTGCGGGCAGCGCTGGCGGAAGAATTTCGACTCAACCCTCTTGAGTCCGCGACCCAACAGGGTTCGACCGATACGACGCGGAAATTTCTTTTCCGGCTCCACGATGGCCGCTACATCGAAACCGTCCTGATTCCCGCTTCGCCGGCACTCTACGGAGAGAATTCGGATCGCCGGACCCTCTGCGTCTCCTCCCAGGTCGGGTGCGCCTATGACTGCAAATTCTGCGCCTCGGGACTGGCGGGATTCACCCGGAATCTCGATGCCGGTGAGATCGTCGGCCAGATCCTCGAAGCCGAACGCATCGGCGGCGAACGGATCAACAACCTCGTCTTCATGGGCATGGGCGAACCGCTCGCCAATTTCCGGAACCTGACCAAGGCGATCCGCATCATCAACGCCGACTGGGGCGTCGGCATCGGCGCGCGTCACCTGACCATTTCCACCAGCGGCCTGGCACCGCAGATCGAGAAACTGGCGGAGGAACCGATGCAGATCCGACTGGCGATCTCGCTCCATGGCGCCACCGATGAGGTTCGGGAAAAAATCATGCCGGTGAACCGGAAATACCCGATCGATCGGCTGTTCGAGGCGCTCCAGATCTGGCGCGCGAAGAAGAGCCAGAAAATCACCTTCGAGTACATCCTCATCGACGGCGTCAACGACAGCCGCCAGCAAGCGGAAATCCTGGCCCGCCGGGCGCGCTCGGTCCACGCCAAGGTGAACCTGATTCCCTACAACACCGTCGAAGGTCTGCCGTGGTCCCGCCCTCCGGTGCGGGTGCAGGAAGCCTTTCTCGACGTGCTGAAATCCGGAGGCGTCCAGGCCACGCTCCGCCGGGAAAAGGGACACGACATCGCCGCGGCCTGCGGTCAGTTGAGATTGAAACAGGAGACCGAGGAAGGCATCGTGGAGGCACCCCTCAAGGACTGAATGCCGACGGTCAATTCACCAGTTCCCGAACCTGAATCACCGCGTCGGGAAAGCGGAAGGGCGCCGCTTCGCCATCAGTCAGAATCGTTTGGGACTCGTAGCCAAGCGCATTGGGCTGCCGATAGATCTCCAGCTGTTTCTGAGGAACGTTGAGAATCCAGGCTTCTTCGATCCCCGCCTTGGCATAGAGAGGCAATTTCGTCTCCCGGTCAAAAATCAGACTGGAATCGGACACTTCGATCACGAGGTAGACATCCTCGGGTATCGGGTGAGCTGATTTGTAATGATCCGTCGTGGGTCGAAGCAACATCAAATCGGGCTCCGGCAGACTCGATACATTGAGATGAATTGGCGACTGACAGGAAACAAGCCAACGCCCCTCGGCTTGAGCCGAAAAATCCCGCACGAGTTGATTCAGTGCGCCAGAGTGAAAAGGTCCAATCGGTAACATGTCGATGATTTCTCCCTCGATCAGTTCCACCCGGGCGTCCGGGGAAAGGATTCCCGTTTCGGCCATGCGGAAGTAGTCATCCACGGAAAAGCGATGTGCCAGTGTGACGGCCATGGTTCATTATCCGGTCCCCGTTCAAAATGTGCAAGCTCAGTACGGGCGAGGTTTTTTGGCGGACATTCGAAGTGTCCGCTGTCATGGTGAGCCGATCGACGTGAATCACTCCCATCCCCACTCATCAAACTCAACCGAACCCCGCCTCTCCAGGTTGGCGGTGGCCTCGATGGTGCTCGGAATGCTGGGTTTCCTGACGATCCTGATGCTCGGAATCATCCCCGCGATCGTCGCGCTGATCTGCGGCCATGTGGCGCTGATCAAGATCCGGCACAGTCATCCACCGATGCGCGGACGTCTCGCGGCCTACCTCGGCCTCTTCGCGGGCTACACCACCATTCTTCTGACGCCCCTGCTGGCGATCGCGATCGCGGTGGCGATCCCTCTCGTCGAGAACGTCCACCACCAGAGTCAGGAGCGGAACCGGCTCGACCATGCCTCGGAACTCTACCGGGCCTGCGAGACCTTCGCCCGCGACCACAACGATCGCTACCCGGAGAACTGGGACCAGTTGCGGGGACGCTACCTGAGTTCGACCGATCTCGATCGAGTGCTGGCCGGTCAGCATGCCTCGCTCTGGGAAGATGTGAAACGGACCGTGACGAATCTGGGAAGCGACGGTGATTCCTCGACCGCGGATTCTCCCGCCTTTTTGCTGGTGCCCCACGACCGCCCGGTGCTTCGTGAATTGGAGGGGTCCGTCATCGTGATTCGGGAAGTCGCGCCGCCCGACGTGGAGCGCATCGTGGTCGCCTACGACAACGGCCAGACGACCATGGTGGCGAACCCGGACCGGCAGCGCTGAACCCGTTCGGGATTGGTTCGCGGAGGCGCTTGACCGGACGGTGCGTCACCCTATCTTTGGCGCGCTCTATTTCCCGGACCGACATGCATTCCTTTCACTATCAAAACGGCAGCCTTCATTGCGAGGGCGTCGATCTCCAGACGCTGGCCGACACCCACGGCACGCCGCTCTATGTCTACAGCCAGGCGACCATCCTCGACCATTTTCGTCGACTCGACGCGGCGCTCGCCGAAGTCGATCACCTCATCTGCTACGCGACCAAGGCCAATTCCAATCTCGCGGTGCTCAACCTGCTGGCGAAGGAAGGCGCCGGTTTCGACATCGTCTCCGGCGGCGAACTGCGACGCATCCAGCACGCGGGCGGCGATGCCGGGAAATGCACCTTCGCCGGTGTCGGCAAAACCCGGGCCGAGATCGAGCTGGCGTTGAGGGAAGGCATTTACTGCTTCAACGCCGAAAGCGAAGCGGAAATCGTCTTCATCGATCAGGTCGCCGGAGAAATGGGTGTCAAGGCGCCGGTCGCTCTGCGGGTGAACCCCAACGTCGACGCGCAGACGCATAAGTACATCTCCACCGGCAAGAGCGAGAACAAGTTCGGGATCGACTTCGACATCATCCGGGAGGCCTACGACCGTGCCTCGAAACTGCCGAACATCACGTTGCGCGGCCTCCAGATGCACATCGGTTCGCAGCTGACTTCCTCGAATCCCTTCGTCGAGGCCGTGGAAAAAGTGGCCCCCTTGGCGGCGGAATTCAAAGACGCCTACGGCATCGAATTTTTCAGCGTCGGCGGCGGGATCGGGATCGTTTATCAGGATTCCCTCGCCAGTGGCGACGCCGATTGGTGGTCGTCGAAAGAAGATGGCGAAAAGCCGCTCACGGTCGAAGAATACGCCGCCCGCCTGGTGCCACTGCTGAAGCCGCTCGGATTGCGCATCCTGCTGGAGCCCGGCCGCTACATGGTCGGAAATGCGGGCGCCATGATCACCCGGATCCTCTACGAAAAGCACGGCTCCGCGAAGACCTTCAAGATCGTCGACGCGGGCATGAACGACCTCATCCGACCGGCGCTCTACCAGGGACACCACGACATCGCTCCCCTGCGCCAGCCAGCGGACGACGCCGCGACCGAAACGGTCGATGTGGTCGGTCCGGTCTGTGAAAGCGGCGACTTTTTCGCCCAGAATCGCGAGATTCCGGCCACGGAAGCCGGCGATTGCCTCGCCGTTCTCAGTTCGGGTGCCTACGGCTTCGTGATGGCGTCGAATTACAATTCCCGTCCCTTCCCAGCGGAAATTCTTGTCGACGGCGACACGGCGCACGTGATCCGGAAGCGTCAGGATTTCTCGGACCTCGTCGCCGGCGAAATCATCCCCTCCTGACCGGATCCGGGATTCCCTGATTCCGGCGCTTGAGAAATCGGCGGTTTCGTTCCACTCTGAGACCTCTTCCTCAACTCAAAACGGCGGCACGGAAAAATGATCAGGCGGACTCTGGCAGGTATCGGGATCGCGGCGGCGGCGCTCGGCGTCGTGGTCTTTCCGTCGACATCGTTCGCCCAACCCGATCCCCGGGACGAATACATCATCGTCAGCGGCGGTCCCTCGCTCCAGGAATGGGAAAAATACCGTCTCGAGGCGCATCGCCACGACCAGTGGTGGGGAAACTTCGTCCGCAGTGCCCGCATTCGCATCGAGCAGCTCCAGAAATATTACAAGACACCCGTCAACCTCACCTGGCTGGTCTATCGCCCCGGCTACGAACGCCGCGCGGGCGAGGACAGCGAGCCGCTCCTGAGCTACATCGAGAGCGTGCGCGACAAATACGGAATTCGCCTGGTCTACTACAACAGTGGCGACGACATCATCCGCTACCTCAACGAAGGCCAGAATCGCCGGAAATTGAAAGTCGGCGGCTTCGAGTACTTCGGCCACTCCAACAAGTATTGCTGGACCTTCGACTACTCGAATGAAATCCTCGGCGCCTCCAAGGCCTTTCTCCACGAACGCGACCTGAGGAACATCAAGCGGGGCGTGTTTTCCCGCGACGCATTCGCGAAGAGCTGGGGCTGTCACTCGGGAGAAAGCTTCGCCGGGGCCTTCAAAAAGGCGACCGGCGTGAAAATGGTCGGTGCCATCGGCAAAACGGATTACTCGGAAATCTACCGCGGCGTCCTCCCCTTTCTCTCATCCCCGGGTGGAAAGTGGACCGGCTCGCCCTAGTTTACCTTCCCCTCGAATCACGATTGTTTCTCTATTTCACCCATGCACTTCGACGAACTCCATCGCCTCTATCACCTGCCCCTTTTCGACCTCCTGAAACAGGCGCGAGCCGTTCACGAGGCCCACTGGCCGGAGAACGAAGTCCAGCTCTGCACGCTGCTGAGCATCAAGACGGGCGGCTGTTCGGAAGACTGCTCCTACTGCGCCCAATCGGCCCGCTACGACACGCCGGTGGAGAACGAACGGCTCATGGCCTGCGATTCCGTGATGGAACGCGCTCGCGCCGCCAAGGCGAACGGCTCCACCCGCTTCTGCATGGGCGCGGC
>JAGRPB010000117.1 GCA_020439945.1 Verrucomicrobiia bacterium
GACTTTGTTATCCACTCCCTCACGAAATACCTCGGCGGACACGGTGACGCGGTCGGAGGCGCGCTCCTCGGCCCCACCAACGACCTCGCCGAAGTTCGTCGCAAGGCGGGCATCCGCATGGGCGGCGTCATCAGCCCGTTCAATGCCTGGCTCATCCTGAGGGGTATGGCGACCTTGCCGCTCCGGATGCGCGCCCACGAAGCGGCTGCGGTCGAGGTGGGCCAATACCTCGAACGCCATCCGGTCATCGACAGGGTCACCTATCCCGGCTTCGAATCGCACCCTCAGTTCGATTTGGCGAGGCGGCAGATGAGCAACTTCTCGGGAATGCTCACTTTCCAGACAGAGCGGCACGCGGAACTGCCGCGCCTCTTCGCCAAGCACCTCCAAGTGATCCACTACGCGGTCTCCCTCGGGCATCATCGGTCCCTCCTGTTCTACATTCCGACCGACGAAATCCTGCGAACCTCTTTCTCCCTGACCGAAGCCCAGGAATCCGGCTATCGTGATTACGCCGGGGACGCCATCTTCCGCTTGTCAGTTGGAATCGAGGATCCCGAAGATCTCTGCACCGACCTCGAGCAGGCCTTCGCCGCCCTTCCCTGATTCCTTTCTTACTTCCTCTCGTTCCGCCATGACCTTGATACTCCACGAACTCGCCCACAGCCCCTATTGCCTGCCGGTGAAGCGGATCCTCGAGGCCTGGTCCGTTCCCTTCGAAACCAGGCAAATCTCCGCATGGGATCGCCGCTCTCTCATCAACTTGACCAGTGGTGCTTACTATCAGGTCCCGGTACTCGAATACGGCGATCGTATTGTCCACGAGACCGCAGCAGATCCCCTCGCCGTCGCCCACTTTCTAGACCGGGAATTCTGCGAAGGTGGGCTTTTCCCTCAAGAGTGCGTGGGAATCCACGAACTCGTCATAGGTCACATTGAGGACAAGCTCGAGGGAATCGGCTTCAAACTCAGCGATCCTTACGTGCTCGACAAGATCGAGGATTTGGGTGAACGCGTCATGACAGCCCGCCACAAAGAGCGCAAATTCGGTGCCGGTTGCGTGGAAAAGTGGCGCCAGGATGGACCAGGACTGGCGGAAGAGTTTGAATCGGCCCTTGCTCCCTATGAATTGCGTCTCGCGCATGCCAGGCACCTCTTCGCCGCCAATCCCGTTTATGCCGACTTCGCGCTCTTCGGGGTGATCGGTAATGCCGAGTTTGCTGGTCCCTACGAACTCGACGCGGGGCTCGCCAATCTCCGGCGCTGGCGGGCCGAACTGCGCGACTTTTCCAGCATTTAATGAATAGAACTTTCCCATGCACGTAAGAATCAAGCGCATCTACGAACCAGCCTCGCACGACGATGGAATGCGTATCCTCGTCGATCGCCTCTGGCCACGCGGTATCAGTCGCGGGGAGGCCCAACTAGATGAGTGGGTCAAGGAACTGGCACCGTCCGATGAGTTGAGGAATTGGTTTAATCATGAGGAGAACCGGTGGCGGGAATTTCGGGAACGCTACTTAGATGAGTTGAAAGAGCACCGCGAACAAGCTCGGAAGATCGCCGAAGCCGCTCGGGAAAGTACCGTGACACTTCTTTTTGCCGCGAAGGACGAAGAACACAACAACGCCGTCGTCCTTCGACAGTATCTCGAGATGCTCGAACCCAGAAACGAAGCCTGACGTGAAACTCCAGCAGCGCGACGGTGAATGGCCTGCCTTGATCGCTCCTCCCGGAGCCACCGTGACCAAAGCGATGATCATTGGCCCGAATGGCGACATTCATCTTGTTCTCCGCGATTCGGTGCGTCACTGGAATGGCGAAATAATCATTCCGGCGCCATGGACGTTCACCTCATGCCTTTTGGCGTTGTCGTCGGACCAACTCGAAAGTTCCCAAAACGATCCAATTCCTGCCGCCGATCTGTTCGGATTGGAAGGAGCGTCGCTTTCCACTATTGAGCGCGGACACGACCGGATCGATCTGGTTTTCGATTCGATCCGACTCAGCGTATCCGCACGCTGATGGTCAGGTTTCAGATCTGCAGAGAGTCTCCTGCTGTCCCAGCCCGTTCTCATCCGGCATTCTCATTACCCAGAGTAACCTCTCCGGTTCGGCCAACCATCCTTCCGGAAAGCAGCTGCTCCAAGGGCCATCACCACCACCAACCCAAAGGCCGACCTCCAGCTTCCCATCGTTTCACCGCCCCAACCAACCAGCCAGGGATCGGGTGCCGAGAGAAGATTTCAGGCCACATCTTCGGTTCCTTGGTGGGCTAATCGGAGGGTAACCTCCTCGCCGCCATCGCCATCGCCATCGCGCCCTGTGTGCTCTGGATCGATGAACTGGAGAAGACGTTCGCAGTATCCGAATCTTCCGGGAGCAGTGATGGCGGCACCAGCGCTCGCGTCTTCGGTAGACTGCTCAACTGGCTGCAGGAGAAATTCAGTCCCGTGTTTGTCGTCGCCACCGCCAACGACATCAGCAAGCTCCCGCCGGAACTGCTCCGCAAAGGGCGCTGGGACGAGTGCTGGTTCGTAGATCTGCCCGACACCCAAGAGCGCGCCGCCATCTGGGACATCGTGATCGAGAAGTTCGGTCGCGAACGAACCGCCTACGACACCGTTGTCCTTGCCCGGGCCAGCGAGTTGCATACCGGCGCCGAGATTGAAGCCGCCTTCGCGGAGGCCATGCATCGCGCATTCACCGAGGACCGGGAACCGACCGAGCTGGATCTCGGTGTGGTGTTGTCCGACTCGGTCCCGCTCGCCACCACCATGAGCGAATCCATCGAGCGCCTGCGTCACTGGTCGCAGGGCCGTGCTCGGCACGCCACCCACACCAGCCCAACTTGTCACGGCAAGCGGAAGCTCGACCTGGGCTGAGCCCGGGTGAGCCGATCCGCACCGTCTCCGTCCCGTGCGCCCGAACATCGAATATGAACGGAGACTACCCAACAAAGGCTGCCCCTCTCGAATGCGTGAAGGAGCCGAGGCAGCCAGAGAAAACCCGCCGCTCCTCAGCAGGGCGGGTTTTCTTTTTAGCTGTTACAACTGTCCCGGAATTCACCTCGCTACCACCGCGATCATTCCCGCCCCGGGGCAGGAGAATCAAGTGAACCAGAATTGTGCCCAAGAGCCGGCTTCCACCCATCGCCGCGACATGGAGTCGGAGCCGTCCGGGCGGAGTTTCTCCCGACGAGATGGTGTCGGTGAGATGGGACAGGTAAGGTTCAACCAGCGCGAACAACAATAGCTTTCCTGCAAAATTGACCATGGCCGATAGTTGTCCGGTGGTCATGCGATACTCCGGAGCGAGGACTCCGGCGTAGAGCGCACTCAGCATCCCGGTGGCGGGCAGGGTGTTCATGGCGAAAACGCCCCAGGGAAGACTCTGGGCACTCCCGGTAAAGCTTCTCCAGTCTTCTTTGGAAGGGATCGCTGCACACTTCACCAAAGCCGTTGCTTCTACTGGGGAGCAAAGGAAAACGGCGAATTGCAACATCGCCCCCTTCTTTTCAAAACGCTCCACCGCATGTGTCACAAACCGCTGGAAGGGGGAAATCAGCGCGATTCCGATGAGGGGGGCGATGCTCGCCGCCCAGAGCAACCGGTGCAGTTCCCCGAAAGGCTGCGGGCTCTCCGATGGTCGATTCCAGTCGGTTCGACAGGGCGGGAGTTAGCAGGGGGGGAGGACCGCAACTGGAGAACGAGGATGCTGAACGGAGAAAGCAACAACGCCACCAAGCCGGTGCGCACCTTGGCGTCAAGGGCACCGAAGGGTTCGTCGACCATCGCGTCCAGCCGTTGGATAGGGGGGGAATCCGTCCACCCGAACCGGCGGAACCGGTGCCTCCTAGTTCTGCGCCGGTCGGAAACACCCCTGCGCGGAGCGATCGAGCGCGGGGCAAGAGTGGTGCTGTACTACCCGGCCGCCTTCCACGGGGGTGCCGCACCGCCGCCGAGATTGATCCGCGTCTCGCGGCCGACGAGATGGTCCGGGACATTGAGGCGTGGCAGACGTTCTTTCCCTCCTACCTGGGACACGACGTCGCCCTGCCGCACGCCGATTCGAAGGTGGTCGGCGAACCGATCTGCGTCGTGGGACACTCGCGCCCCGTCCCCGCCTCACTCACCGGACCGCCGGATTCGCGAGACGACGACTTCCCGGGTCTTGCGCTCGATCGAATAAAGAAGTTTCGGATCGACGGGATCCCAGGCGAAGGCCTGGCCCGCCGTGGGGATGGCGACGGTCGCTTCCCAGGCCAACTTGCCGCCGGGCGTCTCCGGAATCGAAAGCACGTAGAGTTCCCGGGCATCGTGGCCGGAGATGAACAGCTTTCCTTCCGGTCCGATCGCACCACCCGAGCTGCTGTGATCGCCAAACTTCTCCACCAAGGCGGAGGGAAACGGCAGGGACGCGATCATTTTCCAATCGGAGTCGAACTGAACGACGCGGCTGTCGGCGGGATCGCCGGTGCGACGGTAGTGGGCGAAACAGGCAAGCCACCCTCCACGGTAGGGCACGATCCAGGTCAGCGATCCGGGCGGGTTTTCGATTGTCTTCCGCCGGAGCGGTTTCAAAGTCCGCGCGTCGAACACCTCCATCGAGCTTTCCTCCGGCATCTTCGGAAAATTCGAGTGGGCGAGGTACAACTCTCCTCCGGTCACGATGCCGGAATTGAGGTGCCGCACCGGCCCGCCGGATTCGTTCTCCCAACCGGCGACGCGAGCGCCGGAGTCTTTCCGGTACTTGCCGATTTCCTTGCTGCCGATCGCGTAGAAAGACGTTTCGTCCGCCGCTACACCTTGAAAGGCTTCCTTTGCGGGAAAGCGGGCGATCTCCTCGCACGCCCACGGGGAAGGGGCGCGGGCTTCTTTCTTCGTGCGATCGCGGAGAGCGGGATCCGGGGATTCTTCCGCCCCGCCGATCTCCCGGCTGGGCGGCGATTCGTTGCCCGCGGCGTCGAGAAAGGTGACGGTGTAGGTGTGTGGACCGCCCTGCGGGGTGTCGGTGATCGTTGGTTTCCGGAGCGCCTCCGGGGTGGCGTCGCGACCGGTGGCGACCGCTTCGTCCGGAGCGAGCCCGATTTCCTTCCACAGGCAGCCGTCCCGATAGACGCGGTAGGCGCGGAGGCCGCCGACGATCTCCGGCGTCACCTCCCAAGCCAGGACCAGTCTGCCTGTTTCATCCCGCTTTGCGTCTACTTCCGGCGCGGTCTTCGGTGCGGCGACCGGGGGCAGGGTTCCGGAGCGGGAGAAGGTCTGCCAGAGCGCGGCGACATCGGAGTTCGGCAGCCACACCGCCTCTGGAAGGGTGCGGGTTTCCGGATCGGTTTCGCACGCTGCGAACGTTTCCCGGTCCAAGTACAGGCCCGGCATCTCCCCCGCGAGCACGGCGTCGAAAAACGGAATCGTCACCAGGCGCGAGTTGTCGCATCCGTGTTCGGACGTCGGGTCGATCAGGCGGGTCACCTTGCCGCCCCGCGAACGCAGTTCGCGATACATCGTGTTCATCGGATTCCACGACACGTAGTGGGACGACTCGGGAACGGTCTCCCGTTTTCCCCAGACGAACAACAGGGGGAGGTCGAGGGCGACGGAAGCGAACACCTCGCGGAAGGCGGGATCGCCGAATTGCCGGTGACAGCCTCCGCGGAACGATGCGGCAAGTACGCGGCCGGGATGGCGCACGATCATCTGCGACGACCAACTCGACCCGCCCGAATGCCCCCACAGCAGCCAGGGAATTTCGGCGAGTTCGGGCCGGTCCGCTTCCTTTCCGATATGCGCAAGCGCGTCGAACAGGGCCCGCTCTGATCCGCTGTCTGGATCGTTCCAGTCGGAGCAGAGTGACTCGACCCGGTACTGAGGCGAGAGCAGGGCGCAGCCGTGCTTGCGGGCGAGCGCTCGCCAGTGTAAGTCACCGGTCACCGGTGGATGCTTTTCGGGGGAGGCGTTGGTGCAGCCGTGCTGGTGGACGATCACCGCGCGGAGCGGCGTTTCCGAATCGGGGATCCAGCAGGAGAACTCCGCTTCGAGAAACCGCTCGCCCGGCTTCGGCGGCAGGTCGAGGGTGAATGTTTCGCCCGCCCGTGTTAGGGAAACGGCGAGCCCCCAGAGAGCCAGAATCGGAAAAATTCGTGTCATCCGCCAAAGGGTCGGAGGGGAGAACGTGTCGGGCAAGCCGGTTCTCTCCGCGCCGACCCAAGAGGGGTGAGTCGGCGGACCCAATCCTGTTGACTCTCCCGCCATGCGCTCGCTTTTTGCCCGTTCGTGTCTCATTGTGTCTGATCCGCGAGTGCCTTGACGAGGGGTTTGCCGATGGAACCACTGGGTTCGTTCATCCGCAACGCCGCGCAAAGCGTGGCCGCGATGTCCGTAATGGAGAATTCGTCGGAGTAGCGCCCCGGCTGGAAGCCCGAGCCGTAGAAGAATATCGGGATGTGCGTGTCGTAGGCATAGGGAGATCCATGTGTGGTTCCGCTGTCGCTCCCGCTGAGTAGCACGAACGGTTTGAGAACCAACACGACGTCGCCGCTCCGCTCGGCGTTGTATCCGTTGACGACCCGCCTGCCCAGCTCGCCGGGGGCCAGTCCTTCGAGCAATTGTCGACGGCTATAGGCGGCCTGGTAGTTGCCGCTGGCCAGCGCCCATTCCCGGATAAAATCGGCGACGTCGTCTTCCGGAACGTTCATTTTCCGCAGTGCGTCGTGATTGAAATAGAGGTTGCCGTCGACGATGCGCGGAGTTTGCAGATACTGCCCCGGTCCGAATCTTTTGCCGAGCTTCCCGAGCAGGTCGCGCATCTGTTCGACGGGATCGACCCGATGGCCGTCCAGGCCCTGTTCGGCCGCGAACTCGGGAGTGGGCGCCACGCCGTGATCGGCCGTCAGAACGATGTAAACATTCTCCAGGCCGATTTTTTGATCCACCTGTTTAAAGAATTCATTCAACTGAAGGTCGAGCCTCAGTGTGATGTCCTGAACTTCCTGCGAGTAGGGACCGAAGGCGTGTCCGACATAGTCGTTGGATGAAAACGAAACACACAGAAGATCGGGATGAGTGCTAGTCCCCAGCTTTTCCCCTTCCAGTGCCGCCAGGGCAAATTCCAACAGAAGCTGATTCCCGAATGGCGTGGGAATGATCGTCTCGAACCCCTCTTTTTCTGACGCAACGACCCGATGATCGAAGGTCACTTTGTCTTCACCCGCCAGCTTGCGTTCTCCGGTGGCATCGTCCGGCCACTGGTAAAAGGAGGGATCGAGCAATCGTTTCCAGGTCTGTCCGATGAATTGAGCGGGCAGTTTGCGTCCGTTGAACTCCTTGACCCATTCCGGCAATTCCTGCCGGTAGTAGGTACTGGTAATGAAATTCCCGCTGCCCGAATGGAACCAGTAGGCGCCCGCCGGCTTTTTCCCGGCCGGAAGAATGGCTCCGCGATCCTTGTGGGAAACGCCAATGACTTTCGAGTGAAAGCGGAGACGCATTTCGTCCGCCAACGTGGAGCCGGTGAAGTTGCGTGGAGAGCGTTGACCGTCCGCGCCATCCGCTCCCACGCCCTTCACCGAGGGGTCGCTGACACAGTTCACGTTGCCCCCCGTGCGATGATCGAACCATTGGTTGGAGATGATTCCATGCACTGCGGGCGGAGCGCCGCTGAGGAAGCTGGCGTGGCCGGGGCCGGTGATCGTCGGCATGTAGTTGTAGTGGGCATCGGTCAGGAAGGAGCCATTGTCCATGAGGAGGCGGAATCCTCCCTCGCTGAACTGATCGTGAAACCGTTCCAGGTAATCGTACCGAAGTTGATCCACCAGGATGGTGATCACGAGCTTGGGAGGTTCGGACGAAAAGGCGTTCATCGAACCGGCGGCGAGTAGGAGTAGCGTGAGTATTCTGCGAATGGTCATGGGTATTCCGGGATGAGGGTTTGATACCACGGTCACCTGCAATCCTCCAAACTGAGAATTGCGCCTGATGTAACCCACTCGCTGTCAGATCGCCAGCCATGGTGGACTCAATCGCGCCCGGGCGCATACACGCCATCGTCAAGGAACGGTCCGCTATCTACGATGCCAACCTCATCCCGGATACCGGCCTTTGGCACCTTACCGATCAGGGCGAGTATCGATTCGGTAGATTGGACTAGAAGATGTTGTTGCTAACAAGGTTCTCACTTCTCCCGCTTCTAGGTTTGTTTTCGGTAGGGGCGGTCATTGCCGCCGAGCTGGAAAAAGCGCCTGAAGGGTCTTTCACGATCGTGGCCATCCCGGACACCCAGGGATATTTCGGCTTGGGAACGAAACGATCTCCCGCAAGCAACGATCCCGTGACGAATCCTGTCTTCGAGAAGCATGTCCGTTGGATACGGGATAACCTGGAGGCGCAACGCATTGTATTTGTGACGCATGTCGGCGATATCGTGGACCGGAACAACGAGGCGGAGTGGACCGTGGCGCGGCGTTGCCTCGATGTTCTTCACGGCATCGTGCCCTACAGTCTTACTGTGGGGAATCACGACATGACGGCGAGAGGTGACTCCAGCCTCTTTCAGCAGTATTTCGGTGCGGAGCGTTACCGCGATTTTCCGTGGTACGGAGGCGATTTCGAATCGGGCAGGCCGTCGCCGGCGGTCTCCGGGAACAATGCAAACAGCTTTCAGTTGTTCCATGCCGAAGGGTTGGATTTCATCCATATCAGCCTCGAGTGCAATGCTCCCGACGATGTGTTGGCGTGGGCGAACGATTTGCTCGCGCGATACGAAGGTCGCCGGGCGCTCATCACTACGCACATGGATCTGGGCGTGCTCGAACACCCCAAGAGTGACGACGGATTCATCCACGATCCGAAAGGCCGAATGCGCTGGACCAAGTGCCACGGCGAACGCGGGAACACGGCAGTCCAGATGTGGGACGAACTCTACCGGAAGCACGCCAATCTGGCGTTCGTTTTCAGCGGAGACCAGAGCCGCTGCACCGCCCTGCGGTTGGACCAGGCCGGAGATCACGGCAACCAGGTCCACTCCCTGTTGTCGGACTACACCTCGTCCGGTCCGTTGCGTCTCTACCGTTTCATTCCCTCGGAAAACCAGGTCCGGGTCATCACCTACGACACGACTCAGCGGGAGCTGACCGGGACGACGGAGTACGTCGAAGACTGGGAGTCTCACCAGTTCACCATCCCCTACCTGATGCGGTCGGAATGACGTTTCAACCGGATCTCCTTTGTTCCGCTTTCGACCGAAGACCGCCGCAGTTTCGCCGATACCCCCGTCACTATGAATACCAGACGTCAATTGCTCAAGAAATCGATGTTGCTCACCGGTCTCGCCGGTTGGGACAGCCTATGGGAGGCCTCGGTGGCCCGGGCCGCATCCATCGGTCCGGTTCCCGGTAGCACCTATCGGGACGCGGAACACGTGGTGGTTCTGATGCAGGAGAACCGGTCGTTCGATCACTGCTTTGGCACGTTGAAGGGCGTGCGCGGATTCAACGACCCGCATCCCGTGCCTCTGCCGAACGGAAATCCGGTCTGGCTGCAGAGCAATGCGTCGGGCGAAACATACGCGCCCTTCCGGTTTGACATCAAGGACACGAAAATCACCTGGATGGGTGACATTCCCCATTCGCGGTCCAGCCAGGTGGACGCGAGCAATCTCGGGAAACACGACGGTTGGCTGGAATCCAAGCGGCCGAGGCACAAGGCCTACGCGGATCACCCCCTGACCATGGGCTATTACACGCGGGACGATATCCCTTTCAACTACGCGTTGGCCGACGCCTTTACCGTCTGCGACCAAAACTTCTGCTCCGCCATGACCAGCACCTGGCCCAACCGGTTGCTGCTCTGGTCCGGCACGGTCCGTGGAAGCCAAACGGGAACCGCCAAAGCCTACATCCGCAACGATATACCAGACGGGGAGGCCCGCTGGACCACCTTTCCGGAACTGCTGGAGCGAAATGGTATTTCCTGGCGCGTCTACCAGAATGATCTCACCGCTGGGGGTGGATTCTCCGGCGAAGAGCGAAATTGGCTCTCCAACTTCGGGTGCAATCTGCTCGAACACTTTGCGCAATACCAGGTTCAGTTCTCGCCCCGCTACGTGCAGGGACTGAAATCACTGATCGAGCAATTGCCCCGCGAAATCGCCCCCCTGAAAGAGCGCCTGAAAAAGGCAGCCGCCGGCAGCCCCGAGGAAGCCAAACTCCGCAAGGATATCGATGCCAAGGAGAAGGTAATTGCGGACGCGAGGGCCGGTCTTCTGAAATGGAGCCGGGAAGCGTTCGAGCAACTGAGTCCGGAGGAAAGAAGCCTGCACGAGAAAGCCTTCGTTTCGAATGCGGGTGATCCCGATTTTCACTCGCTGACGACACTCACTTACGATGATGATGGTGAGAAACGGGAGCTGGAAGTTCCAAAAGGCGACGTTCTCCATCAGTTTCGGGAAGACGTCCGCGGGGGGCGGTTGCCGACGGTGTCCTGGTTGGTGGGACCGCAGAAGTTCTCCGATCACCCTTCGGCTCCCTGGTACGGAAGCTGGTATGTCTCGGAGATTCTCGACATACTGACAGAGAACCCGAAGGTGTGGGAGAAAACGATTTTCATCCTCACCTACGACGAGAACGACGGCTACTTCGATCACATCCCTCCGTTTGTCGCTCCCGACCCGTCGAATCCGGAAAGCGGGAAATGTTCCCCGGGCATCGACACGGCGTCCGAGTACATTCGAAGAGACAGGGAACTCGAGGAAGGGGTCGGCGCTAAAGAAGCGCGGGAAGGACCGGTCGGTCTTGGATTCCGAGTACCGATGGTTATCGCGTCCCCGTGGACCCGCGGCGGAAGAGTGTGTTCCCAGGTCTTCGATCACACATCGGTTTTCCGTTTCATTCAGTCGTTCATCAATGAAAAGGAGGGACGACCCGTCATTAACGAATCCAACGTGAGTCTGTGGAGAAAAACCGTGAGTGGAGATTTGACTTCCGCGTTTCAGGCGAATGCCGGGGACCCGGGAAAGGATGGGATCTCCCCGCTGGAACGGGACGCCTACATCCAGTCCATCTACAACGCGAAGTTCAAGTCCGAACCGGCCCGGTGCCGGGCGCTGTCCGCTGCGGAAGTGACACAGATCGCCAGAGATCCCTCCTCGTCGCTACTACTGCCGCATCAGGAACCGGGCATCAAGCCGTCCTGTGCCCTCCCGTATCAGATCTACGCGGAAGCCAGGCTCGGAGAAGGTGGCAATAGCGTCCGCGTCCGAATGGAAGCACGGAATGACGTTTTCGGGGAGCGGTCGGCGGGATCGCCCTTTACTATTTTCACGCCGGGGAGAAAGTCTGGGCCTCGCGAAGCAGAATCCGATGTGCCTGCACCGGATTATGGCAGCCGCTCTTATGCGGTGATCGCTGGCGAAGATCTGGACGATACCTGGAGACTCGACGAGTTCGGAAGCGGAATCTATCACCTGCGGGTGTATGGTCCGAACGGGTTTGTCCGGGTAATGAAAGGCAGTGCGGGCGATCCCGGTCTGGAGATGCGGTGTGAGTACGAGCAGCAGGACGGAGAATCGGGGAATCTGAGCGGAAATGTGCGGTTGATGGTCAGGAATCTCGATTCGGATCGATCCTACACCATCGAAGTAAGGGACCGCTCCTATGGGCAAGGTATTGTGAAAAGGGAGATTCCGTCCTCTTCGGCTTCGGGCGGAATTGAAAGCGTGAACCTCGATTTGAGTGGAAGCCACGCCTGGTATGATTTCACGGTGAAAGTCGATGGATTCGATACCTTCGCGCGTTACTACGCCGGCCACGTGGAAACGGGGCGGGAGAGCTTCAGCGATCCGCAGATGGGACGCGTCGTTTAGACGCGCACTGAGGATAAAGACTGGCAACACCGACATGCGACGTCCCACTCATTCTTCCCTGACACGCCGCGCGATGGTTCACCGCGGCGGTCTGCTGCTCTCCGGGTTCAGCCTGTCGGGCACCGCACCCCGGACTCTGTTCGCGGCGGACGAAGGTCGGCGGCCTCGTTTGAAATTCGGCGTGGTCACGGACATCCATTATGCGGACAAGGAGCCTACCTCGACGCGATTCTACCGGGAGTCCCTCGAAAAACTGTCCGCGGATCTCGACCTTCTGGAGCCTCATCGCCCGGACTTCATCGTGGAACTGGGAGA
The DNA here is from genome assembly GCA_020439945.1 of Verrucomicrobiia bacterium. Lineage (GTDB taxonomy): Bacteria > Verrucomicrobiota > Verrucomicrobiia > Verrucomicrobiales > DEV007 > JAEUHH01. Next base: position 12,175 of record JAGRPB010000117.1, read on the forward strand.
CCTCATCGACAAGTCCGACGATATCGATCAACAGATCGAGTTTCTCAAGAGAATCGAGGAGGTTTATGCCAAGGCGACATGTGACCGCCATTATGTATTGGGAAATCACTGCGTCGAAACCCTGACGAAGTCGGAATTCATCGAGAACTGCGGCGCCACCGCCGCTCACTATTCCTTCGACAAGGGTGGAGTTCACTTCGTGGTGCTGGATGCGTGCTTCCGCGGCGACGGCGTTTCCTACGGCCGCAACAACCACGATTGGAAAGATACGAAGATTCCCGCGGAGCAGATGGAATGGCTTCGGCAGGACCTGGAACGTTCGGGAAAGCCGACCATCGTTTTCGCTCACCAGCGATTGGACGGCGAGGGAGCGCACTGGGTGGAAAACGCGGCCGCCGTCCGTGGCATCCTCGCGGAGTCCGGGCAAGTCCTGGCGGTGCTCCAGGGGCATAGCCACAAGAACGACTACCGTCGGCTGGATGGCATCCACTTCTGTACCATGGTGGCGGTGGTGGAAGGGAGCGGCGCCGAAAACAACGGCGGTGCCCTGGTGTCTTTGTTCGACGACGGTTCCATCCGTATCGAAGGATTTTTCCGGCAAAGTAGCTACGATTTTGGTGGGAATTCCCCCGCCTCCCTTTCCAAGTGAACGATCCATGTTGGCACCAGAATTCATGAAACCGCTTTTTCAGCCACTCGCAGTTGGGCTTCTCTTGGTGGCACCCGCATCCTACTGTTCCGATGACGTCGGAGAGGGGAGGCCTGGCCTCATCGAATGCGAAGGTGATTACGCTCGGCATCTTCAGGGAGTTTGCAGAGACCGAGAGGGCGGTCTCTTCTGGTCGTTCACCGAAGAGTTGGTGAAAACCGACACGACTGGCAGGATCCTTAAAGCGGTCGCGGTGGTCGATCACCATGGTGATTTGTGCTTTCACGACGGGAAAATCTTCGTGGCCGTCAATCTAGGCAAGTTCAACGACCCGAAGGGCAATGCCGACTCGTGGGTCTACGTTTACGATGCCGCGAATCTCAAGGAACTCGCGAAGCATCCGGTACCGGAGGTGTTCCACGGTGCCGGGGGCATGGATACGCGGGACGGACACTTTTTCGTGGTGGGCGGATTGCCCGACGGGGTGGAGGAGAACTACGTGTATGAATACGACGGGGAACTCCGCTTCGTGAAGAGACACGTCATCGCCAGCGGCTGGACGAAACTCGGCATCCAGACCGCCGCGTGGCACGACGGCTCTTGGTGGTTCGGTTGCTACGGAAGCCCGGCGATCCTGCTCAAGACCGATCCTGATTTCGCGCTCGAAGGGCGCTACCAATGCAATGTCTCACTGGGCATTGTCGGCCTCGCGCCCGGAACCTTCCTCGTCGCCGACGGGCCGCGAACCGATTCCGGTCGATGCCGGGGCGTTCTGCGCATCGCGGTAACGGACTCCGAACGCGGCATCGAGAGGAAATGAGTTTCTCTGGGTTCCCGCTGAAATCATCCTTTCCGAAGTCACGAGTGCTGGGGATCAGTCGGTGAGAATTTCGGTCAGGACCCTGACTTCCACGCCGAGCAGTTTTTGCGATGGTGGGAGAAACCTCGGTATTGCTGATCTGCTCGAGAACCGTTCCCGCCTTGATCCTGGTGCCCACGGCTACGAAATTCGCGTCATCAGTTGGCGGAAGGGGGGGGAGTAGCCGTGAGATCCCTTGAGGGAAGTCGGTTTCCGTGTCGGTCGGCGGATTCGCCGACGATGGACCGGAGGACCCGCAAAAAGCGGGGGTTGGAAAGCCGCACCTCCTAGGCGAGCTTTGGGACGGTGGGAGGACGGCTCCGTATTCAAGCAGGACGAGGGTGGGGTAGGGGACTCAGGTCTGGCCTCGGGTTAGGGGAGCATCGCTGTTCTGGATCATGATTGTGGTCGGAGTGACGGTCCCGCTAATCTAGGCCGGATCCCCTCAGACGAATCCGTCTTGCCAGACAGGTCGGCCCCCAATGAGCGTCCTTTGAACTCGCTTACTTCACGCCAAGATGTCTTGAATGACGTTCCCGGCCACATCGGTGAGGCGGAAGTCCCGCCCCTGAAAGCGGTGGGTGAAGCGCTCGTGGTTAATGCCCAGCAAATGTAGAACTGTGGCGTGGAAGTCATTCACGGGCACGGGATTCTCCGCCACGCCGAAACCGAATTCGTCCGACTCCCCATAAGAGATGCCTGGCTTGACGCCGCCTCCGGCCATCCAGAAAGTAAAGCAGTCGCGGTGATGCTCCCGGCCGTAACTACCGGTCACTTTGGAGATGCTCCCTTGGGAATAGCAGGTTCGCCCAAACTCGCTGCCAAAGATAATCAAGGTATCTTTCAACATGTCGCGGTTCTTGAGATCCTGGATGAGGGCAGCGCAGGGTTGGTCGATCTCCCTGGCCAAACCATCATAGCTCTTGGGCAGACCACCGTGGTGGTCCCAGCCTGGGTGGAACAACTGCACGAACCGCACGTCGCGCTCCGCCATCCGACGGGCGAGTATGCAGTTAGCGGCGAAGGTGCCGGGCGTGCGCGCGTCAGGTCCATAGAGATCGATCACATGGTCCGGCTCGGAGGAAATGTCCGTGGCCTCGGGCACAGCGGTCTGCATGCGGAACGCCATCTCGAACTGGCGCGATGCGCTCGTCGATACCCGACACATCATGACGATGTATGCAGGCAGATCTTTGTTTTCGCTGTCCAGACCGTAACTCAGCCAAGAGCCCATACTGGGCCGCCCAGACAACTGCGCACCGGTCTGCATGAAGGTCAGGGCGGGATCGTGATTTACCGCGTCCGACATCATGGACTTGAGGAAACAGAGGTCGTCCACCTTGGTAGAGAGGTAGGGAAAGGCATCCGAAACCCACGCACCGGATTCGCCATACTGCTTGAAGTCCCAATTTGAACCCACAAGCGGTAATCGGGCTTGGAGCGCGGACATGCCCCGCGGCTTCCCACTACTCAGGAAGGGAGGCGGGTAGATCTTGGTCCTGCCGCTCGTTGAGGATCGGCTTGTGGTCGAAGCTTTCGAACTGCGAGATCCCGCCGCTCATGAAGAGAAAGATCACCCGTTTGGCCTTGGGCGCGAAGTGGGGGAGACGGGGCGGTCGGAGTTCCTCCTCGCACAGGTTGTTCAGGGCGAGCGAACCAAAACCGTTCCCCGCGGCTCCGAGCAGGGCCGGGTTTTCTTTTAGGTGTCAGGTATTCCGTTCCTCGCCACCAGAAACCGAACTCCGGTATTTCGCGCCGGGATGATCCGCTCTTAGGGATCGCTGCGTTGAACCATAGAGTTTTTCTCTCATGGTCTCCCCCTCGGGATAAGTTGTTCGATACAGCCCCCGACGCTGGAGTTCTGGAATAACCAAGTCTACGAAATCATTCACATCCTGAGGGCTCACGGAATAGATTAGATTGAAACCGTCGATCCCCGTCTCGTCCATCCAGAGAGCCATTTCATCTGCCAAGCTTGTCGGGTCACCCACGGCAATCGGAGCAAATCCACCAATGCCGAGGAATTCCCCGATTTCCCGCAAAGTCCATTCCCGCTCGGGGGCGGCCGAGGTGAAACCTTCGACAAACGTTTGGATGGCGTTGCTTTCGACATAATGGAGTGGCAAATCCAGATCCACCCCGGAAAAATCGATCCCGGAATACCCGCCGAAGAGTGCCAGCGTACCTTCGAGATTTACATGACGTCGGTAGTCTTCGTAGCGTTCCTTTGCGGCTTTTTCGTCAGGTCCAGTGACGGCGGAAAAGGCCGTGTAGATGAGGACAGAATCCGGATCCCGGCCGAAAGAGGCCGCCTGTTGTCGGATGTCTTTCACGATCTCAGCCACCATCGGCCTCGTGAGACCTGAAATGAAAACGCACTCGGCATGCTTCGCGGCAAAGGCGCGCCCTCGCTTCGACGCTCCGGCCTGGAAAAGCACCGGGGTTCTTTGGGGAGAGGGTTCGCAGAGGTGCCGGGCTTCAACCTGAAAGTAGGTGCCCTGGTGGCTCACGGAACGAATCTTGTCGGGATCGGCGAACCGGTTGGCTTGCTTGTCCCGGACCACAGCGTCGGCATCCCAGCTTTCTTCCCACAGCCGATAGACGATTCCCATGAATTCCTCGGCCATGGCATAGCGTTCGTCGTGGGGTAGCTGATCCGGCTTGCCAAATGCTCGCGCCGCACTGGCGAGGTAGCCGGTGACGATGTTCCAAGCGAAACGGCCGCCGGTGAGGTGGTCCAGAGTGGAACAGCGCCGAGCAAAGGAGAAAGGCGGCTCGTAGGAGAGCGTTCCGGTGATCCCGAATCCGAGATTCTCGGTCACCATCGCCATCGCCGGCACCAACACCATGGGATCGTAGACGGGAAACTCCACCGCATGTCGGAAGGCGGCGTCGGCATTCCCCCCGTAGACATCATAGACCCCGAATATGTCGGCGATGAAGATAGACTCGAAGAGGCCTCGCTCGAGTGTCTGCGCCATGTCGGTCCAGTAGCCGAGCGTGAGCTTGCGGTGCGTCTCATCCGCAGGATGGGTCCAGATGCCGGGCGTGCAGCCCATGCAGTACATGTCGAGGGCGTTGAGGCGGATTTGCTTGGGAGGCATGGCAAAGGAATCAGCTGTCGGTTTCGTCCTTCTGACGGAACGCATCGACATGCCCCAGCATCTGGGTGGAATGGACGAGTGTGACTCCGGCCGCCAAGGCGCCAGCCACCTGGACTGCTTCCATCATCTCGGCTTCCCCGAGCCCCTGACCGAGACAGGTTCCGGAAAGGGAATCAATACAGTAGGGGCACTTGAGAGCGTGGGCCACGGCGAGACCTATGAGGCTTTTCTCGCGGGCCGAAAGACTGCCGTCCGCCATCACCTTTTCGTAGTAGTCGAAGAAGGCGGAGCCGAGTTCCTGGTTGGAGCGACCAATCTCGCCGAAGCGACCGAGGTCAGAGGGGAGATAGTAACTCGAAGCCGCCGAGTGCTCGCCGCCACCCTCGGAAGTGCCGCAGCAGTTGGGGATGGAGGCCGGATCGATCTTGGTGGGATCAGCCGGGCGCAGGTCGCAACCGCTGGTTTCCGGGTTCACTTTCAGCGCTCCGTAGGCGAACTCCAGTGGGATGCCGGGATGTCCCTCAGCTTCCGGCGGATAGAGCCAATGCTTTTCCGCCACTTCGACATGGCAACAAAATACCGGCTGATCGGGGCCGCCTTGGGAAGCGAGTGGCAGATGATCCGATTCCGCCAGGGTCGGCAGCGAATCGAATGCTTCGCGCACCTCGGGCGTTTCCTGGCGTAGGTCCACGCCGATATGATCGAGGTGGTCGAGTCCAAAGAAATTGGCCCGGTTTGAATGAGAGTCTGGAGCCTGCTAGAAAGGCACCAGAACATGAAAGGCAAGCGCCACACCACTGAGGAGAAGATCCGCATTTTGCGGAAGGCAGACACCGGCACCAGCGTGCAATCCATCTGCCGTGAGCACCAGATCAGCGAACAGACCTTCTACCGCTGGAAGAAGGAGTTCGGGATGATGGAGGTCAACCAGGCGAAACGGCTCAAGGAGTT
>JAGRPB010000118.1 GCA_020439945.1 Verrucomicrobiia bacterium
TCGCTTGGCGGCTCCGTATTCCGCTCCCGGGCAAATACCGAGACGGGGTTTTCTGCCGTTGAATCCTTTCGGAGTATCATTCGACGCCTCCTCGGAATTCTCGATGGCGGCTGCTTCGACCGAAATATCGGCGCCGATGCGTTCGGCGATGGCGAGATAGCTGTGAGCGTGATGGCGGGGCGGACCCACCGGCAGCGGTGGCACGATCTGATTCATCAACCAGCGCCGCGAATGACCCCGAAACCCGACCCGGCGCGGAATCTTCCCGAACCACGCTTCCAAAGCGGACCGCAGCGAATTGGGAAAAAGCACGGCCACTTCGAACGCGGGCAATTGCCGGATAAGGGCGCCGGCCTGTTTCGGTGTCGCGTCACGAGGCATCGTCAGCACTTCGTCGACCTCCGGACAGTTTTCCCAGACCGGCCTGAGATTCTCCCGGCAGAAAACCGTGAGATGCAGATCGGGACGCCCGGAAGCCCGAATCGCCCGAATGGCCGGCACCGCCATGCAGGCATCGCCCAGCGGATTGGGGGAGCGAAGGAGAACCCGGAACGGTTTGAGTTTCTGATCCGGTCGCAGGTGCAATCCGCGCTTGGTTTCGGCGAGGAGAAAATCCGGCTGCGGGGTCTTCCAGCGATTGTGAACCCAGAACCATTCCTCGGGCGCCTGGCGAATGGCGTCCTCCAATTCCTCATTCAGGACTGCCGTCAGTTTGGCCGCTTTCTCGCTGAGTTTGCCTTTGGATTCGTCCGGAAAATGTGGTTCTCGATAGACCACCCGCCAGCGATCTTTCCCGTCGGGCAGGATCGCGATCGAGATCACCGCCGCGCCCGTTCGATGGCTGAGGAGGGCAGGTAGATTGGTGGTCGATGAGAGGCGCCTGAAAAACGGACTCCAGATACCGAGGTCGCCGGCATGCTGATCGATGAGCATTCCGATGCCGCCGCCTTCGCGCAAATGCTTGAGTGGACCATAGACCCCGCTGGAACGGTCGAACAATTGCACGCCGATCCGGGAACGCTGAGCGACGACATGGGCGTTGATGAAGGGATTCTCGAGCGCCCGATACATTGTCGCGGGAGCGACGCCACGACCCAGCGAAGGCAATTGGGCAAACAGTTCCCAGGGACCGAGGTGGGCGATGGCGGCAATGAGACCTTTTCCAGGAGCGGCGGCCGCTTCGATGTGTTCGGCGCCGTCGTAGCGAACGTATTTTTCGACCTCCGCGACATCCATCGAAGCCAGTTTGAAACTGACCATCGAATTGGCGCCCAGGCATTGGAAGTGCCGTTTCAGCAAGGCGCGAATCTCGCTCTCGTTTTTCTCATCTCCGAAAGCCAATCGCAGATTGCGTCGCGCGAGACGGCGGTAGGATCCCGCAAAAAACCAGGTCAACGTGCCTCCGAATTCGCCGAGACGTCGGCAAGCGGGAAGCGAAAGCCGGGTGGCCAGACCCGCCGTCGCGCGATAGCCGAGATAGACGAGGTATTGAAAGGCGGTCTGAAGTTTGCCTTTCACGGTCTCACCGGGATCGAGCGGATGAAGTAACCGGTCGGGCAGGAACCGTCGGGACCGGCTCACCGTGGTGAGGCCGGCCCGGATCCGTGTTCGGCTCGAACGGCGGGATTACTGATCGGTCTTGGTATCACCGGCGGCCGGCGGTGAGGCCGGAGCTGGCTTGTCCTGTTTCGGCGGCGCGGGTGCGGGCTTGTCCTCTGCGGGAGCGGGAGTCGTGGCCGGTTTGGCGGGTTCTTCCGCGGGCGCCTTCGCGGGAGCGTCCGTTTTGGCTGCTTCGGGTTCGGGCGCCGGCTTTTCTTCCGCCGGAGCGGGAGCGGGCGGCTGAGGCAGGTCGGAAATCGAAGGTGTCGGAGCCGGGGCAGTCTCGACTGCGGCGGGCTTCAACACTTCGCCGGGATCGACCTGTTTCAATTCCTGAGCCTTCAGAATGGCCAGCAGAATCGCGGCACCGAAAAAGATCGAAGCCAACCAGGTGGTGCCTTTCTGCAAAACGTCCGTCGTGTGAGCACCGGCAACCGAATCCATCATTCCGCCACCAAACGCCGCACCGAGGCCTTCCTGCTTCGGGCGTTGCATCAAGATAATGAGAATGAGCAGAACGCACACAATCACTATCAATACCGTCAAAATTCCTATAAAAACTGAGAGCATGGGGCGGGAATATGCGTCAGGGTCATGGAGTTGTAAAGTGACTCGACAACCCACTTTCCGTAGGATGGAAAGGTCCCGTTTTTCCCATGGCCAGCGGATTTCCAGCCGACTCGAATTCCCCTCCGACCGAAATCGAGGGCGAGGTGGATTCGGTCGTTTTCCACAATGATGAGAACGGGTATTCCGTGCTTCGGCTGGCGGTGAAAGGGAGGCCGGGCGAAGTGGAGACGGTGGTGGGCAACATTCCCACCGTCAACGAGGGGGAGCGACTCAAGGCCCGAGGAGTCTGGATCGATGATCGCCAATACGGGCGCCAGTTTCGCGCCGACCACCTCCAGGCGGAGGCCCCGGTGACGGTGGAGGGGATCGAGCGATTTCTGGCCAGTGGGCTGATTGAAGGCGTCGGCAAGGAATACGCCCGCCGCATTGTGGAGAAATTCGGCACGGACGTTTTCGACATCATCGATCACGCCTCTCAGCGGCTGGAGGAAATCGACGGCATCGGAGCAAAACGGCGTCGGCGGATCAAGGAATCCTGGAAACAGCAGCGGGCGGTGCGCGACATCATGGTCTTCCTGCACAGCCACGGAATCAGCGCGGCGCGGGCCTTGCGGATTTTCAAAACCTATGGCGAGGATGCCATCGAGACCCTGCGGGCCAATCCTTACCGGCTGGCCGAAGACATCTCCGGGATCGGTTTTCACACCGCCGACGAGATCGCTGGAAAAATGGGTCAATCAGGGGAGGCACCGGCTCGATTGAGAGCGGGGATCGACTATGTGCTCAAACAGGCGGCGAGTAGCGGCGGACACTGTGCGCTTCCGTTTTCTGAATTGATTGCCCAGGCCGTTGAAGTTCTCGGCGTGCCCGAGGAGGCCATTGAGAAAACGGTTTCCGGGATGATCGCCGCGGAAAAGTTGATAGAGGATCGGATTGGCGAGGCGCGCCTGATCTTTCTGCCGGAGTTTCGGGCTGCGGAAATCGCCATCGCCGAACGGGTTCGCCATTTCACGCAAAAGCCCGTGTCGTATCCCGACATCGATGCCGAAAAGGCCATTGCCTGGTTCGAGGAAAAGCAGTCGTTTCAACTCGGCGAGGAACAGCGACGTGCGGTGAGCGAGGCGCTGACGCGTCGTTTCCTGGTCATCACCGGCGGGCCCGGCGTCGGAAAAACGACCATCTTCAAGGCGGTGCTGAGCATTCTCGTTCGGAAGCAGGTGAAACCCGTTCTTTGCGCCCCGACCGGACGCGCGGCAAAACGTCTCTCCGAAAGCACCGGCGCTCAGGCGGTTACTATCCATCGCTTGCTGGAGTTCCTGCCGGAGGGGGGCTTTGCTCGCGGGCGCTCGAGACCGCTCGAAGGCGACCTGTTCGTGATCGACGAAGCCTCCATGATCGACGTGCTGCTGATGCAGCGGCTCCTGGAAGCGATCCCGAACGACGGTCACGTGCTGTTCGTGGGCGATGTCGATCAGTTGCCTTCGGTGGGTCCGGGCCGGGTACTCGGCGATCTCATCGATAGCGGGATCGTTTTCGTGGCGCGTCTCACCGAGATTTTTCGCCAGTCCGCCGCCAGCCGAATCATTGCCGCCGCGCATGCCGTCAATCAGGGACAGTTACCCGATCTCGATACCGGCGGCGCCGAGGCGGACTTCTTCTTTCTCGAGCGAAACGATCCCGAAAGCGTCCTCCAGACCGTCGTCGATGTGGTGGCGCGCCGACTCCCGGCTCGCTACGGATTCGATCCCGCCCGCGACATCCAGGTGCTGACACCGATGAACCGGAATTCCCTCGGCACCGAAAATCTGAACGCGGCGCTCCAGGCGGCACTGAATCCGCCGGAGGCCTGGAAATTCGAGATCGATCGCTTTGGCGCCACCTTTCGGGCGGGTGACAAAGTCATCCAGACTCGCAACGACTACGACAAGGAAGTCTTCAACGGAGACATCGGGAATATCCGCGAAATCACCACCGATCCCGCCCGAGTGGTGGTGCATTTCGACGGCGACCGCGAAGCCGCCTACGAGCCGGGTGAACTGGACGAATTGCGGCTCGCCTACGCCATCACGATTCACAAATCGCAGGGCAGCGAATTCCCCGTCGTCGTGATCCCCGTCAGCACCCAGCATTTCATCATGCTGCAACGGAATCTGCTGTATACCGCGATCACTCGGGGAAAACGGCTGGTGGTTCTCATCGGGGATCGCAAAGCCATCGCCATGGCCGTGAAAAAAGGGGAGAGTCAGCGCCGTTGGACTGGGCTTCGGGAGCGACTTGCCGGAGTCGATTTGGATGAGTGAGTCTTAGTTGCCACCATTTCGAGATTGCCTGTCTCGACGAACGACCCGAAAATCGAGAGCCATGAAAAAGCGGTTTCCGGTCTTTGCGGCCTTCTTTCTCAGTTTCTTTTCGGGTGCGCTCTATCGCGATGTGGCGACGCGTTGGCGCGGCATCGCCTTCGGTTACCTGCTTTTGCTGCTCCTGCTCTGCTGGATCCCGCCAATGGTGAAAGTTCATCGCGGCTTCTCCGGCTTTCTGAAAAACGACGCACCCGCGGTCCTCTCCCAGATTCCGGAGATCCGAATCGTGAATGGCGAAGCGTCGACGCCGGAGAATCGGCCCTACCAGATCACCGATCCGGAAACCGGCGAGGTGTTCTTCATCGTCGACACGACCGGCGCCACGACTTCGCTGGACGGAGCTCCCGATTCCGTAAAAGGCTTGGTCACCAGGACCGGGGCGATCATTGAGAAAAACGAATTCGAGAAGCGGTCCTTCGAGTTCAAAGAGATCCAGGATTTCACGCTCACCCGCGAGAAGATCGAGAAAGGGGCAGGGATGGTGAAAGGGTTTCTCGTTCCAGTCATCGCTCCCTTTGCCATCTTCGGCTCCTACATCTACCGAATCGGCCAGGCCCTCTTCTATTCACTGTTCGGCCTGATCTTCGCCGCGATTCTGGGAGCCACCGGCCGGCTTCCCTACGCCGCCTTGCTGCGGCTGACCGTGGTAGCCATGACTCCCGCCATCATCGTCAAGATGTTGATCAGCACCTTCGGTTCGCTGTTTCCTTTTTCCTGGCTGGTCTTTTTCAGCATGTCGATGTTCTACCTGTTTTTTGGCATTCGCTCGGCGTCACGGGAGACGGAAACCGGGGTGACGCCGCCGCCCTTTCCTCCCGCCCCGTGAACTTTTCCCGGATCGTTCCGGAGACTGGCGCGCGCCGCGTGCCTGTGCTATCCAGTGCCCCATGTTCCAGAACGGCCAACGCATCGTCTGCATCAATGACGATTTCGAACCCTGGGTTTTCGATCTCTACCGCGCCCTTCCCAAGCGGAACTCGATCTACACCGTCCGGGAGATGAAAGTCGGGCGCTCGAATCCGCAGTTCGTCATCGACGACGACGCCAATCTCACCATCGGCCACGCGGAATACGACATTCTCCTCCTGCTCGAGGAACTGCACAATCCCGACGATCCCCACTCCAGCATCCAACAGGAACTCGGTTTCCGCGCCGAGCGTTTTGCGCCGCTTGAGGAGGATCTGGAAGAAGAGGAAGCCGTCGAACTCGTCGGTGTCGGTCACGAACAGGAAACCAAGATCCTGCCTTCCGGTGGCGTCGGATGGAACTAGGGAGTGCGGGCAAATTGGCCGATTGGTAGCCCGGGAATGACATTGCAATTTGCGCCGCCGGGCCGGAAACTACCTGTCTCGCTGTCAAAACCAACCCCTTCACGACTCAACTCGAAACCCATGAACGATTTCCCCAATCGCCGCCATTTCCTCAAATCCTCCACTGCCCTGATGGCCGGGGGAATCCTCTCCGCATGCGCCAAGCAGGAAGAAGCCGGTGAAGAGACGCAGGCCACGCCCGCCGAAACCCGTTTCAAGATATCCCTCGCCGAGTGGTCGCTCCACAAGGCCCTGAAAGCCGGCGAAATCGAGAACCTCGAGTTCCCGAGAATCGCCAAGGAAATGTGCGGCATCAACGCCGTTGAGTGGGTGAACCAGTTCTTTTTCGTCGAGAACAAGGAACTCGGCTACCAGCCAAAGGACCAGGCCTATCTCAACGAGATGAAGAAACGCACCGGGGATCTCGGCGTGACCAACGTGCTCATCATGTGCGACCACGTCGGCAGCCTCGGTGACCCGGACGAAACCAGGCGCAGCAACGCGGTGAAAGGCCACTTCGCCTGGCTCGAAGCGGCGAAATTCCTCGGCTGTCACTCGATCCGCGTCAACGCCGCCTCCGACCGCAACCTGAGTCCCGAGCAACAGCGCGACCTCTGCGTCGATGGCCTGAGCCGGTTGTGCGAATACGCCGAACCGCTCGGTCTCGGTGTCATCGTCGAAAATCACGGCGGCCTGTCCTCCAACGGTGCCTGGCTCACGTCGGTGATGAAAGGCGTGAAGTTCGATAACTGCGGCACCCTTCCTGACTTCGGGAACTTCTACGTCGCCAAGAATCGGGGCAACGCCGAGCAATACGCCAAGGAAAAGGCCTTCTACGAAAACGATTCCGTCTACACCGAGAATGAAGGTGGGCTCGAATACGATCGCTATCAGGGCGTCGAGGACCTGATGCCCTTCGCCAAGGGCGTCAGCGCCAAGGCTCACGACTTCAACGACCAGGGCGAAGAAGTCCATACCGACTTCCTCCGCATGATGAAAATCGTCGCCGATTCAGGCTACAAAGGCCACGTCGGCGTCGAATACGAGGGCAGCCAGATCCCTGAGATCGACGGCATCAAGAAGACCAAGGCCCTTCTCGACAAGACCTTCGCCGCGCTGGGCTGAACGGTCGGCAGTGACGAAATTTCTCTCATTCAACCCTGTTGGGTCCTGGACTCAACAGGGTTGAATCATTTCCCGCCGTATTCTCCGAAGCGGAATACTTCCAGTTCAGGCTCGCGACGGGCACCGAGCAGTTCCTTATCCAGTCGCGCGGCGATATCCGGATGTTCGGCGGCGACGTCGGTGGTTTCACCGCGATCCGTATCCAGATCATACAACTCCAGCGGCGCGTCGGGATGTTTGCGAAGGTCGCGTTTCAAGCCTTTCCATCTGCCTTCACGGATCGCGACCTGGCCGCCGTAGCCGCCGAAGTCCCAGACCAGGAAGTCGTGTTCTTTTTGATCCTTGCCCAACAGGGTGGGGAGGTAACTGATGCCATCCTGGTCTTTTGGAACTTCCGCGCCGGCGATCTCCGCCAGCGTCGCCATGGCGTCGTAGTGCGCGCTGATGTGATCGGACACCGTGCCCGGCTCGATTTTTCCCGGCCAGCGCACCAGCAGCGGAACCCGGATGCCGCCCTCGTAGACATCGCCTTTCAGGCCCCGCAGGCCGCCGACGCTGTCGAAGAATTCGTAGTCCACCTGCTCCTTCAGCATCGTGGTCCCATTGTCGGAGGTGAAGAAAACGACCGTGTTGTCATCGATACCCAGTTCCTTAAGCAGATCCATCACTCGGCCAACCTGTCGATCCATGAAGGAGATCATCGACGCATAGGCGGCGCGTGGTTTCGGGTGAGGGAGATAGCTTTTTCCGTTGTAGGGCGTTTCCTCCCACTCGCCTTCGTAGGCGTTCAGGTCGGCCTCCGGCACCTGGAGCGCGAGGTGCGGGATGACCGTCGGGTAGTAGGCGAAAAACGGGCCGTCCTGATGGTCGCGGATGAATTTCAGCAATTCGTCGGCGATCACCTGCGGCGCGTATTGTTTGCCCGTGAGTCCCCGGTCGTTGCCTTCGAGAGTTCGTCGCCCGTCGTCATCGATCAGGTAGCGCGGAAACAGGTTGTGGGCGTGCCGCTGGCAATTGTAGCCGAAGAAGCGATCGAAACCCTGCGAGAGCGGGTCGCCCGAAGAGCCCTGCGCGCCCATTCCCCATTTGCCGAAGGCGCCGGTGGCGTAGCCTTCCGTTTTCAACACCTCGGCGATGGTCACGAGATCGTCCTTGATCGGCATCTGACCGCGATAGCTGTCCCATTCCCCGACCTCGAAGTTGTTGCGGACATAGGCGTGCCCGCCATGCATGCCCGTCATGAGACTGCACCGCGCCGGCGCGCAGACCGGGGCGCTGGTGTAGTGCTGGGTGAAGCGCATGCCCTCCGAAGCGAAGCGATCGAGATTGGGAGTGCGAATTTTCGTCTGCCCGTAGCTGCCCAATTCCGCGTAGCCGAGATCGTCGGCCATGATGTAGATGAGGTTTGGTGGCCGGGAGTCGTCGGCCTTCGCGATCCCGGAAATGACGATCGTGAGAGCGGCGATACAGAGGCACCGGGAAAAACGGACGGCGAGGTGGGGGAGTTTTGGGAGGCTCATACTTGGCTTGATTGGGCAGCGAGCATAGCGCCCGGAGCGACATCGGCGCAAGAGTCCGCCCCGGCGGAATCGTGTCATAGCCCGTTCCCGAACCGTGCGGTTTTGCTTGATCGCGCGAGTCCCCGCGTCCATGATCCCGTGGTTTCCAGGTCAGCGAAATGCGGGTGTCGTTCAATGGTAGGACGCGAGCTTCCCAAGCTTGAGACCGGAGTTCGATTCTCCGTACCCGCACCAGTCTCTGACCTCAAAATTTCTGCGGCACGATCATCGAGTCGGGAACGGGCTCGCGGTGGTAGTCCGGCTCGTGCATGCGGGGCGGGAGTTCCACTTCGGTCTGCTCGACTTCGGCGTAGGGGATCTGGTCGAGGAAGTGGCCGATGCAATTCAGACGCGCCTTTTTCTTGTTGTCGGCGGGTACCACCCACCAGGGTGCCTCGGGAATGTGGGTGCGCTCCAGCATGATCTCCTTCGCCTTGGTGTAGTCCTCCCAGCGGCGGCGCGATTCGAGATCCATGGGGCTGAGTTTCCAACGTTTCAGGGGATCGTGAATGCGGGCGGAGAATCGGAAGACCTGTTCGTCGTCCTGAATCGAGAACCAGTACTTGATGAGGCGAATGCCCGAGCGCACCAGCATGCGTTCAAATTCGGGAACGGAACGGAAAAATTCCTCGTATTCCTCGTCATTGCAGAATCCCATCACTTTTTCCACGCCGGCGCGATTGTACCAACTGCGATCGAAAAGGACGATTTCGCCGCCTGCCGGGAGGTGGGGAATGTAGCGCTGAAAATACCACTGTGTCTTTTCGCGGTCGTTCGGAGCGGGCAACGCGACCACGCGACAGACCCGGGGGTTGAGACGCTGGGTGAAACGGGTGATGCAGCCGCCCTTGCCCGCGGAATCGCGGCCTTCGAAAAGCACCACGATCTTTTCCTTGGTGGCGACGACCCAGTCCTGGAGCTTCACCAATTCGACCTGGAGTCGGTGAAGCTCGCGGAAATAGAGGCGGCGGAACTGGGCGGGATCGCCGTCGACGGATTCGTCGCCACGACTTTCCTCGGCCAGGTCGTGCAACTCCATCTCCAGTTCTTCATCGAAGTTGTCGATAAATTCCTCGCGGACGCGACTGATCAATTCGTCTTCGTTCATCGAGCGAATCATGACAATCCCATCGACAAAACAAGAGGAAAATATGCGGCGATTTTGTCACATTACCGTGTACCGGTGGGAAACGAATGAGTCCTCAAGCGTGGCTGGTTCTCCTATTCCCTCGACCTCGGCGGCAGTCCGAATTAGCTTGGAGGAAAGATGAAATTGCTCGTAGTCACCGACCTCAATGAAAACGCGGATGCCTTTCTGGATAAGGCCAGAGAATGGGCCGCGAGATTCGCCGACTGGGTCTGGATCGTTCACGTCGAAGATCCCGATCCGGCTTTCGTGGGCTACGATGCCGGTCCCAAGGAAGTTCGCGATGCGGTCGCCCACGGAATTCGGGACCATCATCGACGGCTCGAGGAGGAATCTGAGCGCTGGCGGGAGGCGGGCATCGACGCGGTGGCCCTGACCATCCAGGGACCGGTGGTGGAGGCGATCCTCAAGGAAGCGGCCAAGGTCGAGGCCGATGCGATCGTGATGAGCGCTCCCACGCACGGGCGCTGGCACGATCTGTTGCTGGGAAATGTGGCCGACAGCCTCATCCGCAGATCGAGTTGCCCGGTGCTGGTGATTCCGGCAACCCCCGAATCCTGACCGGGAAGCTGTCCATCAAAGGAGAACGGCGCGAAGCATGGAATTCCATCAACTTCGCTACTTCGTCGCTGCGGCTGAGGAATTGAGTATGACGGCGGCGGCGCATCGCCTTCATGTTTCGCAACCCGCCTTGAGCCGGCAGATCGGTGCGCTGGAGGAGGAGCTCGGCACGGCGTTGTTCGACCGCATTCGGAAACGGATCCACCTGACGGAGGCGGGTCGCTTTTTTCTGCCGAAGGCGCGCCAGATTCTCTGCGATGCGGAAACGGCCGCGCAGCAGGTCGGTGAACGATTTGCCGAAGTCCGCCGCACCTTGCGCCTGGGATTCCTGTCGGTGTTTCTCGATGATCTGATCACGCCGGCTCTCAAATCGATGCGACGCGAGAGTCCGAATCTCGAGCTGGCGCTTTTCGAACTTTCGCCCCGGGCCCAGCTCGACCGCCTGCGCGATGGGGAGTTGGATCTCGCCGTGGTGGGAAATGTCGACGAAGAAGATCGGGAACGTTTCTCGGTGCAACGACTGATGAATTCGCCGATGGCGGCGGTCCTTCCGGGAGATCATCCGCTCGCGGAACGAAAGCGAATCGCTCTCGACGAATTGGCCGGGGAACCTTTCGTGTCCTTGTCTGATGCGGTCTTCCCGGGGCGTCGACAGTTTCTCCGGGACATCTGTCGCCGGCAGGGTTTCGAGCCCGACATCGCTGTTGAGAACGATTCGCTCACCTTGTTGCTGAACTCGGTGTCGACCGGCCTGGGAGTGGCCCTGCTACCCTTTCACAGTCGGAAGCTGCCACACGCCGGGTGCGTCTTCGTTCCTCTGAAGTCGCCCAAAGTCAGTGCCGAGATCATGGCGGTGACACGACGGGGCCCAGTCGGCAAAGACACCGCTCGCCTGGTCGAACACCTCGCCGAGGCGTCGCAGGAGATCTCGTCAACCTGACGATCCGGTTGGAATCCGGAAGACCGCGATCAGTGAACGCGCTGGCCCGGCTTGGCGCCGCCGTCGGGTGAGAGCAGGTAGATGTCCTCGCCTCCGGGACCGGAGGCGATCACCATGCCTTCGCTGACACCGAACTTCATTTTCCGCGGCGCGAGATTGGCGACCATGACGACGAGTCGACCGACCAGATCGGCGGGCTCATAGGCGGCTTTTAGGCCGGCGAACACGTTGCGGCGTTCGTCGCCGCCGAGGCTCAGGGTCAGCTGGATCAGCTTCCGTGCCTCGGGCACTTCGTTGGCGGCGATGACGCGAGCGACGCGGAGATCCACTTTGGCGAAATCATCGATGGTGATCTCGTCGGCGATCGGCTCGGCTTTCAACGCGGCGTCATCATCGTCCCAGTTGGCGGTAGCGCCGGTATCGGGAGCTTCTTCGCGGCTTTCTTCGATCATGGCTTCGACTTTCTTGGGATCGACTCGCTGGAGCATGTGCTGGAATTTTGCGACCGGCGTGCCGGTCAGCGGCGTCTTCGCCTGGTCCCAATGCGTCAGCGGTTCGTTGAGCAACACACCGGCTTTCTCCGCAAGATCGGGCAGGACCGGCGACAGATAGATGGCGAGTTGGCGGAAGAGGTTCAGCGCCACGGTGCACACGTCCTGCAACTGCTGCGCCTTTTCCGGCTCCTTGCGCAATTCCCACGGCGCGTTCGATTCCACGAAGGGGTTCGCCTGGTCGGCGAGGTCGAGGATCGCCCGCATCGCCTTGTTGAAATCGCCCGCTTCATACGAGGCGGCAATGCCGTCACCGGCAGCGGCGAATTTTTCGAAAAGACCGCCATCCTCGGGATACGATTCCGACAAGCCGGTCTCGGCGACAAATTTCGCGGAGCGGCTGGCGAGATTGACCACCTTGCCGACGAGATCGCTGTTCACCCGGGAGACGAACTCTTCCAGGTTGAGATCCAGATCCTCGACCCGGGAGTTCAACTTGCTGGCGTAGTAGTATCGAAGGTAGGACGGATCGAGGTGCTCGAGGTATTTCGAGGCCCGCACGAAAGTCCCGGTCGACTTCGACATTTTCGCGCCGTCGACGGTGAGGAAACCGTGGATATGCACCTTGGTCGGCAGCGTGAAGCCGGCCGTCTTCAGCATCGCGGGCCAGAACAGGGTGTGGAAATACTGGATATCCTTGCCGATGAAATGGTGAATCTCGGTGTCGGCGCTGCGCCACCAGTCATCAAAATTCTCTCTGTGGAGATCGCACCACTGCTTCGTCGAACCGATGTAGCCGATCGGCGCGTCGAACCACACATACCAGTAGTTGCCGGGCGAATCGGGAATCTCGAAGCCGAAATAAGGACCCGGGCGGGAGATGTCCCAGTCCTTGAGCGGCTCGTTGAGGAAATAGCCCTTCAGGTAGTTCGCGCTCTCCTGCGGCAGCGTGCCGGACTGGGTCCACCCGTCGAGAAATCCGTGCAGCTTTTCGATCTGGACGAAAAGATGCTTGGCCGAGCGAATTTCGGGCGTGGTGCCGGAAAGCGTGCTCACCGGATCGATCAGATCGGCGGGCGTGTAGGTCTCGCCGCAATTTCCGCAGTTGTCGCCGGGCTGGTTTTTGGCCGAGCAATTCGGGCAGGTGCCACGGACGAAACGATCGGCGAGAAAGGTTTCCTTTTCGACATCGTAGAGCTGTTCCACGTCGCGCTCGACCACCATGTCGGCATCGCGCAGCGCCTGCCAGATTTCGTGACAGACGACGCGGTTTTCCTCGCTGTTGGTCGAGCCGTAGTTGTCGAAGGCCACGCCAAAACCACCGAAGTCGGCGAGGTGTTCTTCTTTCACCTGGGCGATGAGATCCTCCTCGGTGCGGCCTTCGTGGCGGGCGCGGATGGTGATGGCGGTGCCGTGGGTGTCGTCCGCGCAGATGTAGATGCAGCGGTGGCCTCGCAGTTTCTGGAAGCGCACCCAGATGTCGGTCTGGAGATACTCGACGAGGTGACCGAGATGGATGGGCCCGTTGGCGTAGGGGAGGGCGGAGGTGACGAGAATGCGGCGGTTCATGGGAAGCTTGGGACTGAGGGAGTAAACGGAAATACGGAGAAATGCAAAAACGGAAGGGATTCAGTTCGGACACCGCACAAGACGGGCCGGGAGAAAACCAGAAGTGATCGATCGGAAAATTCCCGGCGAGACCTTGCCGGCGAGTTTTCCGATTCAGCGCATTCGAAGAGTCAGCGAAAGAGGCGTCATCTGTGGGGAGGTTAGTCCGAAACGCTGGCGGATTCAACCCTGTTAAGTCGGGGACCCAACAGGGTTGAATGGGGGCCTCGAAACCATTTGCGATGTTTGTCGAACCGCAGATTTCGCAGATGGCACCGATCAAAGTTTGAGGCGTTGGATTTTAGGAATTGGGATTTGTTTCGGATTTCGAGCTTTGGATTTCGGATTTCCGGCTCCGCCGGGTTAGGATGAGACATGATTTTGGCCAACGAAACGAACCTGGAAGGCAAAACGGCACTGGTCACGGGCGCTTCGAGCGGAATCGGGCGCGCCATCGCCAAGGCGCTGGGAAACGAGGGCGTGAAGGTCGCGCTCTGTGCCCGGAGGCGGGACCGGTTGGAGGAAGTCGCGGAGGCAATCCGCAACGCGGGCGGCGAAGCCTGGATCGAGGCGGCGGATTTTTTCCAGGTCAACGAGATCGACGCGGCGGTGCGGGGCGCGGCGGATCACTGGGGCGGGCAGTTGGACATCCTCATCAACGCGGCGGGAATCGGTCGACAGGCGAAGCTGGTCGATGGCGACACGCAGGATTGGCGGGAGATGCTCGATCTCAATGTGCTGGCGCTCGCGGTGGCGACGCGCGAGGCGCTGAAGTTTTTTCCCGAATCCGGGGGCGACATCGTCAATCTCGGCAGCATGTCGGGACATCGCGTGCCGGGGCGCGGCGGTTTTTACGCGGCCACCAAGTTCGCGGTGCGCGCCATGACGGAGGGCCTGCGGCAGGAACTGCGGATAGCGGGAAACCTGACTCGGGTCTCCAGCGTGTCGCCTGGATTCGTCGACACGGAGTTGCTCGATGATTACTTTCGGCCCGGGAGCGGCGGTGTCTCGAAGTACGACGCCATCAATTACCCGATCCTGAAGCCCGAAGAGATTGCCGCGATCGTCCTGCGGCAACTCACCCTCCCGCGAACCGCCGAGATCACCGATGTGCTGGTGCGTCCGACGGCACAGGGTGTCTGAAAGCCGCTTCAAAAGCATCGATCGAGAGGTCGGAGATCGATTTTCCAGCGAGCTGGGAATCAATCCCGATGACCGCTTGCTTTTCCAAGGTAAAAATCTAATTTCTATTAATTTCGAAATTTTGTTGAATTCTCAAACAAATTCGCTAGCCTCGAATATTGGAATCTCTATAATTAAATCGATTCTTCGTTGAGATTCGCTACTGGGGCGTAGGGAACGGTGGCTGAATCCGGCCGAGATCGCTGATTTTGACCCGCACCACGATGTCGTTTTCGTTCCGCAACCTATTCGCCCAAGACCAGTCGAGGGAAAGAGCACCGGACGCGGGCTCTTCCCCTCAACCGGGCGGAGATCCCGGAAATCCGTTCTTTTCGGACCGCCAGTCGAATCCCTTTTCCGCCTCCGGCTCCGAAAGTGGCGCGGGAGGGGAGAGTGAGGGTAGTTCGTTTCAGCCCGATCCTCAGCCAACGGGCCGGGGGAGTTTCGAGGCGTTGTTCTCGGGCAGGGGCGATGTGGGGCCGGCTCCGGTCTCGGGGACGGGAAAAAGCGCGACGTATTCAGTCCGCGAGATTCTGCCGTTCCTGCCACCGTCATTGGTCTCGCAGGATCATCTGCCCCTCGACAAGAGCGTTCCCGTGCCGCTGCCGGCGGAGGGGACCGAGGTGAAATTGTCGACGATTCAGTCGGTCTGCCCGGAGATTTTCGCGACGGAGATCACGCCGCTGAATGACTCGGAAGTGACGCTGCCCCAACGCGAAGACAATCTCAGCGAAGGATCGGTCGTCGCCCAGAGTGGTGCGGCGGGATTTTCGATCGGTCAGGCACAGCGCCGGGCCTTGTTCGGAGGCGGAGGTGGAGGCGCGGGAGAGAAGAAGAAGCGGAACATTTTCTCCTCGGCAAAGTCCGAGCCCGACCCGCAGGTGAGAGCGAGCGAGGAAGGGGTTCCGGTGCCCGTCGGCGCGAAGAAGTCAATCTTTTCCAATCCGTTTTCCAGTGGCGGAAAGTCGAATCCGTTTTCGGCCGGGGCGCCCGAGCCGGCTCAGCCCGCCCCGGAAGGAGGAAACCCGTTTTCGGCGGGAGTTCAGCCGGAAAAGACCTCGGCGTTCGTGAACCCTTTCGCGTCGGCGCCTCCCACCGATGAAATGGCGCCCCCCGCGTCGCCCGGGGAACCGGTGATGGAAGCGGAATTGGAACCGCCGGTGGCGCCGAAAGAAGAAAAACCGGTTCAGCCGACCTCGGTTCCCGACTTGGCGGCAAAACAGGAGGAGGCACCGAATTCGGAAAAATCTTCGCCTTTTGGTTTCCCGACGCCGAAGGAAAGCGGCCCGTCGATTTTCGGAGCCTTCGGCGCGCCACCCCAGCCGGTCCCGTCGGAGATGCCCGGAGCCGGCGGCAGTGCTTTCGGTGATTCCGCCCCGCCGTTTGGAAGCAGTTTCAGCGGAGATCTTCCCGATTTCGCCAAACCGAAAGCGGAGGCATCGCCCGGGAAACTTCCGCCGGCCAATGTTTCGCTGAATCCGGAGCCCAAACCCGAACCGGAGCCCTCACCGGCCCCTCAAACCCCGATGCCGGAACCGACGGCCGAGCCTGCCGGCGAATGGCCGGCCGCGAAGTCGAACCCGGAACCGGAAACCAGTCCCTTCGACAGTCCGGCGACGGCTCCGAAGGATTCGGCGCCGGTCTCCTCGAAGACGAAATCGCTTTTCTCGAATCAACCCTGGGCCTCGTCGGCCGCGGATGGCGACGATAATCCCTTCGCCGTCCCGGGTGGATGGAAAGGCGGCAAAACGGTCGAATCGGAACCTGAAGAGCCGGTCGTGGCGGAAGAGGAACCGACTCCGGCCCCTGAATTCCCGATGCCGGAGCCCGCGGCCAAGCCCGCCGGTGAATGGCCGACCGCGAACCCGAATCCTAAGCCGGAAGCCAATCCCTTCGAAAGCCCGACAATGGCTCCGAAAGACTCAGCGTCGGCCTCCTCGAAAAAGGAAACGCTTTTCTCGAATCAACCCTGGGCCTCGCCCGCCGCAGGCGGCGACGACAATCCCTTCGCCACCTCGGGTGGATGGAAAGGCGGCCAGCCGGCCGAACCGGAACGCGAGGAACCGGTCGTGGCGGAAGAGGAGAATCCGTTCGATCCTCCGGTTGCCAAGACGCCGTCCGATCCGTGGGCGGCTCCGGAGCCGAACGACGCGACGGAGAACCCATCCGAAGTTTCGAGAAGCGATGCTTCTTCATTCGAGGCGTTTTTCTCGAAGACCTCGGGATCGTCGGTCGCATCGGAGGCGCCGGAGCCGGTGCCGTTGATCTCCCGGCCAACGGCGGAGGAGTCCGTGTCACCGCAGCCCGAAGCGAAGTCGGAAATTCCGGCGCCCGCTCCGGAACCGCCGGTGGAGGACGCTCCGAAGCCCTCCGAACCTCTCTGGTCCGGATCGTTTCCCGCCTCGATCTTTGGCGGCGAACCGGAACCCAAACGCCAACCGGTCGCCGAATCGGAACCGACCACGGGCTGGCCCTTCGCCGGTGGCGAGTCGACTTCGCCATCGGACGAAACCGCCTCGGAAGCCGATTCGGATCGTGCCCCGGTCTCCGATCCCATCGCCAGCGAACCTGAGGAAGCCGAGGCGCCCCAGGCCCTGGAGCCGATTTCCCTGCCCGCTTCGGCGAAGAAGCACCAGGCCGAGGATCTTCGCGAGCGGGTGGTGTTTTCGCTCCGGGATGTGCTGATCCCGATGTCCGGCCGGACGGGAATCGATTTCTCCAACATACCGCCGTCCGCGAAGGTCCGGTTGCCGGTTTCCTTGATCGAACCGCAACTGGCGACGGGCGAGGTGGCCCTGCGGCTTTCGGACCTGGCGCGCCACACCGATCCGGAATCGGCGATGCTGCTGAAACGCATCGATCCGCTGCTGGTGGTGCCGTTGCCCCAGAACGAGCTGTTTCACCAACTGCAGGACCTGGCGCCGGAGATGCTGCCCGAGGTGAACGACGCCGATCTTGAGGCGGAATTCACGACGCTGTTCGCTTCGGAAGCGGAGAGCGACGAGGGATTGACCTGGCTCTCGCCCGCGGTTCCGGCCGTGGCCTCTCCGGAGGATCTGGCGCCAAGCGTTGATCCAGAACCCGAGGTCGAGGCACCGGTCGAAGCGATTTCCGGGCCGGTTGCCGAGCCAGTCGCCGAGGAAGCGCCCGCCGCTGTCGCGAAGCCAGAAGCGGAATTGGAAGCGGAAAAACCGGCGCCGAAGCGGGTGATCTCCGTGACG
>JAGRPB010000119.1 GCA_020439945.1 Verrucomicrobiia bacterium
ATGTGACCCGCATCGCCGATGTCACTCCCGTGCCGCACAACGGCTGCCGTCCGAAGAAAGCCCGCCGAGTCTGATTTTTTCGCGGCCCCCCTCGACACCACGTAACTACTTTTTGTCATGGCAAGATACACTGGACCCACCGACAAGATCAGTCGCCGTTTTGGAGTGCCGCTTTTCGGCCCTTCGAAGGCTCTGGAGCGTCGCGCTTTCCCTCCCGGCCAACACGGCGTCCGCAGCGGTCGCCGCAAGCAGTCGGAATACGCCATCGCTCTGGCGGAAAAGCAGAAGCTCCGCATGCAGTATGGCGTGCTGGAAAAGCAATTCCGTCGCTACTTCGCCGAAGCGCAACGTCGCCGCGGCATTACCGGTGACACTTTGCTCCAGCTTCTCGAGCTGCGTCTCGACAACGTGTGCTACCGCCTCGGCCTCGGCAACACCCGCCGTGCCTCCCGGCAGTTCGTCAATCACGGCCACATCCTGGTGAATGATGTCCGCGTCGACATTCCTTCCTACCAGTGCAAGGCGGGCGATGTGATCAAAGTGCGCGATACGAATCGCTCGCAGCAGCTGGCCATCCGCCTCGTCGACCTGACTCAGGCCCGTCCCGTGTTGGATTGGCTGACCATGGATCGCGACAAGCTCGTCGGTTCCGTGGTGCGCGTTCCCGAGCGCGAAGAGATCGATCCGATGGTCAACGAGCAGCTGGTCGTCGAGCTCTACTCTCGCTGATCCAGTCGAAGTTCCCGATCGGGCAACTTCCCGATTTTTCCGAAAGCGATGGCCTCACCCGCCATCGCTTTTTTCGTGGGGAAAGGTCTGGGGCGGTTTTTCGTCACATTCCCAGCTTGACGGTAACGGATTGAGCGAAAAAGGGCTGGATTTCAGGGGTTTCTGGCGTTATTGCGTTCATTCCTTCCCAACAACTCCCCGATTCTCTTGTTCATGATGCGTCATTCCCTCTTTGCCAATTCCTTCTGGATGTTTTGCGCGCTGGCTCTGGCGGCGGTTTCGCTGGCTCCATCGGCCAACGCGCAGGACGAGACGGCCAATGTGGCCCGCGATCTTCTCGGAAAGCACAAGTCTTCCCTGGTCGTCGTCACCGTTGAAGGCCGTCTCACCACCACCACCGATGGCGATCCGCTGCCTGATCAGCAACAGCAGCGTCGCACGCTGGGCGTCACCATTCGTCCGACCGGACTGATCGTGATTTCCAACGCCGCGGTCGATCCGTCTGTGGGACTCGCCGGTCAGAAAGCCAGACTCGGCGAAAAAGTCGTTACCATCCAATCGGCCAAAACCGTTTTTGAAAAAGTCGAAATCAGCTATGGCGATGCCACCGTGCTCGCCGGCACCGTGATCGGTCAGGACGTCGACGCCGATGTCGCCTTCGTGCTGCCCGATGCCGCCGAGGCCGAGCGTAAGGGCAAGACCTTCGAGGATTTCATCGATCTTGGCTCCGCCGCTCTTTCCCAGCCCGCCGACGAAGTCGTGGGCCTGTCCCGCTCTTCCGCCGCCTACGGCTACATGCCGACGGTGATCGTTGGCAGGGTGACCGGTGTTTTTGAAAGCGATCGCCATTACTTCGTGACCACGGCCGGCACCGCTCAAGGGATTCCCATTTTCGCCACCGACGGTCGCGTGGTCGGGGTAACCCTCGAGCGGATCATCGAAAACAAACGCTCCAACATTCTCGGAACCCTGGCGGCCGGATCGATCCAGATTCTTGCCGACCTGGCGATCGAAAGACATTCCAAGGAAGCCGGCGCAGCCACTCCCCCAGCGGCCGCACCAGCAGCTCCCGCGGCCGAAGGATCCAGTGGCAACTGATCCGACGGTTCCCCCGGTCTTTACGGGTCGAGTCGCTCGGGAATCGAATCCCGGGCGCCCGCCCCAATTCGCTTTCAGCCGGTTTTCTCAGGCGGCTCGCCGGCTCATCGTGGCGGGTGGTATCGCCGCCCTTTTTGGGATCGGAGCGTCCGCGCAGGAAGACGCAAAAGACGAGGCATTCACCTTTCGTCAGGGCGAGCGAGTGGTTCTGATTGGCAGCACGCTGGCGGACCGACTCCAGCATTTCGGATGGCTGGAATTGCGATTGCAGTTGGCCCATCCCGATCTGCACCTCAGCCTTCGGAACATGGGCTGGAGCGGCGACGAAGTCGCGCTGATGCCGCGTCCCCTGGATTTCGGCGATCTGGAAACTCATCTCACGGATCAGAAGGCCGACACCATCCTGATGTGCTTCGGCACGAACGAATCCTTTGCCGGCGAAGCGGGACTCGAGAAGTTCCGAACCGACCTGCGGACGTTAATCGAACGACTCAGCGCGGTCAGTTTCAACGGTGAGTCGCCCGCGCGGCTCGTGCTCGTTTCGCCGATCGCGCAAGAGCAACTTGTCGCTCCCTGGCCCGATGCCGCGCCGAGAAACCTGGCCTTGGAGAAATACACGGCCGCGATGGGCGAGGAGGCGAAAGCCGCCGGCATTCGTTTCATTGACCTCTTTCATCCGACCCGATCTCTCATGGCGGAGAACTCGGGAGCGCCACTGACCATCAATGGTCTGCATCCGACTTCCGATGGCTACCGGGCCATCAGTGAGATTCTCGCATTAGGATTGGGAGTCAGCGATCCGTTGCCGCGCGATGAAGCGGCGGTGCAGGGATTGCGTGACTTGATCATTGAGAAGAATCGAGAGTTCATGCTCCGATGGCGACCGGTGAACGCCGAGTACGTTTTCGGCCGTCGCAAAGAACCCTTTGGCGTCCTGACTTTTCCTCCGGAAATGGAGCAATTGGACCGGCAACTCACGGCTCTGGATGAAAAAATCCAGGCGGAAGCCGGGAAAGTCGCCGCTTCCAAACCATGAAAAAATCCCCATTCTGGAATCGGGCAACGGCCGGTTGGCGGGCGTTGCTCCCCGTCGTTGTTTTCCATTTAACCCTGTTGGGTCCGGGACCTGACAGGGTTGAAGCGACCGACCTGATCGGCGGCGAAGCGCCGCACATTCTCACGCCGGAGGAATCGCTCGCGGCCTTCACCATGGCGGAGGGGTTCGAGATCAATCTGTGGGCATCGGAAGTCGAGATGCCGATCCTGAGTCCCTGCGCGATGACCTTCGACAGTGAGGGGCGGCTTTGGGTCACCTGCATTCCCAGCCAACCGCACGCGCTTCCCGACAAGAAACCCCAGGATTCGCTGGTGGTGCTAGAAGACACCGACCGCGACGGCGTGGCGGACAAGAGTTCGGTGTTTTACCACGATCTCTATCTGGCGATGGGGTTGGCGGTGACCGATGGCGGAAAGACGGTATATGTCTGTGACGAGCCGAATCTCCTGAAGCTAACCGATGAAGATGGCGATCTGAAGGCGGACAAGAAGGAGATCTTTCTTCACGGTTTCGGCACCGAAGATAACCACCACTTCATCTCCGGATTTCAGTGGGGACCGGGTGGTCGGCTGTTCTTCGGCCAGGGACTGTTCCTGAATACCCAGGTGGAAACGCCTTACGGCCCCGTGCGCGCCCATGAGGCGGCGGTGTTTCGCCTCGATCCCCGTGATCAGAAACTGGAAGTTTTCGGCAACTACGGGTGGTCGAATGTGTGGGGCGTCGTGTTTGACGAATGGGGACAGGGGCTGATCGCCGACGCTTCTCCGGCCCTCAATTACTATCTGAGTCACACCTCCGGTCGTTTCGATTATCCGAAGCCCGGCAAGTACGACGACTACATCGCCGTGCGGGGCGGCTATTCGTTCACGCCCATCGGCCGGCGTCCCTCCTGCGGAAACGAGCTGTTGTGGAGCGAGCATTTTCCCGAGGAAGTGCGTGGATGGTATGTGACCAACCAGATGAAAGGGTGGCACGGGTTGCGTTGGTATCGGTTGAAGGAAGAGGGGAGTGGTTATGCCGCCGACCAGCCGCGTGGGGAAGAGGAACTGTTGACCACCACCGACACGACTTTCCGTCCCGTGGCGCAGCAGATCGGGCCGGACGGCGCCCTCTACGTGCTCGACTACTACAATCCCATCGTCGGCCACACCACCTACAGCTTCCGGGATCCCCGGCACATCAAGACTCATGGCCGGATCTGGCGGGTGACGGCAAAAGACCGACCGCTAGTCTGGCAACCGAAGATCCGCGGCGAATCGGTCGAGACGCAGTTGGACCTGCTGAAGGACCGTCTCAATCATCGCTGGCGCTATTTTGCCCGGCGTGAGTTGCAGGAGCGCGATCCCGCGGAGGTGTTGCCGGTTCTCGAGAAATGGATCGCGGCCACGAACGATGAGCACGATCTGTGCGAGGCGCTCTGGGTGAGTCAGGGGCTGAATCACTACGACCTGCCGCTGCTGAAACGTCTCCTGAAAGCGGATAGTCACGATGCGCGCACCGCAGCGGTCCGGGTGCTTCGTTATTGGCAGGAGCAGATGACTCCCGATGAAGCGTTGGCACTGTTGGATGCCGCGGTGAGCGATCCGAGTCAACGAGTCCGATTGGAAGCGGTCGTGGCCCTCGGATTTCACGCCGATCCATCGAAGGCAATCGAGGTGGCGGCCAAGGCGCTGGATCAGGAGATGGACCTCGGATTCCGAATGGCGGCTCGCGACACGTTCACGTGGCTGTCGAAGCGGGCCGAATCGGTGCCGGAAACTGTCGATCACTTTCTGTTGCCCTACATATCTGACGACGAACTGCTCACCGAAGCACTCGACGAAGCGGTTTGCCGCGAGATCCTGATCCGGGCTTCGCTTCCGGCGGAAAAACACCAGGCGGCGTTGGCTTTTCTTGGTGAGAAAAATGGGCGCGACGCCCTCGGTGAACTGCTGACGGACCTGGAATCGATCTCGGATTGGGAGGAAGGAGCGCTGCCGGTTTTCACCGCCCGTTTGCTGGACTGGGATGCGAACGAATTGAAAGCGCAATCGGAAGCGATCGGCTCGCTGGCGCTGAAATCGGAAAACGCGTCAGTTCGGGCCAAGGCCGGTGCGGCCTTGTTGCGGATGGGGCTTCCCAACGAGCTGGCGGAAAACGCATCGGTGGCTCGCAAGCTCGATTTTCTCGGTGCGGTCAAATCGGCGGGTCGGGGACAGGCTCCGGATACGTTGGCCGACAAAGTCGTTTCGTTGTTGGCGACCAGCGAGCCCCGTTCGGTGCGTTTGGCGGCGATCGAGGCAACGCCTCTGTTTCCGGATCACGACGCCGAAAGCCTGAAGCAGCTCGCCGGCCTCGCTGACGAGAATGCGGCAGGCGATCTCCAGGTCAGCTTCGCGGCGTTGGATGCCATGAAGCGGATTCCGGCGGCTACCTGGCCCGAAGACTACGCCAATAAAGTGCTGACGCGCATTCGTATCAGCGCCACCCCAAACCTGCGATTTGATCCCGATCACTTTTCGGTGAAAGCCGGAAGCGCCGTGGAACTCACCTTCTATAATCCGGACAATCTCTACCACAATCTCGTGGTCGTGGACGCCGGAGCTCTCGATCGCGTGGGGCTCGCCGCCGACGTGTTGGCCGCCGATCCGAAGGGACTGGAAAAAAATTACGTGCCCGATGTTCCCGGCATCCTCCACTGGACGCCGCAACTGACCATCGGCGGGGCCCGGACGCATGTTCTGCGCTTCTATGCTCCCGAGAAACCGGGCGACTATCCCTACATCTGCACGTTTCCCGGACACTGGCGCGCCATGCGCGGGGTGATGGAAGTGGTGGAGTAAGGGGTTCGGGGATCAATAAAACTCCGTCGGCTTCGCTTCAGATTTCCATTGCAAAATCGTGGCGAAGATCGATTCATTCCGCAACGGCCATCACATCCCCTCGGGCCGTTTGGATGCAAGCGAATCTGCCTGCTCATTCTCCCTCGCTCTGTTCCCCCACTCAGTCTGCCGCGGCTTCATTCCGTCGAGCAGTTCCTGATGATTTCAACGCGCTGCGACTTCTGGAATCGGACAGTTTCGAAACGGCGAGGAGAGACAGCGGCGAGGTCATTCGGCAGAGCTTGCGGAATCCACTTCACGAAGTCTGGGTGAGCGAGGAGTCGCCGGGAGAGATCGATGCGGCCCTGTTTCTGCGCCGGTCCGGTCGAACCCTGAGAATCCATTCGCTGGCGGTTCATCCGAGTCACCAGGGAAGGGGGTTGGGAAATCGACTGATCGAATGGGCACTTCTCCGGGCTACGGCGCTTGGTTGTAACCGGGCGACACTCGAAGCCGATTTGACGCAACCGGCGCTGGTCGATTGGTATGAGCGAAGAGGGTTTCGCCAAGTGAAATTGCTGCCCGGTTATTACGGGCCGGATCACGATGCCTGCCGGATGGTCCTGTCTGTGGGCGATTCCATTTCACGCTGAACCGTGATGCAGACGTCGAACCTGCTGGTCGTTGACGATCCCGATGACTGGAAGATACCGGTCGACACCGTCACCATTGTTTCGGCGAGGGAATACCTGTCCCCGGAAAACTCTACCCTGCGGCGCTGCCCTCGGGTCTTCAATCTGTGCCATTCCTATTCCTACCAAAGCTTGGGCTACTACGTTTCATTGCTGGCGGAGGCCCGTGGGCAACACGCCATACCCAGTGTGGCGACGCTGCGTGATTTTCGTTCGGTCGCCATGGCACGGGCCTTTGGCGCTGAGATCGAAGAGGTGATCCAGGGAGCGCTGAAGCGTGAGGCTGGCGACGAGTTTCACATGTCGATCTATTTTGGTCAGACGCTCGAGCGAGCCCACGCGCGACTGGCTGCGCAGTTGTACAAGCTTTTTCCGACTCCATTGATGAAGGCGGAATTCCATCGCCAGGACCGTTGGTTGTTGTCCTCGGTGATTCCGATTTCAATGGAGCAAGTGCCCCCATCGGATTTTGAAAGAGTGGCCGAATTTGCCCGGCTCTACTTCGCAAAGCGGCACCAGACTCGGCCACCAAAGCAGCGTTTTCCCTTCGATCTGGCCATTCTCGTGAATCCCGAAGAACGGCAACCACCCTCGAATGCGAGGGCTCTGCGAAACTTTGAGGAAGCGGCCCGGGAGGTGGGATTTTACGTCGAAACCATCACGGCCGCCGATGCGTCGCGAATCAGCGAGTTTGACGCCCTTTTCATTCGCGAAACCACGGCGGTCGATCATCCGACCTATCAGATTTCCCGGCTGGCTTATGCGGAAGGTTTGATCGTGATCGATGATCCCTGGTCGATCCTCCGCTGCGCCAACAAGATCTACCTGGCGGAATCGCTCGCCAAGGCGAAGCTGCCGGCGCCCAAGGCCTCGATCCTCACGCGGGAGGATCTCATGGGAGAACTGCCGGACCATCTGTCGTATCCGCAGGTTCTGAAGCTACCCGACGCGGCATTTTCGCTGGGAGTCCGCAAAGTGGAAAATGCTCGCGAACTGCGCGCGGAACTGGAAACCATGCTGGCCGAGTCGGAACTCATTCTCGCCCAGGAATTCCTGCCCAGTCAGTTCGACTGGCGGATCGGCATCCTGGACCATCAGCCGCTTTTCGCCTGCAAATACTACATGGCCGAGGGACATTGGCAGATCTACAACTGGAAGGCCGAGGATCCCCGTCATCAATCGGGGAAGAGCGAGACTCTTCATGTTGAATTCGTCCCGCCGCCGGTGATCGATCTGGCGGTGCGTGCCGCGAAGTTGATCGGCGATGGATTCTATGGTGTCGACATCAAGCAGGTCGGCGATCGCTTGCTGGTCATCGAGATCAACGACAACCCCAGTGTCGATGCGGGAGTCGAGGATGATGCCCTGGGGATGGAACTCTACCGGAGATTGGCGCGATCCTTCCGGCGCCGCATCGAGTTGGCCAGAACCTGAAATCCCATGATTCATCCCCATACCGAGGTTCGCTTCATCGATGAAGAAATTGGTCACGGCGTGGTGGCGACACGTTCGATTCCAAAGGGCACGGTGACCTGGGTTCGCGATCGCCTGGACCGGGAATTCACCTCAGCCGAAGTGACCTCATTCGATGATGCCCATCGGGAAGTGGTGGAGCGATACAGCTATCGCAACGCGACCGGGCACTATGTTTTCTGCTGGGATCATACGCGTTTCATGAATCACAGCTTCGATC
The DNA here is from genome assembly GCA_020439945.1 of Verrucomicrobiia bacterium. Lineage (GTDB taxonomy): Bacteria > Verrucomicrobiota > Verrucomicrobiia > Verrucomicrobiales > DEV007 > JAEUHH01. Next base: position 8,071 of record JAGRPB010000119.1, read on the forward strand.
CCACCTGCCTGCCAACCCCTTTCGGACTGGAGATCGCGATCCGGGACATCGAAGCAGGTGAAGAACTGACCAACGACTACGGCACGTTGAATATCATCGAGCCATTCAAACCGAGGCGTGAGGAGGGTAGCGGCGGAAGGGACACCGTGCGTCCTGACGATTTGTTGCGTTACGCCCCGGTGTGGGATGCGGCCATCGCCGACGCCTTTAGCCGTTTTTCCGAGGTGGCGCAGCCGTTGGCGAAATGGATCAACGCTTCGATTCGAGGAGAGTTGGAACTGATTGCCAAGGGGGAAAGGTCGCTGCCCTCGATTGGTGAATTGCTCTTCTCCGGCGAGACCGCAACCGGAGACGGGATTGCGGAGCCGGTCCGGGATTGAATCGCCGCGCTTCATGCTGCTAGGCTCCCGCCATGCCTGAATACGATTGGCTTTCTCTCGAAAATCCGGAATCGGTCGCTTCGCCGGCGCTATTGGTGTGGCCGGAACGGATCGACCACAACATCCAGGTGATGCTTGAGCAGGTTGGCGGAGATGCTTCACTTCTGAGGCCTCATGTGAAAACTCACAAGATGGGTGAAGTGGTCGCGATGCAACTGGATGCGGGGATCGACCGCTTCAAGTGTGCGACCATCGCGGAGGCGGAAATGTCGGCGGCCGCCGGGGCGAGGGATGTGTTGTTGGCCTACCAACCCGTCGGTCCGAATATCGCGCGCATGTTTGCCCTGCAGGAGAGATTCCCGAAAACCAGCTTTGCCGCGATCGTTGATGATGCGAGGAACCTCACCCGCATCGCGAAGACTTTCGCCGAAGAAGGGAAAGTCTTGCGGATCTTTGTCGATATCGACTGCGGGATGGGGCGAACGGGGATCGCGCCGGACCCCGGGGCGATGGCCCTTTGCCGGCAGATCATCGAAAGTGATGGCGTTTCTTTCTGCGGGTTGCATGTCTATGATGGCCACATCCACGAACCTGATGTGCGGCTTCGTGGCGAACAGTTCGAGACGGCCCGGCACGCGGTGGAACCTTTCCTGGCTGAGCTGGAAGCCGCTGGAATCGAGGTTCCGCTGGTCGTGGGTGGCGGATCTCCGACTTTTCCCTGGCACGCTCGACTTGCACAGCAGCTCGGGTATCGCTACGAGTGCAGTCCGGGAACGACGCTGCTGTGGGATGCGGGCTACGGAACCAACCATCCGGATCTTGGATTCCAGGCGGCGGCGGCATTGCTGACCCGGGTAATCAGCAAACCGGGAAGCGGGAGATTGTGCCTGGAACTCGGACACAAGGCCGTCTCTGGAGAGAATCCGATCGGTAGTCGGGTGCGATTCCCACTCCTTCCCGACGCGAAACCCATCATGCAGAGCGAAGAGCATCTCGTGGTCGAAACGAGCGCGGCCGATCGATACGCCGTCGGCGACCCCATCCTGGGAATACCCTGGCACATTTGCCCGACGGTGGCCCTGCACCAGGAAGCGGTGGTGGTGCGTGATGGTCGAGCGACCGGTGAGCGCTGGCGCGTCGTGGCCCGCGACCGGCGAATTTCGATCTGAGAAAGAAGTCCTCCAGGAAATCCCACCCGGCAAGCCACCTGCACCCGCCAGGAATCGAACCTGGACCTTCGGTTCCGGAGACCGACGTAATATCCGTTTTACTACGGGTGCGTCCGGTGGCGCGGACCCCGAGTGGGGGTCGAAGCGGGGCATAAACTGTTCCTTTACACCCTCTGGCGCAAGCAATATCGTCCCGCGCCGCCCGCTGGGCGGAGAAAATTCTTCGGTGGAGTGCGGATCACTCCGCCGCGAGCGAAACGAACAAACCCATCGCTTCGGTACTCTGAAAATCGTCATCAAAATTGGAACGGGCGTTCTGACCCGGGGAGAAGGTGTGACCCTGCATCATGCGATGATCGCCCGGCTCACCCAGTCGATCGCGGATCTCAACGAAGCGGGGCATCGCACGATCGTCGTATCCAGTGGCGCGGTGGGAGCGGGATTGATGACCTTCGGCCTCGAGGAGCGTCCCACCGACACGGGAATGCTCCAGGCTTGCGCTGCCGCCGGCCAGGCTCGGCTCATGCATATCTACGAGAGCCATTTCAGCCATTTCGGCCTGAAAGTGGCGCAACTGCTTTTGACCCACGACGATCTCACCGACGAAAAACGGAGAGCCAACGTACGCACCACGGTCGACCACCTGCTCGAGTTTCCCTCGGTCATTCCGATCGTGAATGAGAATGACTCCGTGGCCGTCTTCGAGCTGAAAGTCGGGGACAACGATCACCTCTCCGCCGAAGTCGCGGCTCTGGCCGAGGCGGATCTCCTGATTCTCCTGACCAGTGTGCCCGGGCTCCGTGCTCCGGATGCCACCGATCCCAATGAAATCGTCGAGATCGTCGAAGACGTCGCGTCGGTGATTCACTATGCCGGCGAGGACAAGGGAAAGCTTTCCGTGGGCGGCATGCGGACGAAGCTGAGCGCCGTGCAGAAAGCGGTGGATGCCGGGATCCCGACGATCATTGCCGCCGGGCACGAACCCGAACAATTGGGAGACTTGGTTGCGGGAGGCGGCAAGGGAACTAGATTCCTGGCTCGCTCCTGATATTTCACATGACGTCCGACGAGATCAAAACCGAGGTGTTGGCGATGGGCGCCCGCGCCCGCGAGGCCAGCTACCAGTTGGCCAAGCTCTCCACGCCGCAGAAGAACGAGATCCTCATGGCCATGGCCGATGCCCTGGTCGTTCGCGAAGCGGAGATCCTGGCAGCCAACGATCGGGATATCGCGGCAGCGGAGGAAAACGGTCTGACGACCGCGATGATCGATCGACTCAGGTTGACGCGCGAACGCATCGCCGCCATCGCCCAGGGAATTCGCGAAGTCGCCGCCCTACACGACCCTGTGGGCGAAGTCATCCGCGAGTGGACTCGTCCCAATGGCATCCGCATCGAGAAACGCCGCACTCCCATCGGAGTGATCGGCATCATTTTCGAGAGTCGCCCCAACGTGACCGCGGATGCCGCGGTCCTCTGTTTCAAGACGGGGAACGCCACGATCCTGCGGGGTGGGAAGGAAGCGATACACTCGAATCGCGCCATCGCCGCAGCTCTCCAGGAGGGGGGCGCCCCTCGCGGACTCCCGAATCACAGCATCCAGCTCATTCCGTTCACCGAACGAGAGAGTGTGCAGCACATGGCGGAGATGGATCAGTATCTCGATCTCATCATTCCCCGTGGTGGTGCCGGTCTGATCGAAACGGTGGTTTCGTTGGCCCGGATGCCGGTGATCAAGCATTACGACGGCATTTGCCACACCTTCGTCGATCGGAATGCCGACCTGGAAATGGCAAAATCGATCGCGGTGAACGCCAAGACGCAGAAACCGAGTGTGTGCAATACGATGGAGACGCTCCTGATCGATGAAGCGGTGGCCGATGAATTCGCCCCGGTGATCGCCACCGCCATGCGGGAAAAGGGAGTGGAACTGCGGGGAGACGAACGCTTTGCCGCGTTGGCGGGAAGCGCCGCCGAGATCAAACCGGCGACCGAAAGCGATTGGACGACGGAATACCTCGATTTGATCCTGTCAGTGAAAATCGTCGATGATCTCGATGCCGCGATTTCCCACGTCAATCACTACGGATCCCATCACAGTGACTGCATCGTGACGGGGAATGCGGAAGCCGCCGAGCGATTTCTCAACGAGGTCGATTCGGCCACCGTTTTCTGGAATGCCTCCACGCGTTTCAGCGATGGCGGTGAGTTCGGCTTCGGCGCGGAGATCGGCATCAGCACGGACAAACTGCATGCCCGGGGACCGATGGCGTTGGAAGAATTGACCAGCTACAAGTACCGAATCTTCGGTGAAGGACAGATTCGGGAGTAGACCGGGAAACGTTCACTCCACAGGTAGAGGCGGGTTCGGAGCCTCGACTTTCGGTGCTTCGCCAAGGGTGGCTCGAAGAGCCGCGCCGAGTTCTCTCGCGAGATCGTCCGGCATCGGATCGTTGAGACGAAAACTCGCGCAGACTCCGCCGGCGGCGCTGTCGGCCGCGACCACGCAAAGCCAATGGTGATGGTCCACGGCGATCTGAGTGACACCATCACGCGTTTTCTGCAATTCGGCCGTCAACAAGCCCAACCAATGCGAGAGCCGCAACGCCGAATGCGCGGGGGCGGGGGTCGTCGGTCCGGGGAGGAGCGGATAGCTCTGGAAGTCGGTCACCGTGACGATCTCCGCGCCTGTTTTCTGACGAGCGTGTTCCACATAGGCCATCAACCGACCACGGAGCGAAGTCGGCGATGGTGGATTTGCCATGGGAAGTTCTTCAGGGGTCACCTTATCCCCGGAATCTTCAAATTCGCTGGGGGGAGCGTCGTTAGGTGGAGTGGAGATGTCCTCGGCGAGGTTTTCGGGTGCCGGTGGAACGGGCTCTTCATCCAGGGAAACGGGTTCGAACGGCGGTGGGGTGAAATCGAGGTCTTCCTGTCGGTTCTCGACTTCGATCGATTCGAATTCGGTGGTGGATTCGCTTTCCAACCCCATCGGCCCCACATCCGAGGCCGGTGAAAACTCTTCGGAGACCGATTCGGTATTCTGCAATACCGAATCATCGAACTCATCCAAAAGGGGAGGATTCGGCGAATGTGCGGGCTTCAAAAGACCTCCCAATTGCGCCCGGTCTCGCGCCCGTTCCAGAGCTTCCGCCGCCTGAAACGCCGCCGTCCGACGAAGGGGGGAAATGGCGGATTCGGGATTGGGTTCTTCCGGTGCCGGGAAAGCGGAAGCGTCGTAGGCCTGGGGTTCATCGAAGTCGATTGGGGCTTCGGCTTCGGCTTCGGCTTCGGCTTCGGCTTCGGCTTCGGCTTCGGCTTCGGGTGCCGAGATCTCCTCAGCGCTTCCGGGGGAGATCAGGTCCTGAGCGGTTTCGCCGGATCCGAACTCGGCTTCTGACAAAATTGACTCAGGGGACGTGGCATCAAAAGGGGAGATCGCTTCTTCGGAAACGGCATCGAGTGAAGGTGGCTGAATTTCCGATTCCGCCATGGGCCCTTCGCCAACGGACCCAAATACTTCCGCACCGTGGGAGATGTCAGTAGCGGGCGGCTCCTCGGCGAGTTCTTCGACCACATCGGTTTCCGGCTCCAAAATACCTCGTTCAAACGCGGTCTCTTCGGCTGGGAAATGCGAATGGGCACATTCTCCGGACGTAACTTGCGTTTGTTCGATGTCGAGCGGCGCTTCACCCTGTTCTGTCTCGGTCAATGCCGACTTTTCGAGGCCGACGGAGAACGCCTCTTGACCTTCGTTTGAGACCGGAAACACCTCAGGCTCCGCGTCTTCCAAACCAAGGGGAACCGTCGTGTCATTGATGGGAGCCTCCGAATCCTCCGGCTCAGGCACCTCCTCCATGGCGGGTGCCGAGGGGGGAGGTCCCGATACCTTGACCAACTCGCCCACGACCTCGGCGAGTTCGTCCCGATCAATCCATGAGTCTAGTGTACTCATCGCTCTCCTGTTCGTTCGAGGATTTCGCCAGATCGATTCGGTCTTCGACTTCGGCGGCCAGGGTGTCAAAACTTTCAGCCGCTTCCGGCGTTTTCCGGTGCAGCAAGGCCACGGGTATGCCGGCGCGGCTGGCATTCAAAAAAGTCGGATCACGGGGAATCCTGGATTCGAGAATCAACTCCGACGGCAGCATGCCCCGCAAGTCGGATTCGATTTCGCCGGTCACCGGATCGTCTCCGTTGACCATGGTCAGTAGAAGTCCCGCGAGTCTCGGCGTGGAGGCGTCCTCACCAAGTTCTTTTCGTAAAGCCGCGATATGACGAAGCAGCCGTGGCATGGAGCGGGCACTGAGCGGTTCCGCCTGTTGGGGGAGCAACAGGTAGTCGGCCACCGCCATGATGGCGCGAGTCAGACCGTGGATTCCCGCCTCCGTATCGACAATGATCAAGTCGTGGTCGGAGAACTGGGAAAGCAGACTCCGCAACTGGTCCCGCAGTTCGGGGGTGTCCTGGGGTTCTTCGCCGCCCGAGAGCAGGTCGGCGGTGCCACACATCATCAAGCGAAACTCCGGCAGTCTGGTGGAAATGATCAGCGACCTGGGATCCTTGTCGTTCGTCGGATCGAGCAGATTGAAAAATCCCTTCGCTTCCCGAGCCTTTTCCGACAACGAAAATCCCACGCCACCCTGGGGATCGGCGTCGATCAGCAGGACGCGCCATCCACGGCGGGCAAGGGAATAGGCGAGGTTGACCGCCACGGTGGTCTTCCCGACTCCTCCTTTTTGACTGGAAATGACGAGTGTGGTCACAGCGAGCCCCGACTTTAACCCACAAACAAACGCTTTGCGCGTGAAAAACGGAATTTCGCGAAACCTGAAATACAGGGGTTTATGATCCCGAAGAAAAAAAGTTTTGTCCCGGCTGCGGGATTTCCGCTAGACTGGTGGGCTGATATTTATCTTCCCCCCTGAGGGGTTCCCGGAACCCAATTAAATCCCGTTCAATCCATGAAAGTGTCGTCTGTTTTTTCCCGCCTCCTCATCTGCGTCGCCGGCATGCTGGCATTGGTGATGATCGCTCGGGCGGATACCGTGAAACTCAAAAGCGGTCAAACGCTCGAGGGAAAAATCACCGCGGAGGGATCGGATTTCATCAAACTCGAAATCCCTGTTTCTGCCACGATCAAGGACACCAAGATCATTCCTCGGGGCGACATTGCTCAGATCATCAAAGCGGCACCCGACGATGTGGCCTTGTCGGAGTTGCGGAAAAAACTCCCCGCACCTTCGCTGATGTCAGCCGAGGCCTATCGCTCGCTGATCGATTCCGGGCCCAAGAAGTTTCTCGAGCAATACCCTTCCAGCACGCACAAAGCCGAAGTCGAAAAGATGCTCGCCGATCTTCAGAGCGAGCTGGACAAGGTAGAACGCGGCTACCTGAAAGTAGAAGGCGAGTGGATCAGTCCCCAGGAGAAACAACAGTTCAAAACCCTCACCGATTCGCGCATTCGCGGTGTTTCCTTCAAGCGAAAGGTGGCGGCGGGCGATCAACTCGGCGCCCTGAGGGATTTTGAGATTCTGGACGAACAGTATTTCGGCACTCCCGCCCACGTGGAGGCGATTCCCGTGGTGAAAGAACTGCTTCCGGCATTTGGCCAGCGATTGACGCGCGCGTTGCAGGATGTGGAATACCGAAAGCAGAAGTGGGAGGAAGACAAAGGGCTACTCGATGAAGTGGCCCGGGCGCAAGTCGAAGCGGCTCGCGCTCAGGAAATCGCCAACTTCGAGCGAGCGGTTGAAAGGGAAAAAGAGGCGGGAATCAAATGGCTGAGTATCAATGACAATTCTGCCGATAGTCTGACGGGATCGATCGGAATGGTGAAATCGGAGATCGAAACCCTCAAATCGATTGATGTGGCGACGATGAACTCGATGTCCGAGGAGTTGGTAAAAGCTGACAAACTGATTGCCGAGAAAAAGCTGGGTGATGCGAAAAAAACGATCGCCGAAGCCACGGCAATGATCGGGAATACCGGCAAGAAGGGAACGAGTTCGACTGGAAAAAAGTCGTCTTCCAAAGGAAAAAGCCCGAGTTCGCCGAGCAGCTATGCCAGTGCGCTCCTTTCCAAGATAGCGGAGACGGAAACGGCGATGGAATTGGCGAGGCAACAGGAAGCCAGCGCGGCGAAGGGGGTCGAAGCATCGAAGACGATCACTGAGGCCGGGGCCGCCGCGGCGGAGAAGGTCAACACAGACCTGGGTGAGGCCTCGACGGATAAGAAAGAGGAAGTTGATCAGGGAAGTGCGCTGACCAGTTTGATGGGCGTTGAGGCCAAGGAAAAAGAAGAGAAGAAGGTCGAAAAGAAAACCCCCACGAAGAAATCAACGGCAAGCAAGGACGATGAGGGCGAGGAGATGAAACGCCCCGAACCGGTGGTTGCGGACGAGGGTGGAGGAATCAACTTCCAGCTCATCATGATGATCGTCGCCGGACTGATGGTCGTTGCGATCGTGGTGATGAAAGTGCTCGGTATTGGCGGGAAGAAAGAAAGCGCCGAGTGATTCCAAGGTAGGGAGAGAAAGGCCGATTGAAGCACCCGGTGCGGTCACCACAGACCGCGCCGCGCTAATCTCTCTCAAATTGCGGCGTCGTTTTTGGGGGGTATAGTGGCCCATGGCCCAATCCCGCACCGCCAGGATCCAGCGAAAAACCGGTGAGACCGATGTCAGCGTAGCCGTTGGCATCGATGGTACCGGCAGGGCGTCGATTGATACCGGCGTGCCGTTTTTCGATCACATGCTGAACCTGTTCGCCAGGCACGGCCGTATCGATCTCGAAGTGGCCGCCCATGGCGATATCGAAGTGGATTTTCATCACACCGTCGAAGACACGGGTATCGTCCTCGGCCAGGCGCTTCGGGAAGCCTTGGGCGAGAAGCGCGGGATCGTTCGCTATGGTTCCGCCATGCTGCCGATGGATGAAACTCTGGCCAGGGTGGTGGTCGACTTCAGCGGTCGACCTTTTCTGGAATACCGGGCACCGACAGGCGTGGACAACATTGGCGGAAACTTTGCCTTTACCCTGGTGGAGGAATTCCTTCGCGCGTTTGCGTTCAACGCCCTCATCAATCTCCACGTCGAGATTCTTTACGGTCGTGACGCACACCACATGGCGGAGGCGGTTTTCAAAGGCCTGGCGCGTTCGGTCGATGCGGCGGTTCGGATTGATCCGCGGATTGCCGACGATATTCCCAGCACCAAAGAGGTGCTCTGATCTTCTGGAATCATGAGCACCCCGGTTGGAGTTATCGATTACGGCGCGGGTAATCTGCGCAATGTTCTCAACGCCCTCAAAACGATCGGCGTCACGGGAAAACTTGTGAGAACGCCGGGCGATTTCGATGGGGTGGAGCAATTGATTTTTCCCGGAGTCGGCGCTTTCGGCGATTGCGTGAAAACCCTCGACCGTCAGGGATTGCGCGAACCTTTGACGGAATGGCTGGCGGCCGATCGGCCGTTTTTCGGCATCTGTATCGGTTACCAGGTGCTCTTCGAGGAAAGTGAAGAGAATCCGGGTGTCGACGGGCTCGGCCATTTCAAAGGGCGGGTTTGTCGATTTCCTTCATCCGATATGAAGGTACCCCACATGGGATGGAACACGGTGACGCCGAAAAACCCGGCCGACCCGGTTTGGACCGGTTTGCCCAGGGAGCCTCATCTCTATTTCGTCCACTCCTATTTCCCGATTCCAGAGGACCCATCCATCGTGGCGGCCACCGGGAGCTACGGCGTGGAGTTTGCCGCCGCCGTTCGGCAGGGAGCGATTTTTGCTTCCCAATTCCACCCCGAGCGCAGCCAGTCGGCCGGGCTGCGGATCCTGCGGAATTTCCTGACCGCCTGACCCGACCCAACAGGGTTAGGTCAGTGAGTCAACCCTGTCGGGTGGCGCGGGCGAATCGGGGTTCA
>JAGRPB010000120.1 GCA_020439945.1 Verrucomicrobiia bacterium
AGCGACTTCGCCATCCGGCCGGTGGCCGGTGGGTCCCTTTCGGAAGAGATGTTGGGTCGGATACGTCAATTGCTCAATCCGTTGCCGGTGACGATTTTCCCCGTCGTGGAAGCGACGGTGACGTCCTCCGAAAACGAGGAACCTCGCCAGTTGATCGGAGTGGATCTGGTGGCGATTCAGAATGCGCTCTATCTCGGATCGGGACAGGCGGCGGCTCCTTTGGGTGGGGATGTCGAGAACGACGCCTTGGGAGGTTTCACATTGGGGAGCGCGCGCCATGTCTTCGTGCCGCGTGCGTGGGCGGATGCGAACCGGAAAGAGGTGGGGGATTCGTTGTGGCTGATCGTCGGTGATCGACGGGAGACATTGGCCATCGCGGGATTGCTGGAACCCGATCCGTTGCGACCAGCGATCCCGGAGAACCTGGTTCTGATGGACCTGCCGGGAGCTCAACGGCTTCTCGGATTGGAAGGGCGAGTCAGCCGGGTCGAACTGGTGATTCCGCCTGGGGCGTCGCGGGTCGCGGTCCGGAATGAAACGGCTACCCGCTTGGCGGAGGCGATGGGCGATTCGCCTTCGTGGGTTTTTGAAACGCGGGAGGATCGCCGTCTTTCCGCCGGAAAAATGACGGCCGCGTTCCGGCTCAATCTCACCGTGCTCTCGACGCTGGCGCTGCTGGTCGGAACCTACCTGATCCTGCAGGCGCTCGAGGCGGCGGTGGTCCGTCGGCGATCCGAGACGGCGGTGTTGCGATCGCTCGGCGTATCGCCTCGCGCGATTCGGAGTGTCTGGGTGGTGGAGTCGCTGATGCTGGGAGTTTTCGGAAGCCTCCTCGGCGTGTTTCTGGGGTGGGCGGGCGCGCAGCTCACGGTTGGCGGCATCGCCCGCACGGTGAATCGGCTCTATTTCTCGACGACGACATCCGCCGCTTCGTTGAATGCGGGTGAAGTCCTGTTTGCGTGCCTGTTCGGAGTCACGGCCAGCCTGGTGGCGGGTTGGTTGCCGGCCCGGGAGGCGGCGACGACGCCTCCGGCTCAGGTGATGCGTCAGGGCAGTCGCGATGAAGGCGCGTGGCTGCTCCGCCAACCAGGGATCGCGATCGCGGCAGCGGTGGTCGCGTTACTGCTGGCGAAGTTGCCGTCGTGGCAGAGCGGCTCGGGCTCGCCCGTTCCGGTGGGTGGCTATCTCTCGGCGGCGGCGTGGTTGTTGGCGTGGTCGATTCTCGCCGGGGTGTTTTTCCGGCCGATCGAACGCTGCCTGCACCTCGCCTTTAGGCAGTGGCCGGTGGCGCACTACGCGGCCTCGCAGTTGCGCCGGGTGACGGGGCGGCATCGGCTGGCGGTGGCGGGATTGGTCACGGCCATCGCCATGGCGGCGGGGATGGGCATCCTGGTTCACAGCTTCGAGAGCACGCTGACCGGATGGATTCAGCGTCTCCTGCGGGCCGATCTATACGTGGCGCCGGCAGGCAGCGAAGAGGCTTCCGGCTTCAATGTGATCTCGGCGGAAACGTGGCGCGACATTTCCGGCGTGGAAGGGGTCGATGGCGTGGATGTGATTCGTCGTTACCCGGTTCGGTTTCGAGATCGGCAGATTCATTTGGCTGGTTCGGAATACCAGCGGGAATCGGAGCGACGCTTTCGCCTGACGTGGCTGGCTCCGCCCGAGAACGAAGATCCGATTTCTCTCGCCGAACCGCTGCCCGATGGGACGGTGCCCTGTTGGGTCAACGAGCCGTTCAGCCGCCGTTTTGATCTGGGGAGAGGCGATCGCATCGAGGTGCCCACGACGGACGGGATGAAGGCTCTCGTGATCCGGGGCGTGTATTCCGACTACAGCGATGAATCGGGCACCGTGCTCGTCAATCGTGGCTTCACAGCCAATTGGTTTGCGGATGAAAGCGTTTCCAACTTGGCGGTGTATGTGAAGCCCGGAGCAGATGCCGCTGAGATCCAGTCGGCATTGACCGCGCGTTATCCGGTTTTGACCGTGCGCAGCAATGGGCGGCTGCGGAGCGAAGCGCTGCGCATCTTTCACCAGACCTTTGCCGTGACTTACGCGCTGGAAGCGATCGGGGTGATCGTGGCCGTGTCGGGACTGGGCATGGCGCTGGCGAGTCTCCTGATCGAGCGTCGGAGCGAACTGACCACGCTGAAAACCATCGGATTCACGCGGGCCCAGATCGCCCGGGCATGTGCCGTCGAGGGCGTGGCGGTGGCGACGGTGGGGCTGGTCGGTGGGCTCCTGCTGGCGCTGATCCTGGGAGCGCTGCTTATTTTCGTGATCAATCGCGAGAGTTTCGGATGGACCCTGGAATACCGGATTCCGTGGGCGTTGATGGTGGGACTGAGCTTCACCACGCTCGCCGTCAGCGGTCTGGTCGGTGCCGCCGTCGGCGTGCGAGGAGCCCGGTTGAAGAGCGATCCGACGGAATAGTTATCGTTACCTGTATCGAACCCGAAACATGACTTTCTCGAGTCGCCAGTTGCTGATTGGATTTCTCACCGTGACTTTTGCGGCCTCCGCGGAGGAGCCGAAGGTCGGTGGTGGTTTTTCGATTCCCCAGCCCGATCCCGTGCTCAGCTTTCCGGCCGATCACGGGAGTCATCCCGGCTTTCGGATCGAGTGGTGGTATCTCACCGGGCACCTGTTCGCCGATGAGGGAAAGCGTCGGTTCGGGGTACAGGCGACGTTTTTCCGGATGGCGCAGAAGCCGGGAGAAAATGAGGGCGGGACCGGATGGCAGAGCGATCCGCTCTACCTCGCTCACATGGCGCTGACGGACGTGGCAAATGACCGGTTCCTGCATGAGGAACGGCTGAATCGCGCCGGATGGGACGCGTGGTCGAAGGTGGGGGATCTGGATGTGCGGAACGGGAACTGGACGCTGAAGCGTGTCGAAGGGCTCGGTCCCGGATCGGCATTGAGTGAAAGCGCGGATGGTCTGATGACCCTGAACGGAAGCCTCCAGAGCGAGGCGTGCTACGAGCTGAAACTGCGACCGATGAAGCCGCCGGTGTTGTTCGGCGAGCGCGGTGTTTCCCGGAAAGGTGAGTCGCCGGAGGCAGCCAGCCTCTACCTGACTTTTCCGAGGCTCGCTGCCGAAGGCACGGTCGAGATGGACGGCGATGCGGTCGCGGTAAGTGGCGAGCTGTGGATGGATCACGAGATTTCCAGCTCGCAACTGGGTCGCGATCAGGTGGGGTGGGATTGGATCAGTATTCAGCTTTTCGATGGACGGGAACTGATGGCTTATGTCCTGAGAAAACCGGACGGGACGCCGGACCGGTTTTCCTCGCTCGCCTGGGTTGATGAATCCGGAAAGGTCACGAATGTGGACGTGGACGACTTCGTGTGGCGATCGGAAGGGAAGTGGCAGAGCGACGTGACCGGTGATGTCTACCCAGTCCGGCCGCGACTGAGCGTCACCGATCCGGTCTCGGGACAGGAGCGGACCTTTCGCTTCGAGCCAGTGATGGAGGCTCAGGAGCTGTCGGGCGGACTCGGCGGCGTCTCCTACTGGGAGGGTGCCGGTGATGTCATCGACGAGTCATCGGGCGAGGCGGTCGGACGCGCCTACCTGGAACTGACCGGCTATGCGAAGGGCGACGATCTGGGCCGGCGATTGCGGGGAGATTGATTTTTGCGCCGAAAGGTTTGGGCTTTCGCGGCGACCAGTGTAGAGGAAAGGCGGAAAATCGCCCACCCGAGCCGATGGACATCGTCGAATACAATCGCAACGCCTGGAACCTGCAATCGATGGAGGGCTGCCGTTGGAGCACGCCGGTGGATGACGACGTGATCGAGCGGGCCAAGGCGGGCGACTGGTCGCTGATCCTGACGCCGAACAAACCGGTGCCGAATGACTGGTATCCCTCGTATCCCCGTCTCGATGGGGTGAACGTGCTGGCGCTGGCCTCGGGCGGAGGGCAGCAGGTGCCTGTCCTGGCGGCGGCGGGGGCGCGGGTGACTTCGTTCGATGCGTCGGATGTGCAGTTGGAAAAAGACATGAAAACGGCGGCGCGTCATGGGTTCGAGATTGTCGCGGAACAGGGGAACATGGCTGACCTGAGCCTGTTTGAGGACGAGAGTTTCGATCTGATTTTTCACCCGGTATCGAATGTGTTCGCCGCCGAGGTGCGACCGGTCTGGAAGGAATGCGCCCGGGTTTTGAAGCCGGGTGGTCGACTGCTGGCGGGATTCATGAATCCGTGTTTCTTCCTGTTCGATCACCAGGTGGCGGAAGAGACGGGGGAACTGCGGGTGATTCACCGGCTGCCGTATTCGGACCTGGATTCGATGGACGAGAGGCTACTCTCGGAACAGATGGAGGCGCAGTTGAGCCTGGAGTTCAGCCACAGCCTGGAAGACCAGATCGGCGGACAATGCGATGCGGGGCTCGCGGTGACGGCGCTCTATGAGGACGGTTGGGACGATGTCTCCAGCGCGCTCCATCAGTGGATGCCGCTGTTTGTCGCGACGCGGTCGGTGAAGGTGGCGGTGTGAATGGTGGAAGCCGGTTTTGAAGTGATGCTCGCCTGTGATCTGGTCGAACGGATGCCGGAGGTATCCCAGAAAGTAGCCGGTGGTTGAGCGGAGCGACACCACCGGTCTGCGTCAGAAGTAAGGAGAGCATCCCGGAGGGATGCCAGCCTACGCGGTGAGGGCGGCTCGTCATCCGGCGCTCTGGCATCCCTCCGGGATGCGCTTTTTCTTTGTCGTCGGAATCCGGTGGTGTCGCTCGCTTGGCGCTCGCTCAACCACCGGCTACTCTCTTTCAATCCTCCGGGATGATTTTTGGAGCCGCTGCCCTGAAGGAGATAGCGCCCCAATAAGGGCTTGGCTGAAGGCCAAGTTCAAACCGCGCTTGGTTCATCAAGCAAATCCTCGTGGGAAAGCGCCATTCCCACTCTACGGGTTGAGGTTGGCTTTCAGCCAACCGGAAATCTCTCATTCCTTTTCCTGGGGCGCTGCCCCAGGCTATGGTGAGGTCGGGCCTTTGGCCCTGTTCCCGAGGATGACAAGAATGAGGAAGAGAATTTTGGTTTACCCGAAACAGCTGAGCGTTTTCGGGCGAATCACCGCTGTTCCACGCTTGAGGGGGGCAGCGCTTTCTTCCTGAAACGCCCTAGGCGAACTGGGAATCGAAGGTCATCAAGCTCTCGCGGACGGTGTCGATGGGCAGATCGAGCCGGCGACGGTTTTCGAAATAGGAGACGTTCTCGTATCCGGCATTCTCCAGGGCGCCGAGGGCGGCGAGGAACAGGTCGCCGACCCGGCGGGGAATGTGGGAATCCGATCCGATGACGACGGGGATGTCGCGCTCGGCCATCAGCGCCAGCATCTGGGGACCCGGGTTCATCTCCGGGTTCGCCTTGTAGAGACCGGAGGTGTTCAGCTCCATCGCCACACCGGTGCGGGCGATGCGATCGAGGGCTTCGATGATGACGGGCCGCATCTCCTCGAAATCCCAGCTCTCGGGAGCCGCGTTCTTGATGAGGTCGGGATGAGACAGGCAGTCGAAGAGACCGCACTCGGCCGATTCGGCGAGGTGCCAGAAATATTGCTGCCGGAAAGCGAAGATATCGCCAGTCCAGAAGGCGTCGAGGTATTCGGGAATGTGCCAGTGGACCGAGCCGAGGATGTAATGGAAGTCGGCCTGCCGATGGAGATCGGCCAGCCACTCCTCCATGCCGGGAAAGAAATCGCTCTCGAGACCGAGCCGCACTTCGAAGCCATCGGGTGCGCGGCCGGCGCCTTCCGCGACCAGTTCGACGTAGCGGTCGAAGTCGGCGGGATCCATCCGCACCCGATGGGAGAAGCCATTGGGCATCGGGCTGTGGCAGGTCATGATGATACCCTTGAGACCGGCTTCCCAGCCTTCCGCCGCATACTCGACCGGATGCCCTTCCGCGTGTTTGCAGAGGGGCGTGTGCATGTGGCTGTCAAAAAACAGCCGTCGGGGTCCGGTCGAAGGACCGGTCTGAGAAGAGGAATCGACAGGCATGTAGGGGGGGAGACCGGACAACATGCCCCAGAAATGGGGGCTTTTCCAATGGTGCTTCTTCAGTTGAGGCGTAGCCGGAACGCTGGTGCGGGACGGTTCTGGTGTGCTCAAACTGCTCCGGGCACCGGCAGGGATGCCGGTGTCACACTGGGGCTGATGCCCGGTTCGGACGTGCCGGGTTCGCTCCAGCGTTCTGTTGCTCTTAGGTCTTTTCGAGAAAGGCTGCTGTGGTAGGATCGCTCGTCACGGCAATTGTCTGCTCTGTTTGATCTCCGAATGAAGACCACTCTCGATACCCTGCGCCTGCGATTGACCGAACACGTGGTCGGCGCTGATGAGGCGGCGTTTTTCCTGCTGACCGCGCTGCTGGCTGGTGGCCATGTGCTGATCCAAGGGGCGCCGGGGATCGGCAAAACCTCGCTGGGGCAGACCCTCGCGAGATTGATCGACGGGAAATTCCGCCGCGTTCAGTTCACGCCCGATCTGCTGCCGTCGGATCTGCTGGGGCATTCGATTTTCAACCAGGCGACGGGAGAGTTCGAGTTCGTCGAGGGACCGGTGTTCAGCAATCTGGTCCTGGCCGACGAGATCAATCGCACCAGCCCACGCATCCAGAGCGCCCTGCTGGAGTGCATGAACGAGTCGCAGGTGTCGATCGATGGCGTGACGCGCCAACTGGAGACACCTTTTCTGGTGATCGCGACCCAGAATAATCGTTATGCCGCGGGGACCTTTCCCCTGCCTGAGCCGCAGCTCGACCGGTTCCTGCTTTCGGTCGAGATGCAGTTGCCGGATCCGGAGAACCAGGCGGCGATTCTGCGTCTGCATGCCGGGGGAGAAAATGGATCACGGATCGAGCCGCTGGCCACAGTCGCCACGGTGAAAGAATGGCAGGAGACCGTCCTGAAGCTGCCGGTGGCCGATTCGATCTGTCGATATGTGGTGGATCTCTGCGAAGCGGCGCGGAATCATCCAGCGCTGGGTGACGGGGTGAGCGCCCGTGGATCGATCGCCCTGATGCGGGCGGCACAGGCGGCGGCGGTCCTGGAGGGGCACGAAGCGGTTTACCCGGATGATGTGAAACGAGTGGCGATTCCCGTGCTGGCGCACCGTCTGTCTCCGGCGGGTGACGAATACGGGAGCGAACTCCCACGTCGCGGACGGGTGGTGACGGTGATCCGGGAAATCCTCGACACGGTTCCGGTGCCCTGAACGTTTTGGCATGAATAGCGACTCGGCCAGACCTCTGGAAGTCGGACGTCCGGCCGTGACGTCCGCCGGGTTGGCGTGGTTCTGGCTGAGCCTCGGTGGCATCGCGATGGGAATGATCCGCTACGATGGCGCTCTCATCTGGCTCGGGGTGGTGGCATTCGTGGTCTTGATCGTGGCGCGATGGTGGGCGTGCCGAAATCTGCTTGGCCTGGAGATCCATCGGCGGCGCCCGGCGAGGGTGTTTGCGGGGGAGCTGTTCGAGGTGACACTGAGGATTCTTTGCACGGAGAAAGAGGGGTGGTTTTCGCTCCGGACCGGCTGTGCGATCGAGATCCGGGACTGTCTGTTCTCAAAGAATCAGAGCATCCGTATGCGCGAGGGCGCGGCCAACGGCGAGTGGCTGGAGGGAAAGACGGCAGTCCGCTGGTTTCGGCGCGGCCGGGTGCGGCAGACGGGCGTATCGCTGCGATCGGTTTTTCCTCTGGGGCTTTTCGAAGTCCGCGCCACCGGTTCGCTGGTGGATGAGTCGTTGCCGGTGGATGGGGGGATGCTGGTGTATCCGCAGCCGTTTTTGCCGAGTGTGTTGAAGCGTTCGCTAGAACTTGAACGATTCGATCTCGGGGCGCGTCACGGGATCGAGCCGGAGCCGGGCGAGGAATTCCGGGGCGTCCGCGAATACCGGAGCGGCGATGCGGTCAAAGCCATCCACTGGCCGGCGACGGCGCGGACCGGTGCCTTGATGGTGCGCGAGTGGGATCCACCGGCGCCGCGCCCGGCACGCTATGGCCTGATCGTCCATACGTGGGAAGAAGGCGGTGGTCGGTTGCTGCGTCCGGAGCGGTGGGAATGGATGCTGCGAATCGCCGCCGGCATCGTTGCCTACTGTCGCGAAAACGGGATCGGGCTCTGGTATGCCGAGGAAATTGGTGAGGAATCCGTGGTCTCTCTGCGAAGTCCTGAAGCGTGTTCGTTTGGGAAAACACTGGAACGGCTCGCCATGCTGCACCGTCAGAAATCCTCGGACATCGAGCGGCTGAAATCGATCGTCGAGAAACAGACGCGCGCCTGCGACCGCGTTTTCGTTCTCAGTGATGTGCCGCTTTCCCTGTGGCAGGAGGTGATCGATCCCGGGTCCGCCGCGACGGCGAGACAGGTGACCTGTCTGGATACGGAAAGCGTCGCACCGGCGAGAACGCGGCCCACATTTCTCACGAGGAACAAGGCGTCATGAATCGGGTGCTTTCCATGATGGTCCTGACGGGCATCCTCGTGAGCGAGGCGTTCCTCGCAAGTGCCATTACCGGGACGGGATTGCACCAGGCATTGATCGTGGTGGCGGCGGTGATTTTCGCGGGCCTGAGATGGGTGGGTCCACGAACCGCGGCGTGGAGCGGAATGTTGATCGGGATCTTGGGGCTGGGAGTGGGGGGATGGCAACTGGAACGGAACGGAATGGTGCCCGTGTTGCTCTCCGATCTGCCGATGATTTTTCACGTGGCGGTGGCGCTGCATTTCTGGATGTGGACGAGGGTCTGGGGATGGGGCGTGTCCAGAAAACACGTTAGGAAGCAGGATGAGCCGAGCGCGTGGGAAGGGTGGGTGACGTTGGTGGCGGGAGGAATCGTATTCTGGGCGACCAATCATGTGGAGATCTATGGTAGCTCGGTGTTCGGCGTTCGCCTGATGGCGGTGCTGGTACTCGCGGGTGGTCTCTGGTTTGCGTGGAGCCGGTCACGCGTGACGAGCGGGTCCGGTCCTCTTGCGGCAAACGTTGGTGAAAAGGCTGAGACCTCCTGGAGGCAACGGGTGGGGCTTGGTTTGTTCTTGATCGGGGGCTTGCTGGCGATGACCGCGATGGTTCCGGTTGCGGACCGGGTTGCGCTCTGGAGTTATGCCTGGCTGGGGCGCGACCAGGTTTCGACGGAGCTGGATTCGTTTCAGGATGATGCGCCGGTGGTGGTCTCGGGCGGGGGAGTCGGTGATGACGCGATGCGCCAACTGCCGCGCCGGGCGGATCTGCATCTGGACAACTCGGTCCGGTTTCACCTTTGGTTCGATGACATGGCGGACCTGCGGATGGCGACCCACACCACGCTCTACCTTAGGACCTCGACCATGGGTGTCTTCACTTCGGATGGAGGCCTGGGCCCGATCCGGCGGGGCGAATGGATCTACGATTCCGATGATGGCGAGTCGGATGGAATCACCCACCTTGATTCTACTGCCTCCTCTGGGAAAGCGGGTGAGGTCGAGTTCTGGACCCTGATTCGGCAATCGGAATCCCGCGAATTGCCGATCATGCCTGCCACCCGATCGGTCGGACTGACCGGAGTGTATGCGTTTGCCGATGATTGGTTTCAACTGGCGCTGGAGGAGCACCAGAGCCGCGTGCGGTTTCGGGCTCGGGCGGCGTTGGGACCGGCCAATCACTGGCACGACTCCGAGCCCGCGGCGAAGGGTGACGTGGCGATCGACTATCTCCAGCTTCCGGATTCGCCGCTGACCTCGCGTCTGCTGGACCTGACGAGAAAGATCGCACCGGCCGGCCTTTCGCTCGACCAACGGCTCAGCGCAGTTTGCCGCTACCTCGGGCAGCACTGTGAATACAGCCTTAGCTATGACAACCCGGACGACTTGGATCCGGTGGAGAATTTCCTGTTCGATGAGAAGAAAGGCCACTGCGAGCTGTTCGCGACCGGCGGTGCGATGCTCTTGCGGGCGATCGGGGTGCCGGCCCGGGTGGCATTCGGTTTCAGCGGCGGCGAGTATCATCCGGCGCGGCGGCTCATCGCCTTTCGGCAAAGTGATTTCCACGCCTGGACGGAGATCAATCTGGCGGGTCGCGGGTGGGTGATCTTTGACACCACACCGCTGGGTGCCGGGGCGGCCGGACCGGCGGAGCGCCGCGCCTCTGGAGAGCCGTTCGCGGCGGTGGAGCCAGGCGCTTTCGAGGATCTCAGCGACGAGCGCTTGCTGGGCCAACTCGAACTGCCGTGGTGGTCGAAATGGACCACGGGGGCGATCGAAGCGATTTCCGCCGGATTCGTCTGGCTGTGCCTGGGAGCGGGAGTCGTGGTTCTGGGGATCTACGGCTGGCGCCGGAAGCGCCGGCACACGGAGCAGGCGTCGGTTTTGGGGAGAGCATTGAGCCACGCGGAGCCATTGCCGGCAGAGGAACCGGCGTCGTCGTTGCTCCACGAATACCTGGCCGCCTGCGCCGCCTGGGGACGGGTCAAGGGGCCGGCCCAGACGCTCGGTGAGTATCTCGCCGTCCTGAAACAGGACGGGGTTTGCGGCGACGATTTCGACGAGCTGAATGCCTATCTCTACCGGGTGCGCTACGCGGGCGGCGCTCCCGATTCCGAGCGGGAGCAGGGATTTCGCGATCTCATTCGCCAGGCGTTGATTGCGCCGGAGGCGGAACGATAGAGAGAGCGGCTTGGTTGCTCTGCGTTTTTTCTGAAAACCTTCCGGACACCGGCAGGGATGCCGGTGTCACAATGGGGCTGGCGCTGGGTTCGGGGATGGTGCTGATGGAGTTGAGACATTTTGACCCGAAGTTTTGTCGCGGATGCGGTCCGGATTGAGACAATATGACGCGATTTGCCGCCTCGGGATGAACCTCGATTTCCGTTTAATAGGTTCACTATGAAGGGATTATGGGGAATTAATTGACGATGGCACGAGGGGTGCATCAATGGCAGCCAGCAACGGTCGCGAAACGATGACCGAAGCGACAACATCCATTCATCCGAAAACACCTCACCATCCAAGAAAGGAATACATAGCCATGAAACTCGTGCGATATCAGCATCCCCTGGCGGATAGTTTCAGCGAATTCGATCGCTGGTTCCGCTCACCCGCGGCCGGGTTCGGCCGTCTGTTCGAACTTGCCGACCGGTTTTCCGAAACGGGCTCGGCCGGGTTCGGTTACGATCTCTACGAAGACGACGAGAACTACTTCGCCCGGCTCGAACTGCCCGGGGTGAAGAAGGACGATCTCAAAGTCGAACTTCACGATCACACCCTCACCATCGTTTACGACCACGAAAAGAAGGGCGACTCCGAGAATGAGGAGCGCGCCGTTCTGAAACGGGTCGTCACCGTGCCGGACGGGATCGATGCCGAAAAGGTCGGCGCCAAGTTGGAAGACGGTATCCTCACTGTCACCCTGCCAAAGTCGGCCGAACGGAAACCCCGTCAGATCAAGGTCAACTAATCGACCGCGAAGCCGATCTCGCGCCGGGGCGCTGAATGTGCCCTGGCGACTCCCATCCCTCCGAATCAAACCCACTACCATTTCTACTACCATGTCTTCTCAAGCCAATACTCAAGTCGCTCCCAACTGCTGTGACGTCGCTCCGGAAAAGGTCGCGACCCCGCTGACCCGGGAGCGCGAAGTCGAACCCCGCTACCACACCCGGCGTGTCGATGAACACACCTGGCAGTTGGGCGTGGTTCTTCCCGGCGTGAAACGCGATGACATCGAAATCTCGCTGGAGGAAAACGAACTCGAAGTCGTGGCGCATCGCCGCCACAACGTGCCGGAAAACTGGCGCCCCGTTCAGACCGAGCGCCCGGTGCCGACGGTTTACCGGCTGGAACTGACGCTGGCGATCGATGTCGATCCCGAGCGCATTTCCGCCAAGCTGGAGAATGGGATTCTCACTCTCAATCTCCCGGTGGCGGAGTCCGCCAAGCCGCGACGCATCTCCGTCGAATGATTGTTCGAATAGACGGCTCGTTTCGAGCGTCTCATGCATTGACAGATTGCTGGGAGCATCGGTCGCCCGCGAACCTTCCGGTCCGGGCGGCCGGTGCACAGCGTCTCGACCCAGAGCGGGTTGCCAAAAAGTCATGAGTGGAAAATTCGCCGCTGTTTGTAATCGCTGCCGGAAAGCTCGCGTCGAAAGTTTCGGCGTAACCGGCTAGCGATCGCAAAGCGATCATCCGAAAACTCAGCCCCCCCCTGTCTCCTCCCATGTTCCTGCTCCTCTTCATCGGCACGATGGCGATTTCCCTGTTCGCGATGGCGCGCGTGAAATCGGCCATGGCCAAATACAGCCAGGTCCCCGCCGCGTCCGGGCTATCCGGTGCGGAAGCCGCCCGCCGCATCCTGCACATGGCGGGCATCGACCACGTCGATGTGGTCAGTCACGATGGCATGATGGGCGACCACTACGACCCGATCCACAAGCGGCTCGTCCTCTCGCGGGAAAACTTCGCCGGCCGTTCCATCGCCGCGCTCGGTGTGGCCGCACACGAAGCCGGGCACGCCATCCAGGACAAACTCGGCTACGCCCCGCTCCAGTGGCGGATGGCGTCCGTGGGCATGGTGAACTTCGTCAGTCCCATGCTTTATGTGGTTCCGATCGTGGCCATGTTCGGACTGATTCCCGGCAAGCTCGCCCTCATGACCATGGCGATTGCCTTCGGCGTCATGATGCTCTTCCAGCTCATCACTTTGCCGGTCGAATTCGACGCCTCGCGACGCGCCAAGGTCATCCTTGGACAGACCGGCATGATCGCCTCCGGCTCCGAAGCCCAGGGCGTCGAGAAGATGCTGAGCGCCGCCGCGATGACCTACGTCGCCGCGTTTATCAGCACGCTCGTCGGATTTCTTGCTTACCTTCTTCCTCTCCTCGGCGGAAGCCGAAATTGATCGTCCCCCAACCACTTTTCATTGCTCCAAGCCACCAGACACCGGCTGCGAGATTTCCCTCTCGCAGCCGGTGAAGCTTTTTCACCTCCCACCCGATTTTTCCCATGTCCAAAGACGACGACGGCCATCTGCCGACACCCGAAGAGATCACCCGGAAGCTTTCGGATTTCATGAAAGCGAATTTCGGTGACTCCGTTTCCTTCACCAGCTCGGTCATGCCGGGTTTCAATTCGATGAACGAAAAGCCCGAGGACGACGGCGAACGCGTCGATCCCATCGCGGAAAAGCGCGACCAGAGCATCTTCGATTTCGACTTTCACCCGCGTGACATCAAGTCGCACCTCGACCGCTACGTGATCCAGCAGGAGGAAGCCAAGAAGGTGCTCTCCATCGCGGTCTGCGACCACTACAACCACGCCAAATTCCTGCGGCGTCTCACGAAGACCGATCCCGAGCAGGCGAAGCAGATCGAATTCGCCAAGCAGAATGTCATGATCGTCGGTCCGACCGGGGTGGGGAAAACCTACCTGGTCAAACACATCGCGGACCTCATCGGCGTGCCGTTCGTGAAAGCCGATGCGACCAAGTTTTCCGAAACCGGTTATGTGGGCGCGGACGTGGACGATCTCGTCCGCGAACTCGTTCGCAAGGCCGACGGCGATGTCGAGCTGGCCGAATACGGCATCATCTACATCGACGAGATCGACAAGATCGCGACCCAAGGCAGCATGATCGGACGCGACGTGAGCGGGCGCGGCGTGCAGACCACGATGCTGAAACTGATGGAGGAGACCGAGGTCAATCTCCGGAACCCGAACGACATCCAGTCGCAGATGCAGGCCATGTTCGAAATGAGCAAGGGCAAAGGCTCGAAGCGAAACACCATCAACACGCGCCACATCCTGTTCATCGTCAGCGGTGCTTTCGGCGGACTGGAGAAGATCGTCAACAAGCGCACCCGCCAGGGAGCGATCGGATTCGCCGGGGAAGCCCGCGAAGCCGTGGACGAAGACAAGATCCTCAAGTATGCCGAGACGCACGATTTCATCGAGTATGGATTTGAAGCGGAATTCGTCGGCCGATTGCCGGTGCGCGTGGTCTGCGAGCATCTGGAGGCGGATGATCTCTTCGACATCATGAAGAGTTCCGAGGGCAGCCTGATCCGCCAGTACGAGCGCGAGTTCGAAGCCTTTGGCATCAAGGTCGATTTTCGTGACGACGCGCTGAAGGTGATCGCCGAACGCGCCGCGAAAGAAAAAACCGGCGCCCGCGGTTTGCTGACGGTTTGCGAGCGATTGCTGCGTGACTTCAAATTCGAGTTGCCGGGAACGGCAATCAGCGAACTGGTCATCGATGGCGAACTGGTCGCGAATCCGGCGGCGGCTTTGGACAAGCTGCGCCAGTCGGCCGGGGCCATCGGCGACACCAAGCTGGTGGGCGAGATCAATTCGTTCCGTCGGCAATTTGAAGAGCAGCACGGCATCCGGCTCGTCTTTGAACCCGAGGCGCTCGCCGCCGTGGGCGAATTCTCCGAGGCTCAGAACATGAACGCCCTTCAGTTCTGTCATCAGCAGTTCCGCGACTTCCAATTCGGCGCGAAGTTGATTCAGAAAAATACCGGGCAGGACAGTTTCCTCCTCAACCGGGCGGCGGTGGAAAATCCCGATCGCTGGTTGAGCAATCTCGTGGTGGCCAGCTACGGTGACCGGACTTCGGTCTCGACGCCGTCGAATGCCGATGCCACGCCGGAGGGTTCGCCATTGGCGAGTGACGAGGCCGATTTGCCGCCTTCGCGTGATTCGGGCACCGATCCCGATTCGGCTCGTGACGGAGGCGGGTTCGTCTGATCGCGTCGTGCGTGGCGATATCATCGCCGTACCCAGACGCGCTAGATTTGCGTGTCGTTTCCCGCGCATCAACCCTCCCGGAGGGATGAAAGGGTGTAGCCGGTGGTCGAGCGAGTGCCAAGCGAGCGACACCACCGGATTCGGGCTGCTCGGCACGGATCGAGTAGGTTTACGTCTACACGCGCCGCAAGCTCAACCGGATCGCGCAGGCCAATGTTTACCCACGCCAAAGGCTCAACAGGGTTGGGTCGCGGACTTGACAGGGTTGAGTCCGCTCGGGTGTGATTTGGCGTCGAATCCTGTCGAAAGCCGGGTATGCTATCGGAGTCCTCTGGCTCTGAGTCGATTTTTTATGCGGCGCTATCTGTTTGTTTCCCTCTGCATCGGTTTCATCGTGTCTGTCGCGGTGTTGACCCTCGTGCACCTGGGGATCTTCGGGTCGCTGGATGGCGCGCTGGGGCAGCTCTATCGTGCCGCCGGTTTCACACCGGCGGTCACTGGCGCCTCGGTCTCCGCGGGCGGAGGGCACCAGATGGAAGTGTCGATCATTCTCGCGGCCGCCTTCGCCGCGGCGTGGTGTGTGATCGACATTCCGCACGTGGGTCAGAAGATGCTGGTCTTCCTGACCCTGATCGTGGTGTTGCTGGCCCTGTCGCCGACGCTGGCGCTTTATGGGGTGGTGTTCGCGCCGTTCTCCAGTGTGTGCGCGGCCTCTCTCGCGACGGCGGCGGGCTTTGCCTATTCGGGAACGGAACACGGGATGCGGAAGCGATTGCTCCTCGACCTGCTCGGCGCGCGCGTGTCCCAGGAAACGTTTCGCAAGCTGATGGACAGTCGCGAACCGGTGCGCTTCAACGGATCGAACCGGGCGGTGTCGGTGCTGACCTGTCGCGTCTTCAATCACCCGGAACTGCGCGAGAAGATGGAGCCGTCCGAACTTGTCGCGATGGGGAATCTGTTTCTCCGCAACACGGCGGATTTCCTGTTGTCCAAAGGCGGCTATCTGGACGAGTCTAGTCCGGACATGGTGCGCGTGTTTTTCGGCATGGTGCGACCGGCGGACGATCACGCGATCGAGGCGAGTCGAGCGGCGCTGGAGCTGCGCACGCGCCTGCGAAATCTGAACGACGAATGCGAGACGCGGTGGTTCCGGAAACTCGACTACGGCATCGCGATCAGTTCCGGCCCGATGACGGTCGGGATCTACGGATCGAAGCGGCACTACTATTTTTCCGGGGTCGGCAGTGACACGGACTTTTCCCGCCGGCTGGCCCAGGCGAACGCACGCTACGGATCGGACATTCTCGTCAGCGCGCCGACGTATCAGCTGGTCAAGGAGACGACGGCGGTGCGTCCGATGGAGATGCTCTACGACCCGGAGCGCAATCTGATGACGGAGGTGTATCAGCTGCTGGCGCTGATCGAGGATTTCAACGAAGAGGACAAGGCGCGTCGCGATGCTTACTGGCAGGGCGTGATCCTGTACCGTTCCGGCAAATTCGAGGATGCCCTGGCCCAGTTCAGCGTGGCCGAGGTGGTTGGGAAGGAAGGCGGGCCGGTTCGCTTTTTCATCGAACGGTGTCAGGCGGGACTCGCGGGCGAGAGCGTGGACAAGGCGGAGAACCGTCACGAATTGACCGACCAGGGACACGCTCGGCTATTGAATATGATGTGACGGAGCGATTTGCGATTCGCGATCTGCGATATGAGATGCGCGAATGGCGATCTGCGATATAGAGCAGGTCGGAACCGTAAACCTGAACCGAAAACCGAATAACCGTCTTTCCCATGGCCGTCGATTATCCGGAACCGGTTCGTGCGTTGATCGCCCAGTTGAAGCGACTGCCCGGTATCGGGCCGAAGAGCGCGGAACGAATCGCGATCTGGCTGATGCAGCGCGGCGCGGATGTGACGAGTCCGTTTTCCGAGGCGCTGGAAAAGGCCGGCGCGGAAGTGAAGGAGTGCGTGGTCTGCGGCTTCTTCTCGACCGAAGAACGCGGCTGCGCGATCTGCGACGGACCGGGGCGGGATCACGCGCTGCTGTGTGTGGTCGAGCAGCCCACGGACATTCTGCCGCTGGAACGCAGCGGGGCATTTCGCGGGCACTACCACTCGCTGCGGGGAAAGATCTCGCCGCTGGAGAATGTGGGCCCCGATGACCTGCGGATCGGTGAACTGCTCGACCGGGTGCGGGACGGGCATTTCGCGGAGATCATTCTCGCCCTCGGCGCGGACGTTGAAGGCGAAGCGACGGCGAATTATCTCGTCGAAATGCTGGGCGAATTCGACGGCGTGCGTGTCACGCGCCTGGCCCACGGCATCCCCGTGGGCGGTGGGCTGGAGAATGCGGATGAGCTGACGCTTTTCCGCGCGCTGGAAGGCCGCGTGGGACTGCGGTGAAAGGAATTAACCGCAGATGACTCAGATGAGCGCAGATAAGAAAACTGGCTGAGTGAGAACGTGGCCAACGACCTGCGGTCGCCTCACCGATCCAGACCCATTCAAAAAATATCTGCGTCTATCTGCGAAATCTGTGGTTCCCCATTTCAGCACGAGCGTGGGGCTGCGGTGAAAGAGGAACCGCTAATGAACGCGAATGAATGCGAATTTTTGATGGCCTCTGCGCCATCGGCATTCGACGCCTCTG
>JAGRPB010000121.1 GCA_020439945.1 Verrucomicrobiia bacterium
TGAGGACAAAGGCCATCTCCACTCCGTAATGCTCGCCACATTTCAGCATCCATGCGATGCTCCGCTCGAAGCCTTCCCAGTCGGGCTGACCTTCGCGAAATGGCAGGAGGGTGGCTACGCACAGCCGCGCCGGGGTCGTGTGATCGACGAGCGATTCCTCCGATTGCCACGCCCAGACGGTGTCCGTCCACGAGGTGTCCGGACGAAGATCCGCCGGGTTCGAGATCAGTTCCTTCGCCATTTTTTCCTACTTCTCAATAGCCACAAAAATCCAAATCACGAACCCTTTCGCACCGCAGATTCCGCAGAGATCTCAGGTTGTCCATGCAATCGTCTTCACAGAATTGGGATGAAAGCCCCATCTCCGCGTTCCGCATTCCGCCTTCCGGGTTCCGCCTTCCTTAAAGCCCTTTCACTTCCCAGCCTTCCCGGTAGGTGTCGTGAATCAGGGCATTGGCGGCTTCGCTGTTGGTGAATTTTCCGGCCGCGGCATCCCAGGCGAGTTCTTCGTTCGGGCGACGCATGGCCACGGTGCCCAGCAACACGGTTTCCGTCATCGGTCCGGCGTAGCTGAAATTGGCGCGCGGTTTTTCGGAATGCTCGCCACGGATGGCGCCGACCCAGTTGCGATGATGGTCTTCACTCGGGAGTTCCTCGATGGACTCGTCGCTCGGCTTGCCGTCACGATAAAGGGTCGGAGTGCCGCTGCCACCGTGAGGAATGACCAGCGCACCGGTTTCGCCGATCACGACGGAACCGCTCTTGGGCACGTTGTCCTTGCCTCCAACGGCTGCCTGCACGGATTCGCCGGGGAGCTGGGTGCCATCGTACCAGGTAAAATCGAAATCGCCGGCAGTCAGGTCGTTGCCTTTCATGCGGTGATGGACCATGCCATTCAGCGGCCAGCTGTCCGCATCGACCGGAGCCGGTCCGAGCGACTTGACCGAAAGGGTGGCCGGCATGTTCAACCCGGCACACCAGGGATGGTAAATGTGGCAACCCATGTCGCCGAGCGTTCCCGTCCCATAGCCGATCCGCTTCCGCCAGTTGCTGGGATGAAACTCGCGCTCCAGGTAGGGACGCATCTTGGCGACGCCGATCCACTGATTCCAATCGAGTCCCTCAGGCACCGGGTCCTCGCGATCCGGCAGCGGCGACATCGAACCCCAGGATTTCGGGTTCATGCTGTGGACCTCTTTCACTTTTCCGACGATTCCCTTCTGCAACAGGTCCACCGCGGTCCGGTTTCCGCTGCTCGATGAAACCTGGACGCCCATCTGGGTGATCAGGTGATTCGCCTCGGCGTATTCGGTGATGGCGCGCGCTTCGTGGAGGGTACGGGTGAGCGGCTTTTCGCAGTAGGCGTGCTTGCCGAGCTGCATGCCGCCCATGGTGATCGGTGCGTGCTGGTGATCGGGCGTCGCGACGAGGATGGCATCGATGTTGCCGGCCTCCTTGTCGAGCAGTTCGCGCCAGTCGACGTAGACCTTCGCATCGGGAAATCCGCGCGACACGCGATCGAGCCGCGATTGATCGATCTCCGCCACCGCGACCAGCTTCGAGTTCGGCACCCCGGCCATCGAGGTGATGTTTCCCCACGCCCGGCCGTTGGACCCGAAACAGGCGTAGTTGAACGCTTCGTTCGGCGACTGGCCGTTGGAAGTCGTCTTCCACCCGATGTAGGGCGCGGCCAGCGCGGTGGCAGATTTCAGGAACTGGCGACGTGAAGTGGTGGCAGCAGGGTTTTTCATCTGGCCCCGAGACTAGCGGCGGGAACTCGACCGGTCAAACGACGCGATCGCACCAGAATGAAATACGAAAAACCGCCGCCCGGAAAAGGCATCCGGGCGGCGGTTGAAAGAATTCGATTCCGGATCGGAAGCTGACTCAGTATTCGCGGTCTTTCTTGATACCCGGTTCGGGGATGGGATAGCGTCCGTTTTCGTCGGGCATCAGGGGCGAATCGCTCTCCATCGTCAGGTTTTCCACGCCAGGCGCCATGACGTGCTCGCTGTTGAGCATCTGGTCGTAGGTGATTTCCTGCCCGGTGTGAGCCGCCATGCGGCCCATGGAGGTGACGAGACTGGCGGCGACTCCGCGATCGACTTCGTTGTAGGGCTTGTCATTGCGGATGGCCTCCATGAGGTCTTCCCACTCGATGTCATAGGGATTGCCCTCAAGACTCTCACCCCGCGGACCCATCGGGAAGGCCCAGACCAGGTTGTCGGGTTTGGCGCGATAGTTGTAGTCGATGTTCTGATCGGCGTAGATCCGCGAACGAGCCGGGACGTGGGCCGAGGACGAGATGACCGCCGATCCCTTGGTGCCGTGGGCGTAGGCGGCAAATTCCTGCTTACATCCGGCCATGTTGCGTCCGAAATACTGCGCCTTGGCGCCGTCTTCGAAGGTGTATTCGACGCCGTAGTGATCGAAGTTCTGGTCGACGGCTTCGACTTCCTTGCCGTTGATGTCGAGCATCTTGTAGTGACGACCGCCAACGGCGTGGGCTTTGACCGGGAAGGCCCCTTTCATCATGCACATCTCGTCGATGCCGTGAATGAAGAAGTCGCTGAACGCGCCGCCGCTGAGCCAGAGGAAGCTGTGGAAGTTGCGGATCTGGTAGTGCAGTTCGGGCATGCCCGTGTCATTCGGCGGCGTGAAGCACGAACCGATGCGGCCCTGCATCCGGTAGGAACGCAGGAAGGTGATATCGCCGATCGCGCCATCCTCGATGCGCTTCTTGAGTTCGTTGCGCGATTTGCAGTGACGGCACATCAGGCCGACGCCGACCTTGAGGTTCTTCGCCTTGGCCTTCTCATTCAGTTCGAGCAGTTTCCGGGCGGAATATCCGTCGGCCAGGAGCGGCTTTTCCATGAAGACGTTGAGGCCCTTTTCGATGGCGTACTGGAACATCGGCCAGCGGAAGGCCAGAGGTGTGGTCAGGATGACGACGTCGCCCGGCTTGAGCGCGTCCATGGCGTGCTTGTAACCGTCGAAACCGATGAACTTCCGCTCCGGGGAAACGTCGATCTTGTCGCCGACCTGGGGATCCTTCGACAGCACCTGGTGGCTTTTTTCCAGCTTGTCGTCGAAGACGTCGGCCATGGCGTGGAGCTTGAGTGGCCCGAGCGATCCCGACACGGACAGCGCGTTTTTCACGGCACCGGTGCCGCGGCCGCCGCAACCGACCAGCGAGAGTTTGATTTCCTCGTTCCCCTGGGCATGGACGTGGGGGATCGAGATGCCGGCCAGGGCGGACGCGGCGGCGATCTGACCACCGGTCTTGAGCACTTCGCGACGGGTCGGAGTCAGGATGGTTTTTGAGGGTGTATCGGACATGGCGTCACCGTGCCGATTTGCCACGAAAGTGTCAACTCCCCCGATTGGGGCTGGACGGCTCGAATTCGACGCCCCGGTAGATTTCCGAAAGCGGGATTTCGCAATCGATCGAGTCCAGCCGCACCACTCCATTCAGATCACGAATACTGTGGTAGAGCCAACCAGCTTCGTGACGGCGGAAAACGTCCACGGCGACCGAGTTCTGCGAGATCAATACATATTCCCGCAAACTCTCGAGCGTCTGATAGCGGTAAAACTTGTCGCACCGGTCGTAAGTCTCCGTGCTATCGGAAAGGATCTCGATAATGAACTCGGGATTGCGGTAGATATCCTTGCGGTCGTCGTAGAAATCGAGCGGCCCACACCGACCGGAAAGGTCCGGGTAAGCGAAGGTATTGACCGATTCCATCCACACTTTCATATCGGAACCGAGGACAAGGCAGGGCCGATCTTTGAAAGCGTTACCCAGCTCCCGGCCTGCATTCATCGCGATCCGGTTGTGATTCAGCGTCGCCCCGGACATGGCGTAGATCTCGCCATCGACGAATTCGCTTTTGAATTCGGCGGCGCGTTCCTGTTCCAGGTAATTGTCAGGAGTCAGCTTCAGTTCTTCAGCGGCGGACATGACTTCGAGAATCATCCCGCACCCTGCCGTAGGTTGCAAGCAATCCCGAAACCCCTCGAAACCTTCGGGACTTTCACCTTGCGGAAAAAAGGTCCGGGGCGTTTCTTTGCCGCCCCGTGCCCCCGGTCTTTCCGGCACGTTGGAAACAAAACCTTTCCCAATCCCATGAGTGACCAGAAAGCTGCCGAGAAGCACAACGCCGCGTTGATGGAGAAGATCGTCTCCCTCTGCAAGCGACGTGGATTCATTTTCCAATCCAGCGAAATCTACGGCGGACTCAACGGCTGCTGGGACTACGGTCCGCTCGGCGCGGAACTGAAGCGCAACTTGAAGGAATACTGGTGGCGGAAGCACGTGCAGACCCGCGACGACATCGTCGGTCTCGACGGCGCCATTCTCACTCACCGCGAGGTGCTCAAGGCCTCCGGTCACCTCGGCGGATTCTCCGATGCGTTGGTCGACTGCCGCACCTGCAAGGGCCGCTTCCGGGCCGACACGCTCGACTCGTTGGAGTGCCCGAAAAAGCCGAGCTGCCATCCCGGCGAAGGCGCCGATTGCGACCTGACCGAACCGCGCGAGTTCAACCTCATGTTCCAGACCCGGATGGGGGCTTCGTCCGACGACAGCGACGAAAGCGCCATCGCCTACCTGCGCCCCGAGACCGCGCAGTCGATTTTCGTGCAGTTCAAAAACGTGATGGAAACCTCGCGCGTGAAGCTGCCCTTCGGTATCGCCCAGATCGGTAAGAGTTTCCGCAACGAGATCAACCCGCGGAACTACACTTTCCGCTCACGCGAATTCGAACAGATGGAGATCGAGTTTTTCTGCAAACCGGAAGACGGACTCCGCCTCACCGACGAATGGCTCGAAGAACGTCTCAAGTTCTATGAAGAAATCGGCATTCCCCGCGAGCACCTCCACATCCTCGACGTACCCGACGGCGATCGCGCCTTTTATTCGAAGAAAACCTACGACATCGAATACGAGTTCCCCTTCGGTATCCAGGAACTCGAGGGTGTCGCTTACCGCACCGACTACGACTTGTCCGTCCACGCCAAGGGCTCCGGCAAGCCGATCGAGTATTTCGATGAAGAGACCAAGGAAAAGCTGGTGCCTCACGTCGTCGAACCGAGCGCCGGTTGCGACCGCACCGTCCTCGCGTTGATCTGCGAAGCCTACGAGGAAGAGACGATCACGGACGAGAAGGGCAAGGCGGAGACCCGCACCGTGATGCGCTTCCATCCCCGCATGGCTCCGATCAAGGCTGGGATCTTCCCGCTGCTCAAGAACAAGCCCGAACTCGTCGCCAAGGCGCGCGAAGTTCAGGCCATGCTGAGCCCGCTGATGAACGTTTTCTACGACGAGGGCGGCGCCATTGGCCGTCGCTATCGTCGCCAGGACGAAGTCGGCACGCCCTACGGAATTACCATCGATTTCGATACCCTCGGCGAGAATGGCGGCGAACTGAAAGACACCGTCACCCTCCGCGAGCGCGATTCCATGAGCCAGGAACGAATGAAGATCGCAGACCTTCCCGCTTTCCTGCTTCAGAAGATCCACTGAGAAAAACAGATTTCTCGCTCCCCCCTTCCTCAATCCTCACTCCCAAGAAAATGGTCCGACACAGCGTTTACTTCTGGCTCATCGACGGTCTCACCGACGAGCAAAAGCAGCAATTCGAAGGTGGCCTTCGCGCCCTCTTCGACATCGACGTCGTTCAGCGCGGCAGCTACGGCAAACCCGCCGCCACCCCCGAGCGCCCGGTGACAAACAACGACTACGACTACGCCCTCTTCCTCGAGTTCGCCTCGGTCGAAGATCACAACACCTACCAGGTTCACCCCGACCACGATGTGTTCGTGGACGGTTTCAAAGCGTGGTTCGGAACCGTGAAGGTGTTCGATTGCGAAATGGCCGACTGAAATCTGAACCTCTGATTACCTACTTCCGATGAATACCTCCATCACGAATCCCCAAGGAGAAAAGATCGACTATCGCTTCCACGGCGATGCCTCCGACAAATCTAAGATCGTGCTCATCGGCCACGGCGTAACGGGCAACTTGGACCGTCCCTGGGCGGAAGGTCTGGCCAACGCGCTGGCGGAGGCCGGATATCCCGCGCTGAGATTTTCCTTTTCCGGAAATGGCGATTCCGAGGGCGATTTCCGGGAGTCGACCGTGTCCAAGGAAGTGAGCGATCTCGGAGCCGTCATCGACGCGGCGAAGGAGGCGGGCTACGAAGAAATCATCTATGCCGGCCACAGCATGGGTGGCGCGGTGGGCGTGTTGCGCGCGTCGAGCGACGATCGAATCAATCGGCTTATTTCGCTGGCTGGCATGGTGCACACCGCAAAGTTCGCCGAAGTCGAATTCGGCATGGAAACGCCGAACGAAGGATTCATGTGGGAAGATGAGGATTGCCCGCTGTCCTCCACTTTCGTCAATGACATGAACGCCATCGGCAGTGTCCTCGACAAAGCCTCCGACATCCACGTTCCTTGGTTGCTCATCCATGGCGATGCCGACGACGTGGTCCCAATCGAAGAAAGCAGCGAAATTTACGCCCACGCCAACGAGCCGAAAAAGTTCGTCGAATTGCCCGGCGTGAATCACGTCTTCGCCAACGAAGGTCTGGCGCCAATGATCGACACGGTTCTCGTTTGGTTGAAGGACTGAGTTTTGCCGCGTGCGGCACACCTGAAAAAAGAGAGGACAAGGATTACCGAAATTCTGGCGCTTTTTGCGAAACGCGTCAGAATTCCGTCGTGAGATCGACGTATCTTTTGGCTGTTTTCACGACGCTGCTTTTTGCGGCATTACCTTCCTCGGTTCTGAGCCAGGAGGTGCCGGAAGAAGATCCGGGGAACGACGCGGCCATCGCCGCCACAGGCGATCCGGATGTCGAGACTCGTCTCGCCGCGGTACGGGAACTCCAGACTTCGCTCGATCCGCGACTGCCCGAGAACTTTCTGGGCTTGCTCGATGACGAAGGGCATTCCATCCAACGGCTTGCCGCCAGAGGGATCGGCAGTCGCTGGCAACAGATCCCGAAGGATCGGGTTCCCACATTCATCGCCGCCCTCAAACCGTTGGTGGGCATGCGAGAGGATGAGGAAGCGGTCGCGAACATGGCGGAGCGCGCTGTCGGACTCCTGTCCCGCGAATACAAAAGCAGAATGTTTTCACCCAGCCCCGATGGCAAGTGGGTAATCTACGAGCGCTACCAGTTGCCCTGCCTCATTGACCTGACCCGAAAGAACGAGGAACTCCTCGGCTGGGGCAAGGATCAAGGCGCCGCTTCCTTTGCCCCCGCCTGGAGCAATGGCCCTGTCGACGCCTCGTCGTTCTGGCGAAAGGACAGCAAGGCAGTGGCGCTCGAAATGTATCTCGGGCGGAAGGTGTCCACTGTCTGGATCTGGCGGGCCGACGGTTCGAAACTGATCCGCCTGGAGATCGATGACATCCTCACCGCGCTGAACATCAACCCCGACCGTCTCTTTCGCCCTGGCGGATTCTTTTCCGAACCGCTTCGTTGGAAGGACGACGAATTCCAGCTCGAGATTTTCTTCACTACCGAAGGCTCGAATCCAGATGAGCTCGCCGAACACGAAACCGTGATCGGTTGGAATCTGAAAACGGAAAAAATTCGAGAGGTACCCGCTGACGAACGGCCCACTCTAAAGCGGGAATTTCAGTAGCGCTCCAGCAGCGCCGTCTCGACCGTCAGACCGGGCCCGAACGCCATTGCCAAGGTTTTGGCCGGATCGCTCGATCGCTCCAGCATTTCCTTGAGCACAAAGAGGATCGTGGCGCTGCTCATGTTGCCGTAGCGACGCAGGATGTCGCGCGGGGCGTCCATGGTTTCCGCCGCTAAATCGAGTCCTTCCGCGACCTTGTCGAGAATGGCGCGACCGCCGGGATGAACCGCCCAGGCATCGATCTCTTCGAGGGAGATGCCCGCCTTTTCCAGAGTCGCAGCCAGAAGTCCCCCGACCTCCGTGCCCAGGATTTCCGGGACATAACTGGAGAGCACGATATTGAAACCGTGATTCCCGATGTCCCAAGCCATGTCGGCCTCGCCCGCCGGCACGAGTGCGGAAACAAACTTGTCCAAGCGAAATCCGTGATCCCCTTCCCGCGGCGGTTTTGCGCTCACCAGCGCGGCACCGGCCCCATCGGCGAACAGGGAATTCGCCAGCAGCAGGTCCGGCTCTTCGCTCGGCTGAAGGTGAAGACTGCAAAGCTCGAGGCACATCACCATCACCACCGCGTCGGGATCCGCTTCGCAGAACTGCTTCGCCATCCGCAGTGCGGGAAAGGCCGCGTAACAGCCCATGAATCCGAGAATGTAGCGCTCCGTCGACTCGCGAAGTCCCAGGTCGCGAACCAGGTAATAATCCGGACCCGGATTACAGAATCCGGTGCAGGAAGCGAAAATCACATGGGTCACGTCTTCCGGACCGAACCGCTCCGCTCCCGCGAGTAGCTTTTTCCCCAATTCCACCGCAAGACCGCGCGCCTCCGCGGAATAGAGATCGTTGCGCTCCTGCGTCGTCGGCGACACGAGCCGTCCGGATTCGTCCATCCGAAACAGCTGCGCTTCTTCGCCTTCCACGAAATCTCCGGAGACACTGTGACGCGTTTCGATACCCGAGCGATTGAAAATCGCATGGATGAGGCGCTGGGTTCGCCGGTCATCAAACCACGATTTCATCAGGTCGCGGGCAAAGAGTTGCGAGTAGGCGTACCGAGGTACGTGGGTCTCCAGATGGTGTAAAAAAACAGACATGCGCGAGTGGGCGGTCCAGGAGACGCAAACCGCCTCTCAATCCTTCAGCTTACCGACGAACCAAGGAATCGTCACCTTGCAATTCTCCGCCGCGCTCTCTTTAGTAACCAAACCTGTCTGCTCCATGAAATCCCTCCTCAAGCCGTCGCTCAACTGGTTGCTCGTCTTCGTGCCGGTGGCCGTTTTCCTGGACTTCGGCGGACCCGGCAAAGAGACCTGGACGTTCATCGCGGCGTGTATCGCCGTCATCCCGCTGGCCGGTTGGATGGGAAAGGCCACCGAGCACCTCGCCGAACGCACCAGCGAAGGCGTCGGCGGACTCCTGAACGCGACCTTCGGAAACGCGGCCGAGTTGATCATCGCCTTCATGGCCATGCGGCGTGGCCTCGATGACATCGTGAAGGCCTCCCTGACCGGCTCCATCATCGGCAACATCCTCCTCGTGCTCGGCGCCTCGCTGCTGGCGGGCGGTTTGAAACACAAGGAACAGCGCTTCAATGCGATCGGCGCCCGGACTCAATCGACTCTGTTGATGCTCGCCGCCATTGCCCTCATCGCACCGGCGGCCTTTCACCATTCCACCGGCCCTTCCGCCACTCGCAGCGAAACGGCGCTGAGTCTCGACATTTCCATCATCCTGCTCGTCACATACGCGCTGGGGCTCTGGTTTTCCCTGAAGACCCACAAGCACTACTTCGCCGCGCACGGTCACAGCATTGACGAAAACGAGGGCGTTCAACGCGACCACGGGATTCGCGATGTCTGGCCACTTCCCGTTTCCTTCATCGTGCTTCTGGCCGCCACGGGATTGGTGGCGTGGATCAGCGAGATCCTCGTCGGCAGCGTGGAAACGGCCGCGCATTCCCTCGGCATGAGCCACGTTTTCGTCGGGGTCATCGTGGTGGCCATCATCGGGAACGCCGCCGAACACAGCACCGCGATCATGATGGCCTTGAAGAATCGCATGGACCTCAGCCTCGGCATCGCCATCGGCAGCAGTATCCAGGTCGCGCTCTTCGTGGCTCCGGTCCTCGTATTGACGAGCCATTTTTTCGCCGCCGAACCAATGGATCTCGTGTTCACCCTGCCCGAGGTCATCGCGGTCGCGCTCGCCGTGGGGATCACCAGCCAGATCGCCGGCGATGGAAAGTCCAACTGGCTCGAGGGTATCCTCCTCCTCGCCGTCTACGCCATTCTCGCCGTGATCTTCTATTTCATGCCGGAATCCGCCGCCTCGGTCGGTTCGCACTGAACCAGAAGATCATCCCAAGTCGAAACCGCGAAGGGTTCTTCCGCGGCAAATCCCGAATCCCCTTTCTTCGATCGAGAAAACCTCGAGCGTTCCCCCTCGAATTTCGATCCCCCGCGCCGGCATCAACGACATGAAACCACCGGTATTCAAAACCGTTCGATCGTGTCGTTGCCACGCGCCGGGCAGGTGGGTGTGACCAAAAATCAGCAGCCTCGCCCCCGGGCGATAACGTTCCAGGAACTCGTCGGCTTCCCTCGGAATGGTGGCCCAGGTCTTTAGGATCTGAATCGGACGCCGCGGCGGCCAGGCAATGCGTGCCAGCGAACGGAAGGTCGAAAAGGCGCCCGACTTCGTGAACTCGAGTCCGGTGCCCGCGCTCAATGTTCGGCAGCGATGGGTGTATTCCAGTCGCGTCTCCAGGTCTTTGCCGAGTTTTGCCTCCTCGTATTCGGCGCGGATCGCATCCATCCGGGGAATTACCGGCCAGATCTTGGGACTCCAGGGCGAAAGGTGGCGAAAGATCGCGTCGCCATGGGTGACCAATATCCGACCGTTTGCGAGATCCAGGTGGTCCAAGTCCGAGATTTCGGGATCGTGATTACCGCGCAGGAAGATCGTGCGTTTCACGCC
Source organism: Verrucomicrobiia bacterium (assembly GCA_020439945.1). GTDB lineage: Bacteria > Verrucomicrobiota > Verrucomicrobiia > Verrucomicrobiales > DEV007 > JAEUHH01. The sequence continues at coordinate 10,636 of JAGRPB010000121.1, forward strand.
CGCTTCGCGGAGAACGGACCGCAATTCCTCCAGCAATCGGCGCCCGTTCGCGATCAGGGCCGAGTGCCGCTGTTCGCACGTGTCGCCATTGAAAATCACCGTGCCCGCTCCCTCGAACAAAGGCGCCAGGGACGCCACCGCATCGATTCGGCAACCGGGATGAGCCAGGTGCAGATCGGAGAAAACGCGAATCGGCTCCTCCACGGTCGGTCAGATGAGACAGCGAAAAAGAAAACCCGATTCGGTTTTCAACGAACGACCGTGACGGTGAAACTGGTTCCAGTTCCCCGCCAGAGAGAGATCCCGCCACCGCAGTGCAGAGGAATCACCGGCACCACCCAGTAGGGAGAATAACCATAGGAATACCCGTGATCGATCCGGCCGCGACTCCGGCTCGGCCTTTCCACACGACGCGGAGACAGTCCGCTCGATCTGCGCGCCGAGCCACGAAATTCGCGCCCTCCCTGAAAGACATAACCGGTGACGACATTTCCCTCTGCATCCGTCCCCAACTCGCGTTCCACCAGTTCTCCGTGAGCGGTCGGCAACGCGATCACTGCCGCCACGCTCAGCCATGCGAGCAACTTCACCATCTTCATTCTCCCACTCTACCCTATCACCACGGAAAACTGAAAACTGATTTCTGAAAACTCATTCCCCCATCACCGAGACCGCGATCCGGCGCGAGTGGGGAGCGTCTCGATGCTCGAAGAGAAACAGTCCCTGCCAGGTGCCCAGCACGAGCCTGCCTTCGATGATGGGAATGTTCTTGTCGACGTCGGTCAGGACCATCCGGATGTGCGAGGGCATGTCGTCCGGCCCCTCGTAGGTGTGGACGAAGTAGGGGGTGTCCTCGGGCACCAGGTGATCGAAAAACGCGTGGAGGTCGGTCCGCGCCGAGGGGTCGGCGTTTTCCATGATCACGAGGCTGCAACTGGTGTGGCAGACGAAGACGGTGGCGACGCCGTTGCGAATGCCGCTCTCGGAAACGATTCGCTCGACCTCGTCCGTGATCTCGTAGGTGCCCTTCCCTCGCGTCGTGACGGAGAATCTTTCGCTGTGGACCTGGCTCATGACGTCCGCACCAAAAACGATTCCACGTCGGATTCAACCCTGTTGGGTCTGCGACCAAACCCTCTTGAATTGAAACCCGATCCCGCGCAAGCTTCCCCTCCCCGCTTCACGGCGATTCATTTTCAGAAAACCCCATCATGAAACATCTCCTGCTCACCCTCGCGGTCGCGGCGTTGTCCGCGCTCTCGCTTCAAGCCGCCGACAAGCCGAACATTCTCTGGATCACCAGTGAAGACAACGGTCCGCATCTCGGCTGCTACGGCGACAAGTACGCCGTCTCTCCGCATCTCGACGCGCTGGCGAAAAAGAGTCTCCGCTATACCCGCGCCAGCTCGACCGCTCCGGTCTGCGCTCCCGCTCGAACCACGGTGATCTCGGGGATTTACCCGCCCGCCACCGGCGCCGAGCACATGCGCTCGATGACGAAGCTGCCCGAGGCCTTCGAGATGTTTCCCTGTTACCTGCGCGAGGCGGGCTACTACTGCACCAACAATTCCAAGGAGGATTACAACCTGGAAAAGACCGGTCAGGTCTGGGATGAAAGCTCGAAGAAAGCGCACTGGAAAAACCGCGCCGAAGGGCAGCCTTTCTTCGCTGTCTTCAACTACACCATTTCCCACGAATCTCAGATCCGGAACAAGATCGATGACAAGGACCGGATTCATGATCCCGCCGGTGCCCGCATACCGGCTTACCACCCCGACACGCCGGAGGTGCGCAAAGACTGGGCCCAGTATTACGACCGCATCACGATGATGGACAAACAGTGCGGCGACGCGCTGAAGGAACTCGAGGATGCAGGAGTCGCTGACGACACCATCATCGTTTACTGGGGCGACCACGGATCGGGCATGCCACGCAACAAGCGCTGGCCCTACAACTCCGGACTGAATGTGCCCATGATCGTCCATTTCCCCGACAAGTGGAAAGACCTCGCTCCGAAAGAATACACAGCCGGCGGCACCAGCGAGCGGATGGTTGGTTTCATCGACCTGGCTCCCACCATGCTGAGCATCGCGGGCATCGAGCCGAAAGCGTGGATGCAGGGAGATGCCTTCGCCGGCAAGTTCGAGACGGAGGCGCCGGAATTCAGCTTCGGTTTCCGCGGACGCATGGACGAGCGCTACGACCTGGTGCGCACGGTGATGGATCAGCGCTACGTCTACATCCGCAACTACATGCCCCACCGCATCTACGGGCAATACATCGCCTACATGTTCCAGACGCCGACGACGCAGGTCTGGCACGATCTCTACGAGGCCGGAAAACTGAACGAAGCCCAGTCGCATTTCTGGGAGAAAAAACCGGCGGAAGAACTCTACGACCTTCAATCCGATCCCGACGAAGTGAACAACCTCGCCGGTTCCGCGGAACATCAGGAAGTGCTCGAGAAGATGCGCAAGGCGCACCGGGATTGGGTGTTCCGGGTTCGCGATGTCGGTTTCCTGCCCGAGGCGGAACTCCACGCCCGGGCCGGCGACGGCGCGCCCTACGACTATGGGCACAGCGACGCCTACGACCTGGAATCGATCTTCCACGCCGCCCAACTGGCTTCCTCGATGAATGCCGACGCTCTGCCCGCCATCGTGAAACTGCTCGATGCGGAAGACAGCGCGGTCCGCTACTGGGGCGCCACGGGTTTGCTCAGCCAGGAAAAGGCCGGGGTCGAAGCGGGTCACGACGCGCTGGTGAAGGCACTTGATGACAAAAGTGCCAGCGTTGCCATCGTCGCGGCGGAAGCCCTGGGACGTTTCGGTACGGCTGACGATACGAAGCGGGCGCTCGACGTGATTATGGCGCACGCCAATGTCGCCACCGGCAATGTGTTTGAAGCGATCCTCGCCTGTAACGCCCTCGACTACCTGGACGAGAAAGCCTTACCGAGATTGGACGAGATCAAGTCACTGCCGACAAAGCCGAAGGGACCGGCTCCGCGGGTCGATGGCTATGTGCGGAACATTCTGCCCAAGATCATCAGCGATCTGGAAAGCGCCACCAAATAGCGGCGGCAGACGCCAATCCACGCGGAATCGCGCCGATTTCAAGCATTGCGGGAAGCGGCCGAACTTGGTAGGTTTCCCGCCTTCATGACCCCCAAAAGCGTTTTTCCCCTGCTCGTCGCCGGGCCTATCGCCGTTGTCGCGGCTGCCGGTTTTCTCGCCCTCGCCCAGGAATCCGAACCGGAATCGCAACAGGCGAAACCGGTCACCAATGACGAATTCGTTTCGATCTTCGATGGTGAAACTCTGAAAGGTTGGGACGGCGACCCGAAACTCTGGCGGGTCGAGGATGGCGCCATCACCGGCGAAACCTCGGATGCCGATCCGATCGAATACAACACCTTCCTGCGCTGGACCGACGGCGAGGTCGACGACTTCGTGCTGAAGCTCGACTACCGGATCTTCGGGGGAAATTCCGGAATCCAGGTTCGCAGCTTCGAACTCGAAAAACCCTACGCCATCGGCGGTTACCAGGCCGATATCGATGCCGAAGGCAAGTGGGCCGGCACCAATTACGGCGAGCAATTCCGCGGCATTCTCGCCAAGCGCGGGCAGAAAACCGTGATCAAGGAAGACGGGAAACCCGAGATCACCGGCGAACTGGGCGATTCCGACGAATTGGCCAAAGTGATCAAGTCGCAGGACTGGAATCACTACGAGGTCATTGCCAAGGGCAACACCATCACCTGCAAAATCAACGGTACGGTGATGTCGGAGATCACCGATGAGGACACCGACACCCGCCGCCGTGCCGGGCTGCTCGCTCTGCAACTGCACCATGGCCCAGCCATGAAGGTGCAGTTTCGCAACATCGAACTGAAGCGCCTGCCGCTTGGCGACTTGAAAAAGATCGTCTACGTGGCCGGTACCCCGAGCCATCCGCCTCGCGCGCACGAGCACAACGCCGGAGCCCTGCTCGTCGCGAAACTGCTCAACGAAAACCACGGCGACGAGGTGCTGGTCACCCCGTATCTCAATGGATGGCCCAGGGATCCCAGCGCCTTTCAGAATGCCGACGCCGTCGTCATCCAAAGCGATGGCGGCCCGAAGCATCCGGCTTTCTGGCACCTGCGGCAGATCGACTACCTGCGTGAGAAAGGTGTTGGCATTGGCATGATCCACTACGCCGTCGAAATGGTGCCGGGCGAAACCAACGACACGCTGATCAAGGCCACCGGTGGTGCCTTTGAAATCAACTACTCGGTCAATCCCCACTGGGACGCGAACTTCGGAAAACTGCCCGGGCACCCGGTGGCTCGCGGGGTGAAGCCCTTCGACATTCTCGATGAGTGGTATTTCAACATGCGCTTTCTGCCCGACATGAAGGGCGTGACCCCAATTCTTTCGGCCGTTCCCCCGGACGAAACCATGTCGCGTCCCGACGGTCATCACAGCGGCAACCCCGAGGTGCGCAAGATGGTGGCCGAGCAAACGCCGCAGCACGTTTGCTGGGTGGTTGAGCGACCCGACGGCGGGCGCGGCTTCGGATTCACCGGCATGCATTTCCACGACAACTGGGCCAACGACGATATGCGCAAGGTTGTCATGAACGCCATCTGCTGGATCGCCGGGGTGGAGATTCCCGAGAACGGCATCGAGACACCCACGCCGACCCAGGAAGAACTCGACGCCAACCTGGATCCCAAGCCGGCGCCGAAACCGAAGAAGAAGGCCGCCTGACGCCCAGGAAACGAGAGGATTTTTCCAGCCCCACTTTCACCCAAAAAGACCCCAACCACCACGACTGACTATGACTGACAAACCCACCCCAGAACCCGCCAAAACCGAGAGCGGCACTTCTCGCCGAAAATTCATCGCCGCGACCGCCGGCGCCACCGCCGCAGCTTCCGCGCTCCCGATCGAGAGCTACGCTCAAGTGGCCGGCAGTGATGAAATCAAGGTCGGCATGATCGGCTGCGGCGGCCGCAACAGCGGCGCCATCGTCCAGAACCTGACCGCCAATGACTCGGCCCGCCTGGTTGCCATCGCCGATGCCTTCCAGGACAAGATCGACGGCACCGGTCCTCGCGGCCAGGGACTTCCCATCATCCAGAAACAGATGGAGAAAAACGGCAGCCTAAAGCAGGTCGATGTTCCCGAGAGCCGCCAGTACGCCGGTTTTGACGCCTACAAAGAGGTGATCGACCAGGTCGATCTCGTCTGCATCGCCACACCTCCCGGCTTCCGCCCGATCCACTTCGAATATGCGGTCCAGGCGGGAAAGAACGTCTTCATGGAGAAACCCGTCTGCGTTGACGCACACGGCTACAACCGCATCATCGAAGCCGCCAAGGTGGCCGATCAGAAGAACCTGAAAGTCGTCGTTGGCCTCCAACGCCACTACCAGAACGTCTACCTGGAAGCGTTCAAGAAAGTGCATGAGGAAGGACTCATCGGCGACATCGTCAGCGCCCAGTGCTGGTGGAACGGCAGCCGCCCGTGGATCATCGAGCGTCAGCCCGGCTGGAACGAGATGACCTACCAGATGCGTAACTGGTATCACTTCGTCTGGCTTTGTGGCGATCACATCGCCGAGCAGCACATTCACAACATCGACGTCATCAACTGGTTCGTGAGCGGCGATTCCGCCATGGGCGGACACCCGATCTCCGCCCAGGGCATGGGAGGCCGAGCCGGCACCGAGCCCCTCACCGTGGGCGAGATCTACGACCACCACTATGTCGAGTTCCGCTTCGGTCCCGAGCACAACAACGTGGTGATGAACAGCCAGTGTCGCCAGATCAAGAACACCTGGCGGCGTGTGGCGGAAGAGATCCACGGCACCGACGGGATCCTCTATCTCGCCGAGGGCAAGATCACCGATCTCAAGGGCAACGTGAAGTGGCAGCATCGCCTGCCGCGCGGCGAGAAGGATCCCAATCCCTATGACGTCGAGCACGAGATGCTGCACAAGCACATCCGCGAAGACATCCCGATCAACAACGCCTACTACGGCGCCAAGAGTTCTTTCACCACGACCCTGGGCCGTCTTGCCACCTACAGCGGGCAGGAAATCACTTGGGACGAGGCGGTGAAGAGCGACTTCAGCATCATGCCCGAAGTCTTCGCCTTCGATGCCGAAGCACCGGTTCAACCCGGTCCCGACGGCAACTACCAGCTCGCCATCCCTGGCGAATGGCCGTTGCCCTGGAAGGCCTGAGATCGGCGCTCCGAATTCACGAGCCGGAAAGGCTCGAACCGAGAAGCCCCGCCGGTCGGCGGGGCTTTTTCGTCGGATTGAATGGCGGGTTTCGAGGACCATTCCGCCACGAATCGTTCGTTGACAGAAATAGCGGAGGGCTTTTAGTGACGCTCTCCATTTTCGGCCTGCCGCGACCCGGTTTTTTCCCCTTCGCACCTGGCCGTCACCCCGGAGAAGACGGCGGGATAGCCAAGTGGTAAG